>CALDIG010000253.1 GCA_937904375.1 uncultured Prevotellaceae bacterium
TATCCATGCCGCCACAATGGTTGTGGCTGGTGTGTTCCTGGTGGCCCGCTTGTTCCCGCTCTATGTGCTGGAGCAGGGCGCGATGGACATCATCTGCGTGGTGGGAGCGTTCACCGCTTTCTATGCTGCGGCGATAGCCTGCACCCAGAGCGACATCAAGCGCGCGCTGGCGTTCTCTACCATCTCCCAGATTGCCTTCATGATGACCTCGCTTGCCGTTAGCTCAGCTCAGGGTCAGCTAATAGGCGGTCATGAGGCAGGACTCGGCTACATGGCGTCGATGTTCCACCTGTTCACTCACGCTATGTTCAAGGCGTTGCTCTTCCTGTGCGCCGGTGCCATTATCCATGCCGTTCACAGCAACGAGAACAGCAAGATGCACGGTCTGCACAAGTATATGCCCATCACCAGCTTCGCTTTCCTTATTGGATGTTTGGCGATTGCGGGTATTCCTCCCTTTGCCGGCTTCTTCAGTAAGGACGAGATTCTCGTAGCTTGCTATGAGAAGGGCTTAGGTTGGGGCTTGTGGATGAGCATGGTTGCCGGTATGACAGCGTTCTACATGTTCCGCATCTACTACCTCATTTTCTTCTGGAAGAAACATGAGGTTCATGGCGAGCACGCTCCAAAAGACCAACCCTGGACTATGACAGTGCCGTTGATTGTGCTGGCGCTCATCTCATGTGTGGCAGGATTTGTGCCCTTCGGCGACCTCGTCACTTGGAACGGTCATGCACTTGAGACTCACATGAACTGGCAGATTGCAGGAGTGAGCGTGGGTATAGCTCTAGTAGGTATTGGACTAGCAACAGTGATGTACTGGAAGGAGAATCCGCTTCCCGACAAACTGGCTACGATGTTCAAGGGCTTGTGGACTGCAAGCTACAAGCGTTTCTATATGGACGAGCTTTACCAGTTCATTACCCACAAGATTATCTTCCAGGGTATCAGCAAGCCCATTGCTTGGTTTGACCGCACAATCATCGACGGTTTCTTCAATCTCATGGGCAATGTAACCAACAGTGCCTCCTACGGCATCCGCAAGATGCAGTCGGGAAGTGTGCAGGGTTATGTCTCCTATTATATCATTGGTGCCTTGCTGCTGGCAGCCGTCACTGGTGTCGTGATTCTTGGCATTTAATCAACGGTTCTAAATAACAGTAAAGATTATGGAAATATTTTCTAATATACTTATTTATTTCGTGATAATCCCCGTGCTTACTCTTGCCGGCCTGGCGCTGACCAAGAACAAGGGCATCGATGCGATTAGAGCCGTTGCCGTGACAGGCGCCACAGCATTGGTGGCTATGGCTATATATCTTGTGTATATCTTCCTCAAGGCACGTTCATTGGGCAACACCGATGACATGATATTGCAGACAAGTGTAACTTGGTATGAACCTCTAAACATCAAACTCGCATTAGGCGTGGATGGCGTCTCGGTGGTGATGATACTTCTCTCGGCGTTTATCGTCTTTGCTGGTGTCTTCGCGTCGTGGAAGATGGATCCGCTGCCCAAACAGTTCTTCTTGTGGTTCTTCCTCCTCTCGACGGGTGTGTTTGGCTTCTTCATCAGCGTGGACCTCTTCACCATGTTCATGTTCTATGAGGTGGCACTGATTCCGATGTACCTGCTCATTGGCGTGTGGGGTAGTGGTAACAAGACCTATAGCGCCATGAAGCTCACCCTCATGCTGATGGGTGGCTCGGCGTTCCTGATGCTGGGTATCATTGGCATCTACTTCCATTCCTCTCCCGAGGGTCAGCCTCTCACAATGAACCTGCTTGAGATAGCGAAGAACGACGCCATTCCTCACGATTGGCAGTATTACCTATTCCCGCTCACCTTCGTGGGATTTGGTGTGCTGGGAGCGATGTTCCCGTTCCACACTTGGTCGCCCGACGGTCATGCCAGCGCGCCCACTGCGGTGTCGATGCTCCATGCTGGCGTGCTGATGAAGCTAGGAGGTTATGGCTGCTTCCGCATCGCCATCTACCTCATGCCTTTCGCTGCCCAGCAGATGGGATGGATATTCTTGACCTTGACAGGCATCAGCATCGTGTATGGCGCCTTCAGCGCGTGTGTTCAGACCGACCTCAAGTACATCAACGCTTACTCGTCGGTTAGCCACTGCGGTATGGTGCTCTTCGCAATCTTGATGTTCAACAGCACTGCTATGACTGGTGCTGTGCTCCAGATGCTCTCACACGGACTGATGACAGCCTTGTTCTTCGCCCTCATCGGTATGATTTACGGCCGCACCCACACCCGCGACATCCGCGAGATGGGCGGCTTGATGCACATCATGCCTTACTTGGGCGTGGGATATGTGATTGCCGGTTTCGCCTCGTTAGGTTTGCCAGGTTTGAGCGGCTTCGTTGCCGAGATGACGATATTTGTAGGCTCGTTTGAGCACACCGATATGTTCCACCGCGTGCTCACCATCGCCGCTACTACATCGATTGTCATCACAGCGGTCTATATCCTGCGCGTTGTGGGCAAGCTGCTCTATGGCGCTGTGCAGAACGAGCATCACCGCACTCTCACCGATGCCGAGCCCACCGAGCGTATTTCCACAGCTACTCTCATTATTGCAGTGGCAATCATCGGCTGTTTCCCCAATTTCTTCATCAACATCATCCGCGACAGCTTCGATCCTGTGGTGAAGGCTTTGACAAGTGTTATGTAATAATAGTGTAGAATTAAAAAAGATAAGATATAATTATGAATCTAGATTATTCTCAGTTTTTAATGATGCCTCAAGAGTTAGGACTGCTTGCAGTGTTCTTGCTCGTATTCTTATATGACACTTTCATGCCTAAATCGACGCAGAAGGGGTTGCCATTGTTTGCGACCATCGCGTTTGGCATCTATATGATATTAGGATTCCTGCCAGTCAAGGAAGGTTTGATATTTGGCGACATGTTCCAGGCCGACAAAGCCACCTGGGCTATCAAGAACATCCTCAACATTGGCACTTTCATTGTGCTGCTGCAGGCGGTGAAATGGGCTAACAGCGACTTCGTGGCGATTCGTCGCGGCGAGTTCTATGAGCTTATCCTGCTCACCCTCTTTGGCATGTACCTGATGATTTCGGCACGCCACTTCCTGCTGTTTGTCATCGGTCTAGAGACCGCCTCGCTGCCATTGGCAACTCTTGTGGCTTTCGAGAAGAAGCACTACGAGAGCCATGAGGCAGCCGCAAAATATGTGCTCACGGCGGTGTTCTCGTCGGCAATCATGCTGATGGGACTCTCGTTTGTGTATGCCCTCTCGGGTGGAAACCTCTATTTCAACCAGTTGGCGACCTATCTGGTGGGAGAGCCCTCATTGTTGCTCATCCTTGCTCTGGCGTTCTTCATTGCCGGTGTGGGATTCAAACTCTCGCTCGTGCCGTTCCACCTGTGGACTGCCGACGTATATCAGGGCGCGCCAACTATGGTTACCAGCTATCTGTCGGTAATCAGCAAGGGTTCGGCGGCTTTCGCCTTCTTCATCATCTTGGTGCAGGTGTTTGGCTCTGCCTACGCCGACGTGTGGCAGTGGATGCTCTATGCAGTGATTATCATAACCATCACCGTGGGTAACCTCTTCGCCATCCGCCAGCGCAACCTAAAGCGCTTCTTGGCGTTCTCGTCAATCTCACAGGCTGGCTACATCATGCTCGGCGTGATAGCCGCCAATGCCGTGGGAATGGCGTCGATGATGTACTACATCTTGGTTTACATCTTCAGCAACCTCGCCGCCTTCGGCGTGATTGCCGTGATAGAGCGCTATACTGGCAAGGTGACAACCGACGACTACAACGGCTTGTTCAAGACCAATCCGTGGCTAGCCTTCGTGATGATGCTCGCAATGTTTTCGCTGGGAGGTATTCCTCCATTCGCGGGCTTCTTCAGCAAGTTCTTCATCTTTGTGGGAGCGGCTCAAACGGGCAGTGTGGCAATCTACGTTCTCGTCTTGATTGCGTTAATCAACACCATCATCTCGCTCTACTACTACTTGCTGGTGGTTAAGGCGATGTTCATCCGCCAGGACGAGTGCGCGATACCAACCCTCAAGTCGCACTGGACCGAGAAAGCAGGGTTAATAATCTGCACCCTCGGCATCATCCTAATAGGTCTCATCAGTTGTATCTACACAAGCTTGAGCAATATCACGACATCACTGGGTGATGTCTTCTCAATGATATAATGACCTTCTGGTAAAAAATCATGCAAGGGAGTGACGTGACAGTCACTCCTTTGCCGTTTTTAGGAAGGAACTTTTTCGGCGACGGTGTCGCCGACTACTTGGACATCACGGTCGCTGGGATGGCGGTTGATTGGGAATTAGAACTTTATCAGGAAGATGCCTGCGAGCATGATTAGGATGCCAGCGAATTGGGTCCAGGAGATCTGTTTCTTTGGGGCACCGAGCCAGCCGTGTCGCTCCATAAGGAGGCTGAGTAGGAGCTGGCCGATGAGGAGTGTCATCATAAAGACGCTCACGCCAATCATGGGTATGAGCCAAGCGTTTCCATAGACGATTAAAGCACCCAGGATGCCTCCCGTCCACATCCACCACGGGGCATTGGTGGTGAACGCCTTTCTCACCTTTATCACGCTGCCGTTGAGACAGCAGAAGACTATCATCACTCCTGTGGCGATGGCAAAGAGCACTGTGGTCGCCTGGATTGCCGAGCCAATCACCTGCCCCAAAGAGGCGAGAATGGCTCCAACGACAGCCGAGAGGCAGCCCGAGAGCACTGCTGCCAGTTGCCACATCACTTGACGGAGACCGCCATTATCGGCGGTGGAGTTGTTTGTCTTCAGTCGAGGGATAATTACCACCATTGTCACGCCCACAATCAGCAGCACGGCGCCAACTGCGCGTTGCCAGTTCATGGGCATCACTCTTGCTCCAAACCACCCAAAGTGGTCGATGCACAGACTGAAAATCAGTTGGCTGAACATGGGAATTACCATTGCCTGGAGTTGGCCTATCTCCCTGAAGAGATGAATCGCGATGGTAATGGTGATGAGTGGAATTACGCCAATGAACCAGCTCCACCAGGGCGCGTCATGGAACGACTGTTGCGAGGGAATCAGGGTAATGGAGGCAAATAGTGCGACGATGACTAGCACTATGGTTGACACTGCAAAAGAGATGAGCGTAGCCAGTGGCGCCGAGCTCACAAGTTGGCGCATGCGGGAGTTGGCAGCCGTCTGCAGCGGTGTGCAGAATCCTAACACAAGAGCAACAAGGATGTAGAGCATTTTTTATCAAACAATTGCTAACAATTTCAAACAATTATTTTTTCAGAATAATCAGAAAAATCAGTTGTTTTTAATAGTTTTTATTACTCGACAGGGGTTGCCTGCGGCGAGAACGCCAGCGGGGATGTCGTGGGTGACGACGCTGCCAGCGCCTATCACTGTGCCATCGCCTATGGTCACTCCCGGACATACCGTGACGTTGCCTCCCAACCACACGTTGTTGCCCACCTTGATGGGCAGAGACCACTGTTTGCCGGCGTTGCGGCTCTCGGCATCGATAGGGTGGCAGGGGGTGTAGAACGAGCAATTTGGACCAATGAACACATGGTCGCCGAATGTCACCCGTGCCTCATCAAGGATTATCATATTGGTGTTGGCAAAGAAGTCTTCTCCCACCTCGATGTTGAAGCCGTAGTCGCAGAAGAAGGGTTGAATAACTTTAATGCGCTCACCCGTCTTGCCGAGAATGCGCTTGATGAGTGCGTCTTTCTCGGCTTGGTGCGAAGGTCGCAGGTTGTTGTAGTCGCGGCACATTTCCTGTGTCTCTTGCAGGATGTCGAGCAGCTCGGTGTTGTCGCTCGCGTCGTAAGGCTTGCCACTCATCATCTTCTCCAGCTCACGCCGCTGTATCTCAGTGAATTCTCTCATTATAATAATCGTTATTCAATTACTCGATTGCTCGAATGCTCGAATAATCGAATGCTCGATTGTTCGAAAATTCGATTTCAAGCTCAGAACTTATAGGTGAGGCCTAATATGATGTTTTGCAGAGGTTTCTTGTCGGCAACCACGATTGGTGCGCCGTTAATCTCGATGTTGCGGCTGCCGCCGTAGAGGTCGAAGTTGCTGTAGGTGTATCCTAAGGTGAACTCCCAGTTCTCCTCATATTCCAGCACCAGTTCGGCTCGCCCGTACCAGTAGCAGAATTTTGCTCCGGAGTTGTCGAAATACTCGTCAGATTTCTTTGTGTAAGAATACTCAATACCCTCGTAAACATCGGTTATCGTTTCAGTGTTGAGCACCTTAACTCTTTTGTTGGTGGGGAAAGGCATTATGATGCCTGGCGAGAATCTTAGCGATAGCCCCATCTCTCCTTTGCTGAGCATCACTGCTGGTGTGGTGAATAATATGCCAGCCCTTACTGCTGTTCCGTATGACGTCTCTTTGTAATTTTTGAGTTCTTTTGTCACGTCGTCTATAACTGGTAGCTCTTTTACGACATCTTCGCTTCGGTTAATGGGCATAATGAGCATCAGACCCACATTGGCGCCAATATATCGAAATGGGCGGTATTCAAGGTCGATTTCAGCGTCGAACGAGGGGTATAGCGACGACCCCAGCCTGATACCTGCCGCGAGTATGCTGTTGTTGCTGTAGTCGATATCGATGGCATAGCTGGTGAGCATTGCCAGGCTTCCTATAATAAACAGTAGTAGTCTCTTCATTTAATCAAACAATTACTAGCAACTATTGCCTTGTTCTCTTGTTCTCTTGTCCTCTTGTCCTCTTGTTTTCTTCATTTAGTATAGAAATCAATGAGCTGTTGTATCGCTCGGGAGCATACGGGGCAGAACTCGGGTATTTTGAGGGTTTTCATCATGCAGTTTGGGGTAGGGCGGTAAACACCGTGTAGCACGCATCCTGCGCCCTCGTAGAGACCAATTGTCTTGGTGTCGAGGTTCTTGTCATCGGTGATGCTGATTGTGGCATCGTCGCTGGGCATCAGGTCCTGCCACTTCGCGCCGAATTCAGTGAGTGTGGTTATGTTCTTAGGCCAGGGTTCGATGTTGAGAGGGAAGTCGTTGGGTTCCTCGCCTTCGTAGGCATACTCGTCGGCGAGACATGCAAACGAGTGCCCGAACTCATGCACCAGCACCTCAATGAAGAGTTTGTGCTTGGTCATCAATAGGTTGAGGGTGTTGTAGATGCCACCGCCACCGTAGCGGTCGGTATTGACCATCACGATGATGTGCTCGTAGGGCGTGCCGGCAAGGGCATCATGCATCTGCTTGATGCGCAACGTGGTGAGGTAGCGGGGAATGCCGAAGGTGTCGAAACTGGAGCCTATGGCGGTGTTGTGCCACACTCCCTCGCTGGGAATTGACGGTCCGCTGTCGCGCGACGGCGTGAGCACGGCAATCACGTTGAAGCGGTGGCGCATCGCCTTGAACGGCTCAAAGCCGAACAGCCCCTCCACGCCTTTCTGGCAGTCGTTGAGGAAGTCCTGCATCTGCTCTAGGGTATATCCCTCGGCTACCAGTGCGATGTTGATGGCGCGCTCGGGGTCAGCCGCTTTGTTCAGGACTACATATTGCGGAACATCGGTCTCGCCTTTGTGGACTATTGTGGCATCTGTGGGATAGACCTTGTGGTTGATGGTCGCCCTTACCTCGTGGCGGTGGTTGTAGAGGTTCACTGTCACCACCACCGAGTCGCGGGGCATGGGCAGCAGCTCCACGCACTCAAAGGCTTTGGGGGCGAGGTGAGCATCGTCGAGGTCGAGCCACTCTTGGAACAGGGTGCTGAAGGTGTGCAGATATATCATCTCGCCAGTGGCGGCAAGCCGCATCTCTATCGTGGCGGCGCCGTGCACGGGAATCTCGGTGAGCCGCTGGTGCTTGCCGTGCCATCCCGGCATGCGGCTCATGCCCTCTAGCGCGATGTGCTGGCTGTTCACATCACCGCTCAGTATATAATCGATGCGCAGCGTGGAGTCAACAAAATGCTTGTTGAAATCCTGGGCGTGAACTATTGTCATCGACAATAGCAGTGCTAATGAGAGGCACAGAAGTCTTATCGCTTTCTTCATTTTTTTTAATTTTTTTCTTTAACTTGTTACCTATGTATGTTGCGATGGCATCGCAACATACTTAACACTTAACACTTAACACTTAACACTTAACACTTAACACTTAACACTTAACACTTATCACTTATCACTTATCACTTAACACTTAACACTTATCACTTAGCCTTAATCTTTATCGTGCGGTTGAGGTAGCCTTTCTTGCCTTTCACTCGCAGGGTGATGTCGCCTGGGGTCTTGTCGGCTTGCACCACCACCACCAGTTGGCCGTGGAAGAGCTTCATCACTGGCTCGGTCATCACTTGCACTGAGGTGGCGTCGCCGTTGCACACGCCGCGGAAGGTGCCGGCACCCTCCACCGCAAATTGCAGCTCATCGTCGGCATCGGGCAGCAGAGTGCCGTTCTTGTCGATAAGGCTCACAGTGATGAAGGCGAGGTCGTTGCCGTCGGCGTGGAGCGTGGAGCGGTCGGCGTCGAGTTGCAGGCGGTGAGGCTTGCCGGCGGTCTTCACGGTTTTCTCTCCCGCCTTCTTGCCGTTCTCGTCATAGACCACCACTTTTATCTCTCCAGGCTCATACACCACGTCGCGCCAGCGCAGGCGGTAGCGGTCGAGGCGCGTGCTTGGGTCTTTTGTTATCTTGCCCTGACTCTTGCCGTTGACAAAGAGTTCGGCGGTAGGGTAGTCGGTGTAGCAATACACTGGTGTCACCTTGCCCTTGCGGTCGGGCCATGTCCAATGTGGCAGCAGGTGGATGGTGTGGCTATCCTTGTTCCAATGGCTGCGGTAGAGGTAGTAGCGGTCTTTGGGCAGCCCGGCGAGATCGACGATGCCGAAGTAGCTGCTGCGCGAGGGCCAGTAGGCGTCGTAGGGCGTGGGCTCGCCCAGGTAGTCAAATCCCGTCCACACAAACTCCCCAACAGTCCAGTCGAAGTCGTCTTGCAGCCGCCAGTCGTCATCGGGGAGGTTGCTCCACCAGCAGTATTCGGTGTCGTAGCTAGAGCACTGGCCGTTGTCATGCTCGAGCATGGTGGCGCAGGTGTCGGGGAAGAAATACTCGCCACGGCTGCTCAGTGTAGAGGCGGTCTCGCTGCCCAGCACGAAGCCTTGCGGCAGCAGCTTGATGCAGTCCTCATATCGGTGAGTGCGGTAGTTGAAGCCCAGCACGTCGGCTTGCTGGGCGAAGCCGCATTTTATGTCGGCGTCGGGGTTGTCCATGCCGCAGGTCACCATGCGTGTGGGGTCGAGGGAGTGGCACCAGCGCACCAGCGCGGCATATCGCTCGGCGCCTTCCTCCTTCCACTGCTCGGGAATCTCGTTGCCCACGCTCCACAGCACGATGCTGGGGTGGTTGCGGTGGTTCATGATGAGGTTATAGATGTCCTTTTTCCACCACTCGTCCCAGAAGCGGTTATAGCCGTTTTTCACCTTTGGGTCTTTCCAGCAGTCGAAGCTCTCGGCCATCACCATCATGCCGAGGCTGTCGCACAGCTCCATCTGCCATGTGGAGGGCATATTGTGTGAGGTGCGTATGGCGTCGGCACCCATGTCTTTCATTATCTTGATTTGGCGGGCAAGAGCGGCTTTGCTTGCGGCGGCGCCAAGCGGACCGAGGTCGTGGTGCAGACACACGCCCTTGAACTTGCGTGTCACGCCATTGAGCTGGAAGCCGTGCTCCTTGCTGAACGCCACAGTGCGCACGCCCAGGTTGTCGGTGCGCTCATCTACTATTTCGTCGTTGAGAGCTACCGTGGTGTGGACCTTATAAAGATAAGGCGACTCGGGCGACCACAAGTTGGCGTGAGGCATCATCAGCTCCATGCGGCAGTGCCCGTCGGCGGCGATGCGGCGCTGCGTCTCGGCAACGACGTTGCCCTCACGGTCGGTGATCTCCACAGTGACAACGGGGTGGTCACCTGCCACGCAGCCGTTGAGCGTGGAGTTCACGGCGACCCACGCAGTGTCGTTCTCCACCTTCATGGTGTGGATGTCATGCCCCCACGTGTCGAATGCCACCCGTCCGCTGGTGATGAGCTTCACGGGGCGGAAGATGCCCGCACCGGGGTACCAGCGGCTGCTCTCCTCCACGTTCTTGAGGTGTATCTCGAGTTTTGCGTCTCTCGGCTGTTCTGATAGATATGGCGTCAAATCCACTCGGAAGGCGTTGTAGCCGTATGCCCATCGCCCTATCTCCTTGCCGTCGAGATATATTATCGGTTCGCTCATGGCGCCGTCAAAAAGCAGCTCGGCGCGAGCGGGGAGTGCGGGCAGTGTGACCGTTGTCCTGTAAAAACCTTCTCCTATCCAGGGCAGGGCGCCCGAGCGTCCGCTATGCTCGGTCTCAGTGTCCTCGCCGTTCTCCTTGATGGCGACCACCTGCAGGTCCCATTTCTTGTCGAAGGGACCGCTGATAGCCCAGTCGTGGGGAATGGAGACTTGCTGCCAGTGCTCACTGTCACGGCTGAACTCCATGGTGCTAACTTCAAAAACATTGGTGACCTGGGCTTTGCCAGTCAGAGCAAAAACTGTCGCTAAGAGTAAAATAAAATGTCGTAGTTTCATGATTAATGGTTTAAATGGATTGCAAAGATAACACAAAGATTTCAGATAACGCCCCATCACAGGCAGAAAAATACCCAACAATATCAAACAATTATTACAACTTTCCAACAACCTAAACAAAAGAGAGGGGCGACTAATATAAGCTGTTGTGCTTGTTGTTAGTTTGTTGTTTTATATAACTGTGTCGCTTATGCCGTAAAAAACAAAATTTTGTGTTTGATATAATTATGTTCTTATGTGTGTTATGCTCTTATGTTTAATGGGCAATAGCGCAATTATGCATTGTGCATTATGTATTTAACGAAGGCGCAGCCTCATTGTGAATTATGCATTGAACGAAGGGCTCGCATGGAGTTGAGGACGGCGAGGACGGTGACGCCCACGTCGGCGAAGACTGCCATCCACATTGTGGCGATGCCCAAGGAGGCAAGGACGAGCACCGCCAACTTCACCCCAATCGCGAACCACACATTCTGTCGTGCGATGCCTAGGGTGCGGCGCGCGATCTTGATGGCTCGTGCGATTTTTGTGGGCTTGTCGTCCATCAGCACCACGTCGGCAGCCTCGATGGCGGCGTCGCTGCCCAGTCCGCCCATGGCGATTCCCACGTCGGCACGTGCGAGCACTGGCGCGTCGTTGATGCCGTCGCCCACGAAGGCTAGCGCCTTGCCTTGAGTCTTCTCGCCGAGCAGCTTCTCGACATGCGCCACCTTGTCGGCAGGCATGAGATGGGCATAATGCTCTACGATTCCAAGTTTGGAAGCCACATCCTGCGCCACCTCGCGGCGGTCGCCCGTGAGCATGACGATGCGCCGCACGCCAGCAGCTTTCATGAGGTCAATCGCTTGGCGGCTCTCCTCCTTTATCTTGTCGTTGATGACGATGTGACCCGCATAATCGCCGTCAATCGCCACGTGGATTATCGTGCCGATGTGTGAGCAGTCGTGCCATTGCGCTCCCATGGCATCCATCATGCGCGTGTTGCCCACGCACACCACCTTGCCATCGACGGTAGCCCTGACGCCTTGTCCGGCAACTTCCTCCACATAGGTCACGGTGCATCCGTCGGTCGCCTCGTCGGGGAAGGCGTCGCGCAGAGCCGCTCCAATGGGGTGAGAAGAATAATGCTCGACATGTGCGGCAAGGTGCAGCAGCTGGTGCTCGTCGCAGGTGTCGGGATGTACTGTCGAGACCTCAAACTGCCCGTGCGTGAGCGTGCCGGTTTTGTCGAAGACCACCGTCTCGACCTGCGCCAGCACGTCGATATAGCTCGCCCCTTTAACGAGGATGCCCTGGCGTGACGCGCCGCCTATGCCGCCAAAGAACGCCAGCGGCACGCTGATTACCAGCGCGCAGGGACACGACACAATCAGGAACATCAGGGCGCGGTAGAGCCATGTGGAGAACGCCCCGCCAAAGAGCAGAGGCACTACCGCCAGCAGCACCGCCGCCAGCACCACGATGGGGGTGTAGATACGTGCAAAACGTGTGATAAAGGTCTCGGTTTTTGACTTCTTGTCACCGCTATGCTCCACGAGGTCGATAATCTTCGCCACCGTGCTCTCGCCAAAGCTCTTGGTGGCGCGCACCTTTATCACTCCCGAGAGGTTCACGCAGCCCGAAATCACCTCGTCGCCCACGCTGGCATCACGAGGCACGCTCTCGCCGGTGAGCGCCACGGTGTTGAGAGAGGTCGAGCCTTCCACCACCACGCCGTCGAGGGGTATCTTCTCGCCCGGCTTGATGACGATGACTTCGCCTACCGCCACCTGCTCGGGATTTACTGTTAGTACTTCGCCATCGCGCTCCACATTAGCAACATCAGGGCGAATGTCCATCAGGTGTGCTATGCTCTCTCGACTCTTGCCCTCGGCATAGCCTTCAAAGAGTTCGCCCACCTGGAAGAACAGCATCACAAACACCGCCTCCGGGAACTGGGTCTGGGCTCCGGGCAGGAAGCCGATGACGAGGGCTCCGACCGTCGCCACGGTCATCAGGAAGTTCTCATCCAGGGCCTCTCCGTGCAGGAGCGCCGCCCCGGCCTCCTTGATGGTGTCCCATCCCACAATCAGGTAAGGGATCAAGTAAATAAGAAGATAAGCCCATGTGGGCCAATCGGTTCGCTTCTCGATGAGTACCGCCGCGATGAGCAGGACGGCGTCCGCGCCTGCGGCGCGCGCGGCGGCCACCTGGTAGCGCGTCGTGACGAAGTCCTTGTAGAGGATGGGGATGTCCACGTCCGCGCGCACCGCGCGAAGGTATTCCTCGCTGCCGAGGAAGCGATGCGGCTCGCACAGCACCGAGAGCGCCGCCGCACCTGCGCCCACGAGCTCGCGCGCCAGCTCGACCGGACGGAAGTCCTCGCGGATCATCCCCTCGCTCGGGCTGGCGCGCTTCAGCTCGGCGATGACGTGCGCGCCCGCGCCCGCGAACGCAACGTTGGCTGGCGTATTGACTATTTCCTCATCAGCAAATCCCTCCTGCCCCGCCTAAAATCCGCCGAAATTTATAGCC
>CALDIG010000254.1 GCA_937904375.1 uncultured Prevotellaceae bacterium
CACCCACTTCGAATCATCGAACTTCACGGCGAAGAAGTCCTTCGGTGCCAGGTTGATGGCTACTTCGTTGTGGCCTCCCTCGGGTACGATGATATCGACAAAGCGCTTGCAAGGCTCGATGTGCATCAGGTGCATGGGTTTGAGCACACGCTGGTAGCGGTCAATCACTTCTTGCGCTGTGCGGCCGCGCTCGATGCAGTCGCGGGAGATGACGCGGATGAGGCGGTCATCGCCGTCGGCATCGACAAACACCTTGATGTCCATCATCTTGCGCAAGCGTGGGTCGCTCATCACCAAGATGCCCTCGATGAGCACCACGTCGTGTGGGTCCATGTGTACTGTCTCTTCTTGGCGGGTGCAGGTGAGGTAGCTGTAGGTGGGCATTTCTATCGACTCGCCCTTCTTGAGCATCTTCAGGTGCTCGAGCAGCAAGTTCCAGTCGAACGCCGCCGGCTCGTCGAAGTTGATCTTCTGACGGTCCTCAACTGGGATGTGACTAGAGTCTTTGTAATAGGAATCTTGAGAGATTATGCCAACTTCACCTTTAGGAAGGCGCTCCATGATTTTGCGTACTACAGTGGTCTTCCCTGACCCTGTTCCGCCTGCGATACCAATGATAAACATAGTTTTCAGATATTTATAGTAATGTTATTCGAGTTTTCGCCTAAAATCTTACAAAATTAGTGCAAGTTGAGAGCAGAACAAAATGCAAAACGAAGTTTTTTCATTTTTTATGCCTCGACGCCGCCTAATTTATGCAAAGGTACAGAATTTTGAAATAATATTCAACACTTATGGGAAAAATATTACAATTTCTTGTGGGTTTTCGTTTTGAGGTAAATTGTTGCATTGCTTGTGAACGCCGTGCTTACGGCGCAATACATCAACAGCGCCTACGAATATTAATCATTTGTCTCGCTTTTGCTCTTCCCGTTCTTGCGCGAGTTTTTTGCGGTAGGCTTCGAGGTATTTGTGCATGCGGTGACGGCGGGCTGCTTCTTTTTGAGCCTTCCGCTTCAGGTAGTCGTTGTGGTGGTTTTCTAAGTAGTTATCGGCCATTTTTTAATTCATAATGCTCAATGCATAATGCACAATTATAATTACCGTTCCTCGATTACCAATTCCCGATCCTCAATTCTCGATTTTCTTCCACGTTTCACCTTTCACCTTCCTCACTCTCGTGAGAATGAGTCGCTGAAGAGTGTGCGGTTGAGGATTGAGCGGCCTAGGGTGAGTTCATCGGTGTATTCAATTTCGTTTCCCACGCTCACGCCTCGTGCGAGGATGGTGATTTTCACGTCGGGGTAGGGCGCCAGCTTGCGGTAGATGTAGAAATTGGTGGTGTCGCCTTCCATAGTTGCGCTCAGGGCTAGGATTACCTCGCGCACCTCTCCGCTTTTCACTCTCTCGGCAAGACTCTCAATCTCGATGTCTTGCGGCCCTATGCCGTCCATGGGCGAGATGAGTCCTCCCAGCACATGATAAAGGCCGTGGTGCTGGCTGGTGTTCTCGATGCTCATCACGTCTTTCACGTTCTCGACCACGCACACGGTGCTGCGGTCGCGGCTTGGGTTGGCGCAGATGGGGCAGGTCTCGGTCTCGCTGATGTTGTGGCATACATGGCAGTAGCGTATCTCCTTGCGCAGCTTGATGATGCTCTCTCCAAATCGTGTGGCGACATCCTCGTTCTGCTTGAGCAGATAGAGCACAAGCCGCAGCGCTGTCTTGCGCCCGATGCCAGGCAACTGCGCAAACTCGCTGACAGCATTTTCCAGTAGTCTAGAGGCAAATTCTTGTTCCATGACTGCAAAGTTACACAAAAAACATTAAATGGCAAAGTAGTAATTTGTATAGATGAAAAAAATGAAGTACCTTTGAAGATTGTTATATTAAAAAAACATGATTATGGAATCAAATTACATAGCTATGCCTGCCGAGTTTGTTGACATTTGCCCAATTCAGGACAAGGATTTCCACAATGAGATGTCGATGCTCGTTAATGAGCCTATGTTTAGGCACATCGTCAAGATGATAGCCCCCGACATGGGGTATACAAAGGTTAAGATGCTGCTCTTGAGTCTGAACTCTAAGCGGGAGTTCCAGGAAAAGGTGATGAAGCCTGTGGTAGAGGGATTACATAAGAAAACATCGCAAGGTCTCACGGCGAGCGGCATAGAGAACCTAGAAAAGGGAGTGCCTAACACATTTATCACCAACCATCGCGATATTGTGCTCGACTCGGCGCAGCTCAGCTACCTGATGCTTGAGAACGGGATGGATACCTGTGAGATAGCGATAGGCAACAATTTGCTGATATATAACTGGATAACGCGGCTTGTGCGCCTTAATAAATGCTTTGTCGTTAAGCGCAACCTCGGACGCTTGCAGACTATGGCGGCAGCAATCCAGCTCTCACGATACATACATTTTGTGCTCACCCAGAGAAACGGGTCGGTGTGGATTGCCCAGCGAGAGGGTCGCTGCAAGGACGGCAACGACCGCACGCAGGAGAGTTTGCTCAAGATGCTCACCTACGGCAATCGTGACGTGTCATTCATTGAGAGCCTGAAGGAGCTGAACATCGCTCCCATCGCCATCAGCTATGAGTATGACCCTAATGATCGCCTCAAGGCTCGTGAATATCTGCTCAAGAGCAAGAACCCCAACTACAAGAAGACTCAAGAAGATGACTTGGAGAGCATGAAGATTGGCATTATGGAGAATAAGGGGCACATCCACTATGCCTTCACTCCGTGCATTAACGAGAAACTTGATAAAATACCTACCGACCTCGACCGGCTGCTCATGGTTCAGCGCATCTGTGGTATAATTGACCATGCGATACATGCCAACTACAAGATCTTCAAGACCAACTATATTGCACACGACCTGCTCTTCGACAACAAAGACTTTGCTGAGTATTACACCGCCGAAGACGAGAAAGAGTTCCGCGATTACTTGAACGGTCAGCTCGACCGCATCGACGACATCCCCGTAAATGCCAGCGACCGTAACTATATGCTCAAGTATATGCTGCAAATGTATAGCAACCCGCTGACAAATCATCTTGAGGCGGTTGTTTAATGCATAATAGATTAAATGATTTTATTCCTTTTTTTTCTTTAACTCATTTAGTTACACGATGACGATACAATGGTTTCCGCTCATCACGTTGCTTGTGGTGAATTTTGGTCTTGACTTGTGGCTGTTCCGCAAGTTGAGGCGCGATAAGAAGTGGCCACGACTTAAGAGTGGTGTCCACGCAGTGCTGTCGCTAGTGTTGCTGGCGATGATGGTGGTGGCGATATCCATCCCACGCCGCACATGCGAGAACAGCACTTTTGTGGCTGTCATGTGGATGCTCTATCTCTATTATACCTTCTATGTGCCACGCTACCTGGCGGCCCTGGTGTGGATGCCCACCCATCTCAAGAAGAGCGGCAAGCTCACCCGTAAGATAGGAGGAATTGTCGCGACAACACTGGGAGTGTTGGTGTTTATTTATATGTGGCTGGGACTTTTTGTGATACCTTATCATGTTAAGGTGGAACATGTGGAGATGGAGTTTGAAAATCTGCCGCAGGAGTTTGACGGCTATCGCATAGTGCAGTTCAGCGACACACATCTTGGTACCTATAATGGCGGCAAGACTGAATTCATTCAGGAGTTTGTTGACAGCATCAATGCTCTCAATCCCGACTTGATTTGCTTCACCGGCGACTTGGTGAGCCGTCGCAGCGACGAGGCATTGCCCTATAAGGAAATACTCTCCAAGCTTCATGCTCGTGATGGTGTGGTTTCGATACTTGGGAACCATGACGATGGGCACTATTTTGACTGGCCTAGCGATGAAGCCCGAAATGCCGACCTTAAAGCTCTCATCGAAATGCAGAAGGAGATGGGGTGGAAGCTGCTCATCAACGATAATATCATCTTGAAGCGTGATAGCAGCGAGATTGCTGTGGTGGGCACAAATTACTTTAATGGATGGCCTTTCCCCAGATGGGGAAACCTTGATACAGCTTATGTGGACTATGACCGTAGTGACCGTTTTGTCCTGCTGTTGCAGCACGCCCCTAAGCAGTGGAAACTTGATTGGTCTTACCAGAGGCGCATCACCATGGTGCGCTTGTGCGACAAGGCCGACTTGATGCTGTCGGGGCATACACATGCTATGCAGTGCATGGCGACACTCTTTGGTCATAAGTTCTCGCCGGCATGGTTTAATAATGAGTTCTGGGGTGGGCTTTATACCGAAGGCGACCACAAACTCTATGTGAACATAGGCGTTGGCATGGTGGGCATGCCCGCCCGGCTTGGAACGGCATATCCAGAAATTACTCTTATCACCCTCAAGAAACGAGGAGAGTGTATCGCCGATGAGCATGGCAACAAGATAAGGGACTAAGTTTTAAGTGTAAAGTGTTAAGTGTTAAGTTTTAAGTGTTAAGAGTTAAGTGTTAAGAGTTAAGTGTTAAGTGTTGGAGATTCTAGACTTTCTAGAAGTTCTAGAATTTCTAGATTCTAGAAAACATCTAAACAATATTTGCAAAAATGACCGATAAGATTTCAACTTTAATATCGCAAGAGCTAAATATCCCGCTAAATCAGGTGTCGAGCACTGTGAGCTTGCTGCGGGATGACAATTCCATTCCTTTCATCAGCCGCTACCGCAAGGAGCAGACCGGCAACCTCGACGAGATGCAAATCCAGTCGATTGACGCGCGCATGGCTTATTACGACGAGCTTCAGAAGCGCAAATCAACAATCCTGAAAACCATCGAGGCGCAAGAACAGCTCACCGAGGAACTCTCAAACCGCATCCTCAACTGCTGGGACGCTACCGAACTTGAGGACATATACCTGCCTTACAAACCCAAGCGCCGCACCCGCGCGCAGATGGCGCGCGAGAAGGGGCTGGAGCCACTCGCCAAGATGATTATGGCGCAAAAGGGCGGTGACGTGAATCAGATGGCGGCAAAATTCGTGGATGGCGACAAGGTGCCTAATGCCGACGAGGCTGTTGACGGCGCTCTCGACATCATCGCCGAGTGGGTGAACGAGAATCAGGCTGTGCGCAACAGCGTGCGCCGCTCGTTCCGCTACGATGCCGTGCTCAACTGCAGCGTGGTGAAAGGCAAGGAGATAGAGGGTCGCAACTATGAGTTCTACTACGACTTCTCCAAGCCGTTGAAATATATCTCGTCGCATCAGCTGCTCGCCATTCGTCGTGGCGAGAAGGAGGGCTTCCTAAAGGTGAGCATCGACATCAACAACGACCGTGCTGTTGATAACGTGTGCCGCATCGTGGTGCGCGGAAAGGGTGAGACATCGCAACTCGTGGAGGAGGCTGCCGAGGACAGCTTCGACCGACTCATCAAGCCGTCGATAGAGAACGAGTTTGCCGCCCTCTCCAAGGAGCGTGCCGACGCCGAGGCGATTGAGATGTTTGCCCAGAACGTGCGCCAGCTGCTGTTTGCCCCGCCGCTGGGCCACAAGCGCATCCTCGCCGTGGACCCCGGCTTCCGCACGGGCTGCAAGGTGGTGTGCCTTGACGAGAACGGCAACCTGCTGCACAACGACGTGATTTATCCCACAGCCCCAAACTACGACATCGAGGGAGCCACCAAGAAGATACACAACCTTGTTGAGACCTACAAGATTGACGCCATAGCGCTTGGCAACGGCACCGCCAGCCGTGAGACCGAGAAATTCTTGAAGCGCATACGCTACCGCCGTGACATCAACGTGTTTGTCGTGAGCGAGAACGGTGCGTCGATCTACAGCGCCAGCAAAATCGCGCGTGACGAGTTCCCCGACAAGGACGTGACCGTGCGCGGGGCCGTCTCCATCGGGCGCCGCCTGCTCGACCCCCTGGCCGAACTGGTGAAGATTGACCCCAAGTCCATCGGGGTGGGGCAGTACCAGCACGACGTGGACCAGACGCGCCTCAAGGAGGCCCTCGACTTCACCGTGCAGAGTTGCGTGAACAGTGTGGGCGTGAACGTCAACACAGCCTCCAAGGAACTGC
>CALDIG010000255.1 GCA_937904375.1 uncultured Prevotellaceae bacterium
GAGTGGATAGGAGTGGATAGGAGTGGATAGGAGTGGATAGGAGTGGATAGGAGTGACTAAGGGCTTGACACATGTCTCTTTTACTTGTCACTTAACACTTAAGACTTGTCACTTGCCACTTACCACTTAACACTTACCACTTAACACTTAACACTTGTCACTTGTTACTTAACACTTAACGCTTTACCTCATCAGCTCTCCTATGGAGGTGGTGAGGTTTACCATGAATGTGGTGGCGCCTGTGTGGGGTTGGGCGAAGGCAACGCCGAAGCCGAAGGCTTTGACTTTCATGCCGCCGCCAATGGAGAATCCCGACAGGAAGTTGCGCTTGTAGGTGCTCATGTCAGTGCGAGTCTTGTAGTTGTAACCAGCAGCGATATAGATGTTGCTTGATGGCAGGTATTCGATGCCAAAGACTAGGTGGCGGAAGAGGTTGCCGGCAAACTTGTCCTTCTCCACGAGGTCGCTCGACGTGTTGTTCTTGTCGGCGGGCTCGTAGTAGGGGAGTTTCCATTTTGTGAGGTTATAGGCGGTGACCGAGAGACGGAACGGTGTAGAGCCGAGTCCCTTGGTGATACCAATCTGTAAGTCCCACGGCAGCTTGTCGCGTGTGTCGTTGAATTTCTTGACCTGACCTCCCAGATTTTTTGCCACGAGCGAGAGCGAAAGCTCATTGTCGGGGTTGTAGTAGTTGATGCCTAAGTCCACAGCTACCGCTCCTGCCGTATAGGTCTCGTAACTGGAGTGGACATACTTGAGGTTGATGCCGCCGCGCAGACGGTCGCTGATGTCGTGAGAGTAGGTGAGGGTGAACGCCAAGTCGCTGGCACTGAACTCGCCGGTAATTGCTCCGCTGGCATCGGTGGCGTTCATCTTGCCGTAGCCGAAGTATTGGATTGCCACTCCGGCAGCGCCATGCTCTCCCACGCCCTGCCCGTAGCGCGCTCCCATGAAGTTGGTGCTGCCAATGTAGCGCATATAGTTCAAGCCCACTTGGTGGTCAAACTCCTTGCCCAGCAGTGCTGGGTTCTGCTCCACGAGGTTGATGTCGTCGTCGATGATAGTAATGTTGTGCCCACCCAGGGCGTAAACATGCGACGACACAGGCACATTCAAGAACTGGTAGGCTGTGGTGCCGTCTTGAGCGTTAGCTGCAATAGCACCAACCGCCAAGAACAGTAACGAGATTATATTTTTGGTCTTAAATATCATTGTCATTATTTTATAACGAGAAAAAAGTGATTATAGTATTAAAGAGATTTCCATAAATTTATATTTGTGCCAATTAATTATTTAATTTTCCTTACATTAGGGAAGAAAAAAGCATCTTTTTGTAAAAAAACCAAAAACCTTATTAATCATTACCAAAATGAGTGATAGGAGTTATTGTTTTTTATGAAATCACCATTATATTTGCATGGAAAATGTGAAAAATCACCTGAAAAAGGTGTTTGAATGCACTAATTACCGCTGCATTAACTAACTGAAAATGCTGAGACATGAAGCTTTCTCGTTTATCATTATCATTGATGCTTATTGTTCTGGGCGCATTACTTATAGATGCCTCGGCGCAGCACATGCGTAATGTCACCACTTGTAACCCGTTGTCGAGAAATAAGAGCGGTTACACGTTGGTTTATGATTATGAGAGTGTTGACGTGCGTCCACAGTTTCCTGGTGGTGAGCGCAGCATGATTAACTTCATCAACGACACTCGCGAGTATCCTTACGACGCTTATCACAACCACATCCAAGGACGCGTGTTGTGCAGTTTTGTTGTTGGCACCGATGGCAAACTTTTTGATATTCAGGTAATACAGGGTTCGGGCGACGACAGCCTTGATCGTGAGGCAATGCGAGTTATCAGCAAGATGCCAAAATGGGAAGTGGGTATGGTGGGCAACTCAAAGGTTAATGTGCGCTGCATAATCCCTATAGCCTTCAGGTTGTAACATAGTCAAGCGCGCTTGAAGTTTAGACTTTTAGTGAAAAAGGCAGCACTCAGGCAGTTGCTGCTGTTTTTTTTGTCTTCAACCTTGGGGTGGGGTAGAGCTCCATATAATATCTGTAGCCCATTGCGAGCAGGAATGTGAGGGCTAGGTATAGTAGCAGCCACAGGTAGAATTGCGGCGAGAGTCCCACTTTAGGTCCACCCCAAATCACTTCAAAATATATGGGCAGCCTAACGATAGAATGCACCACAAAGATGCATGCCGACAGAGTCCCGGTCCATGCCAATGGCTTGAGCACGGCGTTCAGGCGATACTGCTGGGTGGCGTCTGTAGCCTCAAAGAGCTTCACGAAGCTCACGCTGCCGACAATCACTATCAAGTGCCCCCACAGCCAGGCGTAAAAGTTGAGATTGACAAGCATGAGAGCCACAAGAGCGGTAGCGGCGACCGTGGCATGCGTCCATTTAGGCAGTAGCGGGAAACCATATCTTGCCACAAACACACCGGCAGCAAAAGGCAACATGGCAACCACGGCATTGTAACGCAGGTACCTGATGAGGATAAATCGCTTCATGAGCGGTACCTGCACTGCCCACGCCACCAGCACCAGGGCTAACGGTATGAACCATCGGAGCCATTTCCAGTTGTTGCTCTTGATGTTGCGAGTGGGATAGACGATGAGGCGGTAGATGACATACACCTCAAGCATGAGCCCGAAGAACCAGAACGGCCCGGGCATTATATTATACTCCGGCTCTTTGAGCACGTTTATTACCATCAGCAGCTGGGCAATCAAGTATTTAGGCCAGTCTTTTTGGTAGAACACGTCATACACAGCGTGGGCAAAGAGTCCCACCAGCAGTCCAAGCAGCATGAGCCTGAACAGTTTTTTCCAGTGATAGGCGATGAATCGTGTAGCGCTACTCTCAGCACTTCCCTCGGTTTCATATTTCCTCACCAGCCCGAAACCGCTCAGGAACAAGAAAATGGCGACTCCATAATGCCCAAAGAAGGAGAAGAACTGAATGGGGAAATACATGTCGATGTGCCCGCCGGTGAGATAGTCCCACATGCGCTGGCTGAAGGGCAGGTTGAAATTGTATTCATTCTCCAGGATGACGAACTTGGGGTCAAGCCAGTGGCAGAAGTTGTGCAGGATAATGCTGATAATGGCAATGCCCCGCAATGCGTTGCACTGTGTCTTGTTCAAAAGTTCGCTTCCTCTAAGTAGTGTCATATCACGGAAAAAACAATTCGTCAAGGAGGGTGTGAATAATCCGCCTAAGATTGTTTTTTCTTATTTCTCATCTTCAGGTTTTTAAGGCTGATTTTCTTCTTTTGATCAGAGTTGTTGCCATAGCCATACCCGTAGCCATAGCCATAGTCGCCATAACCATATCCGTATCCATAGCTGTAGCCTCCGTAACCATAATTCTTCTTGCCAATCTTGATGTCGTTGATGAGAATGGTGAGGTTCTTGAGCTTCTTCTCATCGCTGGCTCTCTCTAGGTCAAGCAAGAACTTCTTGTCGATAAATCCGTCGCGTATCACATAAACCGTGAAGTCGGCATATCGGTTGATGAGCGACGCATCGGCAATCAGTCCAAATGGCACAGTGTCGAGAATGATGTAGTCATATTTAGTGCGCAGGGTGTTGATGAGCTCCTCAAGATGCTTATTCATGAGCAGACTGGTGGGGTTGGGAGGAATGGCTCCCATGGGCACGATGTCGAGATTCTCGTGAATGCTTCCTTTAACGATGATGTCGTCAACGTTTGAGGTCTTTCCAGAGAGGAATGAGCTGACGCCAAAGTTGGTCTCGGCGTTGGCATATTCCGAGAAGCGTCCCTTGCGCAAGTCAAGATCGACAACGACAACCCTCTTGTTGACATAGGCGTAAGTGAGTGCCAGGTTCAGGGCTATGAAGCTCTTTCCCTCACCCGGGCGGGTAGAGGTGAACTGCATCACGGTGCCTACTCCGTCTTTGCTCTCGGCAATAAAGTCGAGGTTAGCTCTTACTATTCTCAACGCCTCTGAGACTCTGTCAATAGAATTCTCGGTAATGACAATTTCTTCATTCTTCTGATTGCTATGCTTGCTAGGTATCTCACCCACGATAGGAATCTTGCAGTTCTCCTCCACGTCGTGACGAGAATGAATCTTGGTGTCGAGCGACAGAGCCCAGTAGATTAAGTAGAGGATGAGTGCCGGTATGAGCAAGCCAATGAGAAGACCGATGGCAAGGAAACGCGTGGTATTTGGAGAGATGGGCGTACCGCTGCCTGTGGCACTCTCGATAACTTTGGCGTTGGGCTCGGTGATAGCGATTTGCAGAGCGTTCTCCTCACGCTTGTTGAGCAGGTAGAGGAAGAGCTGCTCCTTCACATTCTGCTGTCGAGTGACCTCGATGATAGACTTCTCGTGCTCGGGCAACACCTGACGTCCTGCCTGGGCTGTTGACGCTTGGGCCTGTGCTCTTGATGTTTCGGCACTAAGCTTGTTGATGTATTTGTTTATAGAATTCTGGATATTGGCCTTCTGTGCGCTCATTTCGGTTTGCAGCTGCGCAATCACGGGGTTTTCTCCTGTGGCGGTGGCTGAAATCTTCTGGTAACGGAGCATGTTGTCGTTATAAGCCTTGATTTGTGTTTCGATGCCAGCATCGGCAATGCCCACATTGCTTGGAAGCAGTGATTTATCGTCGGCACTGTTGATATAGCCTTGCATGCTTGTAGCGATGCTGAGCTGCAAGTTGGCGTCGGAGGCATTATCCTGATACCTCATTCCCGAAGATGCATCGGCATACATTGCCGCGTTGGCACTTGCCGACTTGAGTTGCGCAATGCGGCTATCAACGCCACTAAGGTCTTGTGAGATGGTGTTGATGCGCTCGGCAATGAAGTCCTCGGTGTTGCGTGCCACGCGGTTCTTGTCTTCGATGCCGTCTTGGTTATAGGCCACAATCAGGGCGTTGAGGATATCGATGCCCAAGTCATTATTGTCGGTGGTGATTGAGAGATTGAGCACATCGCTCATCTTGTCGGCCATTTCCACCTTCAGCGCGCTGATGAATTTCTTGGCGGCGCTATTGGTGGTGAAAACTTTTGCAATCACCGTGTAGCCCACATACTGTGTGTTGAATATTTTCGACTTAACCACCGCCACAGGCCCATAGGGAGTCTTAACCCTATTTCCAAATTCGGCCTCTTCCCATTTTTTGCTGCCGTTGATAGCAAATTCAAATTTTGTCTCGCTCTTTGGAACGATGGATATGGAATAATTGGTTTTGGTGTTCTCGAGCGGCATGATTTCCACGGGCGAATGCTTGTAGGTGTTGATTTCACGCAGATACATCTTGCCGTAGTATTGAATGTTAAGCCCTAGATGCTCCACTACGCTCTCCATGAGCTTGGTTGACTTAATCTTATGGGTCTCGTTGGCAATATCGTTAGTGACGATATTCACGCCCAAGTCCCCAAACACCTGCGCCTGGCTTCCTGCCTGCTTGCTGGTCTCTGTGGTGAGCATGATAGATGCCGATGCATTGTAGAGCTTTGGCTCCGACTTGCTCTTGAGCAAAGCCAGGCAAGTGCAGATTATCGCCGAGATGACAAACCAGTACCAGTTGCGTAGGCACGCATTGAAGAATGCCTTGATAGGTATTGATGTCGTGAAGTTCTTTTTCTTTTTTTCGTTGCTGCTTGACGTTGATTCTTGAATTATCTCTTGCATATTCCAGATATATTGTTTCGTTTAGTGATTCTGTGTTTTAAATGTGCAAAGTTAAGTATATTTTTCCTATTGACAACTATAATAAGGTGGAAAATTGCATATTTTGGCGAAAAGTGGTCTATCTTGTTGCTTCTTTGAAAAAAAATGACGATATTTGCACTTTGCTTTTTCGTTGAAAAAATTAAATTTAAAAATACCATTACAATGAAGAAATTATTTTTCAGCTTTTTTATGGCACTCACTTGCCTGGTGGCGAGTGCTGTGCCTGCTATCCCTACTCCACAGACGGTGACACAACCTGGCGGTGAGGAACTCACCGTGAGAATCAAGGGAGACGAGTTCTATCACTACATGACTACCGTTGATGGCTACACCATTGTCATGAACGACAAGGGGGTTTACACTTATGGCACCCTTGTCAATGATGAGGTGGTGGCAAGCGATATTGTGGCGCGCGATGCCGATAAGCGTTCGGCAAGTGACAATGCTTGGCTGCAAGCCACTGGCAAGAACCTGCGCTCAGAGAGCAAGGTGGCTCAAGGCATCCGTGCTCGTGCACAGCGCGACGCTCTGTCACATCTCAACACTATTGACTACAACAATTTCCACGGCTTGGTTATTCTTGTAGAGTTTAAGGACGCGCATTTCACTCGCAGCGATGTTGTGGATTTTTACACCAACATGATTAATCAAGAAAACTACGCTGGCTACACCAACGAGGACGGTACTTCCAACCCTTATGGCAACTTCACGGGTAGCGTGCGTGACTATTTCCACGACAATAGTAACGGCATCTTTGTGCCTCAGTTCGACGTGGTGGGTCCTTTTGAGGTGAGCTATAATGTTAATCAGGGCAATCAATATGCTTATAACATTTTCTTGAATGCCGTCCAGAAAGCTAACCCCACCGTGGACTTTAGCCAATATGACCTTGACAACAATGGCATTGTTGACCTCATTTACTTTATCTATGCCGATACCCCATCCAGTAGCGACTCCAGCAGTCCTAATCACATCTGGCCCCATCGCTCGGCGTTCTATACTTATACAAAATATGACGGCAAGTACATCCGCGACTATGCCTGCTCGGCAGAGTATATCTATGCCAAGAGCAATGGCATCTTTGACGGCATAGGCACCATTTGCCATGAGTTCAGCCATGTGCTGGGACTGCCCGACCTCTACGATACCAACGAGGATGACGACGATACCAATGGCGAGGCTCAGCACCCTGGCGAGTGGGACCTCATGGCTGGCGGCAACTACCAGAACAATGCCCGCACCCCAGTGGCTTACAGCCTCTATGACCGCTACTCTACAGGCTTTGCCAACTATCAGATTATCACTGCCGAGGGAGAATATACCCTTAACCCCACAAGCACTACAGGACAAGGCTATATCCTTAAGACTCCTACTACCAAAGAGGTGTTCCTTATTGACAACCGTCAGACCAGCACCAAGTGGGATGCCTACGCTCCAGGTCATGGCATGACTATCGCTCGTATGGACTCTACCAATACTAGCGTGTGGACCGGCAATGCGCCTAACGGCAACGCCAACCGTCTTTACTACGAACTGCTGCGTGCTGGCGGCTCTACGGCATTCCAATCACCAACCGACCCCTTCCCAGGCACGCGCGGAGTGGCAATGGTCACTAACGATACCAAAGCCAACTTGATGGCTTGGGGTAACAAGCCCAATCAATATAATCTTTACAACATCCATGAGGAAGGTGATGTGGTGAAATTTAGCGTTAAGTTGAATGGCACATTTGTTACTGAGGTCGAAGACTTTGAACCCATGACACCTAAAACGTCTAATAACTCAAGTATATCGGACCAGGGTTCTTTAGCCACTTGGACTCTCGCCAAGTGTTTTCCTGCTTCTCCTACCGACAACACATTGTGCAATGGAGAAAAGGCAATAGCCATGAAGAAGCCCAGCACCGCAACCATGACCAGCGATGTGGCTTACGACACCTATATGGTGACCTTCGACTTCTATAATCCTACTAATGTTAATGCTAGCCTTCAGCTTTACATGTCAACCGACCAGGGACAGACATGGACCGTTCAGCCAAACGTGATGGGTAACACCACTGTGCTTGCCGGATTAAACACTAAGAGCACCCTCTACTATCCTATCAACGTTCAAGTGCCTGCGCGCTATCGTGTGGCATGCACGGGTGGTGCGACCTCTGTGGCAGGCTATCTCGACGACTTCACCATCTACCACAACGGCGCACTCAATCCTGTTGTTGTGGTTCCTGGTGATGTGGATGGCGACGGCACAGTGACTGCCGCCGATGTGACATTGCTCTACAACGTGATGCTCAACAATGACTACACTGGTGTGGTTAATGGAGACCAGAATGGTGACGGAGAAATCACCAGTGCTGACGTCACATCGGTTTACAACATCTTGCTCGGGAATTAAATTATTAATGCCCGTTTTGATGGTGCATAGGGTAAGTGTTTAACGCCATGACCGAAGCGGCACTATATTTGATACCAGTCGGGCTCAGCGATACTGAGCTCGACACCGTGTTGCCGCAGTACAATCTTCAGATAGTTGGAGAAATCAAGCATTTCATCGTGGAGAATGTGCGCTCGGCGCGGCGGTTCCTCAAGAAGTGCGACCGCAGTATCGACATCGACATGCTCACCTTATATGAGCTAAACCGCCACACCAAGC
>CALDIG010000256.1 GCA_937904375.1 uncultured Prevotellaceae bacterium
TAATCTTCGTGTTTTTGAACCGCAAAGTTACGGACTTTCGAGCAAAACGATGCAACTAAACAAAATTTAACACACAGGGTTTTGCAGGTGTCCCGATAAATGGACAAAAACTCATGTTATTGTTAGTGGCTTAGATAAAAAGCTGCTGAATGACCTTTATAGTGTCATCAAAAGTATCTATTCATCATCTTTACCCAATTGTCCAAAGTCTTTCAGCTATGATAAACTTCTCCAGAAGTTGGGAGTTAACACAAAAAATGTTATTTGCAGCGGAAAAGGAGAGAGACTGAAACAGAGACAGGACTCTACTATTGAATGGGAAGAATCATTTAATGGTATTGCTCAGAATGATGTATATAAGGAAATAGCATCTTATTTTAAAGGATTGAGAGTGACTTATTGTGGTCTTGATGAGAACAACATTCCAGTTGTTACTAATGATTGTGATGGATTGTTTTTTCCTGTAAGATATACCGTTATTGAGCAAGATGATGGTAATAACGTAATCAACATGTTCAATTCTTTTGATGAATTGGCAGAATATGTGTCAATGTACTATGGCACTACTTTGTCATCTCCAGGGAAAATACGTGCATTTAATGACCATTTCCCTAATGTGAGAATATCAGAAGTTAAACCAAGAAAAACTCAGTATCAATCATAGAATCACTCAACTAGCAATGAAAACAAAAACTTTTAAATCTTTTTTGATAGCTATATTAGCGGCAATGCTTCCGCAACTGGCAAGCGCCTACGATTTTAAAGTCGATGGCATTGCATACAATTACAACGAAGATGGCACAAGTGTAACTGTTACTAATGGATGCTCATATAGTGATCCTTTAATAATCCCATCATTTGTATCATACGAAGGCAATACTTACACAGTGGCAAAAATAGATTCTTATGTCTTTGCTTTCTGGGGAATGACTTCTGTTTCCATACCAAATACTGTGAAAAGAATAGGAACTTGGGCATTCCAAGATTGCAATAACTTGACTTCACTGACAATTACAGGTCAAGGTGAATTAAATGATTACGGTTCAGGTGATTTACGACGTATTCAAGACCAAATTAAGACTCTTAATATTGGCTGTGGAATAACTTCAATGTATTACGGTCACATAAGTCTAACTCCTAATGTGATAAATTGCTATGCAGAGACTCCGCCCAATAGTATCATTGAATATGAAGAATATTATGATGATGAATATTACTACTGGACAGAAATTTATACTATATTAAGCAACTTTGACGGAGAACTTCATGTACCTCCCACTTCAACTGCTGCATACTTTACAGATGATTATTGGCAAAATTTCACAAATTTGAATCCAGACCTAACCGATAAAGTAACATTAGACAAATCAAATGCAAGTCTTGTTCAATGGGAAACATTGGCATTGACAGCAAATGTTAATCCAGAAAATGGAGAATTGAGATGGAACACATCCAATATTAAAGTTGCTACAGTCGATGAGAATGGATTAGTGACTGCAACAGGGGAGGGCGAATGCGATGTTTATGCAACTCTAGCTTCAAACCCTGCAGTTTATGCTTGGTGCCATTTCACTGTCTCTTATCCCGAAATCACTTTATCGCTGAGCGATGAAAACTTGGAAATGAACGTTGGAGATGAGCATGCACTGATCGCCACTATAATTCCTGAAAACACAGGCATCACTCCTTCTTGGTATTCAAGTGATGAAAGTATTGCCACGGTTGAGAATGGCATAGTGCATGCTAATAGTGAAGGTGAATGCTATATAAGCGTTACAGTTCTTGATAAGACAGCATCCTGCCATGTAATTGTAAGTGGTGATGATAATATTACCATACTCCTCAATATTGACAGTGCTATTTTAGGCTCAAATCAAATTTTGACTGTTTATCCAACCTGCACTCCAGATGTACCTGCGGAGTTGGTAGTTACTTCAAGCGACCCGAGCGTGGCGGTGGCACGTGTGGTGAACCGCACAAACGCTCCTGCCGCTGGTTTGAAGTCGTTCCCCGAGCAGGGCATGGCGTTTGCCTTGATGGAGGAATTGGCTGCTCCAAGTGAGAGTAAGGCACCCGCATTGGCAAGCACCAAAGCGATAATGATAGTGGGCGTGCAGAATGGCACCGCCACCATCACCGTGACTACTGCCGACGGCATGGCAGTGCCGGCAGTGCTTGAGCTGCGAGTGGTTGATGTGGATGGCGACAGAGTGATAACGTCGGGCGACATCACCGCCCTCTACAACTACCTGCTCTCTGGCGACAACACCTTTGCCGCCACCAGCGACGTGGACGGCGACGGATATGTCACCAGCGGCGACATCACCATCATCTACAACCTCATTTTAGGAAACTGACGCATGAAAAACCAGTAATCAACACGATTTTCAACTAAAAAAGGGAGATTCTATAATTAGCCACTTGGAGATGTCTCCAAGTGGCATTTTCTCTCCCCTGAACCCAAACTTCTTGTTGCGCTGCCAATACAACAGACTTGACATGTCATGAGATAGATTGTTATCAATCATGTGAGATAAAGGCACCTTTTGATTTGATGCTGTAATAAGGCACTTTTAGTTCTTGACACTCGTTTTCTAATGCGGGTATGTTGTCGTCGTAGATGTCGCCCGATAGGATTATGGTTTGCGCGTCAAAGAGTTCCCTTGCTCGGGCGATTGTGGAATGATACTGCTTTGTCACAAGCAGCACATCAAATTTCACCTCGCTGCTGTCGCTTGGCTCGTAGTTCTTCCAATGTCCTTTCCCTACCGAGAGTATCTTCTTGTTATCCAGCACGGCATAAGGGTGCTTGACCATTCCTCCATCAATCATGCACATTGTTGAGTCCACAAGCATCAAAGAATCGATGCGATAATGTGCGAGAAAAGCTTTGTGCTGACGCTTGAAAGCCTCCACATCAAAATCATTCTCCACATCAGGCACCCACAACAACGCTTTGCCGTGATTGTGATAAAGAACTGGCGTAGAGTTATATGAGTTGAAAACCACCATTCCCTGCTTAGGAGTTGTGACATCCACCACAATGCCGTGAGCCAAACCTATCGCCAGCACTACCCCAGCCGCCAAGAGCCATCGAATGTTGCGGCGGTAGAGCCACATCGCCAGCATCACAAGAACGGCATAGTAAACCACCACCGCTACCCAAGTGACATATATATCGCTATGCCCGAAACTCCAAGTGCTGAGCCAGTTCACAGAGCCATTGATGAAATTCGTGGTCCAGTCTAGAAAACTATTCAACCATCCAATCGAACCGCCCATTGTCAACAGCAGCAGCGCTACAGCTCCTGATATCATAAATATCGGAAATATGGGCAAAATAATGAAATTGGCAAGCACTGCCATTATCGATAGCGTGTTGAAATAATAGGCGGTCAAGATTGTTGACGAGAGCATCGCTACCAGCGATGTCAAGAACAATGAATAGAGATATTTCAGCAACCTGTTTGAAGGGTATTTTATCTCAAAAGTCTGAAAGAAAATTATCAATGCCGCCACTGTGATAAAGCTCAACTGGAATCCCACGCTATACAAAGATCCAGGCGAGAAAACGAGAATTACCAGCGCCGCGGCTGCCACCGAGTTGAGCGGTGTGGATTTGCGGTAGAACAATGTGGACATAAACACAAAGGCTATCATCACCGTAGCCCTCACCACCGATGGCGACATTCCGGTTAGAATATCATAACCTATCAACAGCACCAAGGTAATGACCAAGCGCAACTTCTTTGCACGGATATAGTCGAGAGGAAAAAGCAGAAACCATATCAGCAACGTGATAATAGCGACATGCAAACCGCTGAGGGCAAGCACATGAGCCACCCCCACCACCGAGAAATGCTCACGGGTCTCGGGCATGATGAAATCATCATTGCCAAGAAGCACGGCAATCAGCATGGTTTGAGTCTCGGGAGCAAGAGAAGAATTCAAGATCTTATGCTCTAGTGTTTGCCTTAGATTCACGGCACGTGTCATTATGGTGGGCGACTCCCCTATTTTCTTCACCGATTCTAATTTGGTGTGCTGCCGGTAACGGATGCCTTTGTAGAGAAGGTAAGAAGCATAGTCCATCTCGTCGGGATTGCCCAAATTACGCACTGTCTGGATGTTCAACTTGAACGCTATCAAATCGCCAGGTGCCAGTTCATAATCGCAGCCTCTGGTTGATAAGACAATGTGGGATTTCTTCAGCGGAGAGTCATCTTCCAGTTTCAGCAGTTTCGTGTACGTACAGTTTCTTACTACCAGCGGACACGGGATCTTAGGATAGGTGCCGCATACCGGACAGTGTACCTGCGGTACACAGATCGTCACTGTTGTCCTCATTCCCATCACTGGCGTAGAATTGTATCTGTTGCTGACCCATTTGTGAATGTCATACGGTCTCCCACAGCCACAAACATGCCGAAGGCCATGTTTGAGGCTCACTTCGATATCCACATTCCCTCTGTCAAGATACACGATATCGTCTGTTGTTGTC
>CALDIG010000257.1 GCA_937904375.1 uncultured Prevotellaceae bacterium
TCTAAACACTAAACATTAAACTTTGAGCAAGTTAACAACTTGCGAAACTTGAGTTGGTTTAATTAGTGTGCTTGTGTTTTTAAAGGTGGATACTGTTATTCAGTTTTTTTATTGTATCTTATGCTCGTCGGCGACAATTAGTGTACCGATATTTGTGCTTCCGTAGATAGTGCCGTTAGTGAACTGGCCGTAGAAGGTGTAAACGCCTACCGGCAGGCGTCCGCCCCATGAAACGAGGTCCCAGTTGAAGGGGAATTCCGTAACTTTTTTGTGCCATTTCATCACGCCTTGCTTGTCTATCACAAAGATGTTTACTGTGGGTGTGAAATTCAGGTCGGACTCGAAGTTGAACGTCACGTTATCAATAGCCGGCTCTTGCTCTACGGTGAGCTGGGCTTGCGGTGTGCTGCTGACGGCAAAGTTGAGGGTGCGGGTGGTCATGTTCCCGGCGATGTCATAGACGGTGTATTGCAGCGAGTGGTCACCAGGTTCAAGTTCTATGGGCATTTCCACTGTCAGGGTTTTTCCCTCGTTGCTCATGGTGGCGTAGGCTCTCACGTTGGGGACGCTTGTCTTGCCACCGTCGAGCTTGAGGTCCATGCTGTTGCCTATAGCGGCATTCTGGTTGTTGAAGGCATAGTCATCATTGGCGGTAATATATAGTGTTGACAGCGGTCCCACGGTGTTGCACAGCTCGAAGTCTTGCTTGTCGTTGAAGTAGATGTCATTAATTGTAGGAGGTGTGTTGTCGTGAATGGTGAGTGGGTTGGTCTCTGAGTATCTGTTGAGAAGCAGTTTGTCGAAGCGACCGTTAACCATGTCGTTGCTGTTGTCGCGGTGGGCATATACTGTAACCAGTCCCGTAGCTCCTGTATTGAGTGTGTAAAGAGGAATAATGGCATTCCCTGTGAAGATGCCGTTCTCCACTCTGCCGCTCACCTCGGTGAGCAGGCGGCGCGGGAAGTAGATGTCCTTACCGTTGTAGGTGACTTCTTTCTTCTGGTGGTCGTAGATGGAGAGTGTGGCATCGCCGTTGAAAGTCTCGTCCACTGCCGAGCCGTTGGGGGTCATCACTTGTGCCTCAACGGTGACTTGCTGCAACAGGCCGCTCACGATGTTGGAAGTGCCCACATCCCTGCCGTTGATTTTTGTTATAGTGAACAAAGGCTTGGGATAGTACACTTTCATCGCCGGGTCGCCGAGTAGCGAGAACATCATCTTGTTGTAGGCAGTAGCGGTGCCAAATGACTGCTTGCACAGCATGTAGGCTTCTCCGAGGGTGGGCATGTAGCCTTTGGTGTTGTAGCAGAAGAGGTTGCGAACGAAAGCCTGGTTCAGTGCGTCATTGCCGTTGGCGTAGGCGGCGCGAGTTGCCGCCAGCATCGCGATAGCACCGCCATTTGGGAGGTGGAACATGGTTTCCATGAGTCCTCTTTGTGCGCCGTCATAGCGTGCCACGTCGCAGCATGCGGTGCTGACGATGGGCAGGTGCGGGTAGTAGGCTTGTTTAGCCTCGTTGGCAGTCCACAGTTGCACTTCCTTGGTCAAGGTAGTGGGGCTGGCGTGACCCACATAGGTCATGAAGAATTGCCCGCTCTCGAGTAGCGAACTCATGCTCTTGCGTCCTTCAAGGAGGAAGCCCGAAGTTGGGTCTCGGGGAAATTGGTTGACAAACACCTTGTTGTTGGCAAACCCAATGTTTAGCTCGTTGGTGATGAGGTTTGCTATGCCCTCGCACTGGCTTTCGTGCATGAATGTCTCGGTGGAAGGGTCTTCAGGAGGTCCATAATAATAGTCGGCGACAAAGAGTGCATTGTTGCGCCAAGGACCATAGTCGGGGTTGTTGACGTAGTTAAGCAGTTTATCGACATCGTCCTCGGCTTCTTTGACCGATGCGCTCGGTATGCGTCCCACTCCCAGTCTCAGCAATTCTCCCGGGGGATTTTGCCCCGAGTTGTCGTCGAGAAATCCGAAGAAGTCGTCGCTCACGAAGCTGTTGTTCTCGTCGTTGCTCACTTTTGACTCGTAGGTGATGATGAAGCAGGGGTTCTTGCTGAGCAACTGGCGGTTGTCGTAGCTGCCGGCACCAAGCATGAGCAGATATTTAAACTTGCTATTGGTGCTTCGGTCATAGAACATCTTGTTCATCAGCCTGATGGCCATGGGGTCGGGGGTGCCGCTCGAGAACTCATTGAAGATTTTCTGCTGGTCGAGCACATGCACCACCATGTTGTCGTTGTCGCGGTGCATCTGTGCCACGCGCTCGGCCTGTGGCATCAGTTCGTCGCAGGTGACGATCACCATGTTGGGGACTGCCATGCCGTGGATGTTCTGGTTGTCGATGACCTCAAAGTCAGCGATGCGCTTCAAATCCTTGCTGGGGTCGAAGGCGATGAACTGTGTGTAGTCGATGGAGTATAGTGGCGTGAAGCCATTAATGTCATCTTTTTGGTTTATGGTGTAGCTCTTGGGCTCTAATGGGTTGTCGATGTTCCATAGTTGTGTGTTGGCAGTAGCGCCATTGATTGCTATGATGTCGCTCGACGTCACCTTGTTGAATCCCATGCGCAGCTGGTTGTCTTTCACTCCTCGCAGTGAGTTGTTGTGATAATAGGTTATCAGGCAGTAGTCTAATCTTGCCCAGCTGTAGGTCGAGGTGGCGTAGATGCCCATTGTAATCTCTCCTGTTTCAGGCAGGTGGCCGCCGTTCTCGCCCCTCACCTCCACGACAGGCTCAGCGGTGTTGTAGAACACATACTGCGAAGAGGCACTATAAATCTTTGATTCCTGGTTGGTGAGACTAATGATGTTGCCGTTTACCGCCAGAGTGAGATATGAGATGTTTTTGCTCTTTACGGCAGCGCGTGGGTTTACCACTATTGCCGAGTCGCCACACAGCAGAGGCAGCGAGTAGGGGATGGTGATGCTTCCGTTGTTCATCTTCTCCCCAAGAAAATCCTTGCCCGACTGTGATGCCGACGTCAATTCCTGCTCATGGTGGTAATAGTCGAGACTCGACTTCCTGACGTTGGACCCCGTGATGTTGTAAGTTACTGTAAGAGGATGGCGAGGAGTTTCATCATTCTCGCTAAGGAAGTAGTAGCCCACGGTTGAGCAGCTGTTCATCTTGCGGGTGAAATGTGCGGTAGTAGTGGGGGTCTCCATAGTGTACTCCACCGGACCGCAGGCATAGAAGCACAGCTTGCCGTTAAATACTTTGCTAGGCACCTCCTGCAAGTCGTCAACGGCTTTTCCGTCGAGCACCTCGCTCAAGGGGTGGCCGCCGGTGCCATAGACGCTCACCTTCTGAATGTTGGGGAAGCCCATTTCCCTGAGCTCATCGGCTGTGATTTGGTATATTCCATCTTCGGGAATGGTGATTTTCACCCATCTGCCCTTATTGAGCTTCGACATTGTGGCATAGTTCTTTGTGGGAAACGCTTGCGCAGTGTCATATCCTGCTATAGCAAGGGCTGCGACACATAAGATGTTGAATAAAAGTCGTTTATTCATGATGATATGCATTATTTGTGTTTTATTCGATAAAATACATTATTTATTAAAACGCAAAACAAGGCACTTTATTGTCAAAAAAACAATTAACAACTAGTTTGCTTGGCAACCAGGAATAAAGGTGGGTTCTATAAATTAAGAACTGAGTCCACTTTAAAAAGTGGCGTTTTTTAAGAATATATCATTTCAGATGGTGTTATATCGCCATTCTGAGCGGTTCCCAGCCGAAAAACGCGTTTTGTTGTAAAACTTTGGGTTTGACCCAAAATTCGTTCCAGGCTTCTCTGGTGGCCAAGAATAGGCTGAAAATGGCCATTTTCGCCTCCAAAATAGTTCTTTGACATGTTTCCGAATGGAAAATCATGATTCTACGCATGTTCATCCACATGCATCTGCTGTAGGCGTGCATGCGATGCTTGGCGAGTCCCCTGTAGCGGGTCTTGCCGTTGCGCGTGTGGAAGCTGTACTGGAACATGGCGGCCTCGACGTTGTTTCGCTTGTGTTGCTCTTCCAATGGGAGGCTCTCTATCTGCCGCCGCAGTTCTGCTGCTTTGAGTTCCTTCTCCTCGAAGTAACGCCATCCGGTCTTGCTCTGCTCCCATGGGATGCGCCATCTTGTCTTGCCCCCTTTCTTTGACACCGCCTTGACCGCTATCAGGCTCTCGCCTGTGGCCAAGTCGATGACATTCAGATTGCCATCCTCCCTGAGGTGGAGTTCCCATCGGCTTCTTTTGCCCTGCATCTTGCAGGTCTTGAGCTGCATGTTGTTGTGCGCTTTGGCGTAATCCCTGTTCTCGGGGCTTTGGTAGGCTCCGTCGGCATAGGCGTTCTCCACGGTGTCGCCCGTGACGCTCTCCGCGTTCTCAATGCCTTTCTGGAACATGTGGCAGTCGGCGGTGGTCGCGGTCTCGACCTGTACCGAGACGATGATGCTGGGCTTGTTATCCTCCACGGTCTCGGTGATGTTGGTCACCATGCCGGTCACTTGCTGGTCGCCTTTGTTGCGGTAGGTGGCGTCCTTGTCGTACGGACTCTGCAGGCTGTTGCCCGGAATGTCGTTCTTGTCCTTGAGGCCGGCATTGCCGTCGACCACGTTGAACTGCTCATCGAACAGGCGTTTGAGCAGGGCGTAGTGCGGAACGGTGGGCTTGTATCGCTTCAGAAGAGAGCAGATGAACTGGCCCATCCGCGTCATGCGTCCTGTCAGCTGGTCGCCGGCCGAGCGACAGACCGTCTTCTGGGAGTCCTCTTCCATATATTCTTTGGCGCGGGCTATCATGCGTTTGGGCAGACCTGTGAGACAGTTGTGCTCGAGGAACATGACCAGCGTCTTGTGAATCAGCGTGTAGCGCGACTGTTTCGCAATATTGCTGCCGATGAGCTTGCTGTCCACACGCACGCTCTTGCCGGAGATGTTCAACAGCTTGACCTGCGAACCTGTGACCTGCTCGAAACACTGCCGCATCAGGTCAGTGCCGTTCCGGACATCATAGTCGCAGATGCGGCGGCGGAACAGATACCATGTGTCGAGAGACGGAACGACATCGTCAAGGTTCCCAAGGCCTAGAGCCTTGCGCACGAGAAGGTCAAACTCGCAACGGTCGAACAAATCCTCATCGCTACAACCATACCCCTCTTTGAGTACCGACATGGCCACCAGCACCCGGATGGAGGCGTTCGGTCGTCCATCCTTCTTGCCCTCGGGGAACAGGACACTGAACGTGTCCTCGTCTATCATGCTGGTGACCAGCTTGTAGAATTGGTTGTGCCAAGAAGATGGGGCTGTGTACCTCTTGACCGCCCGTTTGCCCATCATGCTCGATGGACAGGTGAATATGTCAAGTTGAGGCGATGCGTTTGTCTTGCGGAACATACTAAAAGGTTTATTCGGTTGACGGTCACAAAGTTACAACAAATTTTCCAATCTGGCAAACATTTATGGGGATATTTTT
>CALDIG010000258.1 GCA_937904375.1 uncultured Prevotellaceae bacterium
GAGCACGACCTTGCCAAGGTCGGGGTCGCGGGTCCGAGTCCCGTCTTTCGCTCTCTTTTTGTCCAGGTGGCGGAATTGGTAGACGCGCTACTTTGAGGGGGTAGTGCCCGATTGGGCGTGTGAGTTCGACTCTCATCTTGGACACCAGCAGAAAGTGATAACAAGTTGCAACGCAACGAGTTATCACTTTCTTCTTTTCCATTCGCCCCATATTTTGCCCCATATTCCCCAATTTTTATCAAAATTTTATCCCGTGATATAGGCTTTTTTTTCGTGACAAATGTGACATATCATTAACCCACTTTTCCTTTCATTCAGCATAGCTACTCGATGATCCCGATTCATCAAGGTCTCGTATAAAGTTCAACGGAGACAACTAAGGTGCCTCCGTTCATAGTGTGCTTTTCGGTTCAGTTATCGAGCCAGTTCACGACACATTCTCAAGATGAAGATTGCTATTGCAACTGCTACCTTCCACACATCTCACCATCCTGTGCTTGTCCCAATAACACTGCCGTATTGGTCACGATAGGTCGTGCTGTATCCGCCTCCATAATTGCTTGTCGTGGTTGCAGTGCCGGTGGTCCTACCATACTGGTCGCGATAAGTGGTTGTGTAGCCGCCACCGTATTTGCAGAATGTTTTTTCAGTGCACAAAGTGGTTTCATGATATTCCCCACGAAACAGAAAATTATCAACAAGAGGTATAAATTCTCATCATAAGATAGCGTCTATGTCAAATAAATGCGCTATCTTTGTAGTCAAAATTTGACAACTTTTTGTCAATATAAATTTGAACATATCCCTTAAAACCTCTACTATAATGACTAAAGAACAAAGGATTGCTATTTCCCGAGTTATCAGCGATATGATCAAGGCTGATAACATAATCGAGGAGACTGAAATATTGAACATGAAGCGATTGATGAGCGACTACTCATTAACGCATCAAGATATGGAAGCAGCGAGAAACATCAAGTTCTCAGATGCGATACCTGTGCTTAGGGAGTTGCCCTTGAAGGAACGCAAAGAGTTTGTCAAGAGAATCTATGGGATTGCTCAGAGCGACAATGTCTGTGTGCCTCGTGAGGCTTTACTTCTTATCGCGCTTAAGTGTTGCCTGCTTGATGATGAAAAGAAGGACGGGAATGGCAAGCCTGTGCCAAAGCCATACTTGGTGTCATGTGCAACCGGTGAAGCAACACTGAACGACCAATATATGGTGTATATTGAGAGCTCATACGATAAAGAGATGAATGAACAGCTTGAGCGCAACTTCCGATTGATTGTCACCTTGTCGCGCTTGAGCGGATTTAACTTCATTTATATTCCCAAAATGGTGCAGGAGTTCCAGAACATGCGCAAGGAATATGTGCTTGACGTTATCAGTTATATGGCACCAAATCTCGGCTCAAAGTTTATCCGTGGCGTATATGACAGGCTCTGCAACATGACCACTGTGGAGTTCTTCCGTAGTGTCCTATACGAGAGGCTCCAAGTTCAGACACCGCATAATATCACGCCATCCTTGTTGATTAATATCGGCACATCAGTTGTGCCCTATTGCTCGGCTGCCGGCCCAGTCCAATATTATACTGAGTTCCTTTGTCTACCCATCACAACCGATATCCTCAGTTTGGTTGAAGCGGTTCTTGGCTATTACCAGAGTCGTGTCAGCGTAAGACAGACCATTACTTACGGGAATGCTAATGCACAATTCAAATATTTTGGCTTTTACAAGGCATTATTTGATTTCCTCATCGCTCCACCGCCCGTCGCTCCCAACCTAGTCTTCCTGGGGCAAAACATGAAGACCGGCAAGCATCAAGTGGCATTCGTCTTTGATGATGAGTTCGAGAAGGTGATAGAATTAACCCCCAAAGAATACGAGACTTATCTTGCCATTGCAAGCAAGAGTTATGGTAAGAAACCGGGCCTACCCATCGGAATTGACCGTGGCATCAAGTCGGTTGTCTCGCACATAAAAAATAAGATAACCAGCGGAGTCCCCGACCTCACCTTCGCTGACCAGTATAAACCTGAGCGATGCGGCAACTCATATATAATAAGGTTAGACAAGTCGAAAGTTTTTGTGCGACAACGAGACCTCAACAATCTTGATGAACATATTAATATCCCCATTACTGAGTTATAAATTCTTGTCGGCAACGTTGCTGCAGTTTTGAAGAAAAGGAACGATTATTTATTGCAACGTTGCAGTTTTGAAGGGGTAAGGTTTCTTTGCAATTAATTTTGCATCAGAAATTTATTCACCAAGTTTTATTGAACAGTAATAATATTAACTCTCAATTTATAAATCTTATGGCAACATACATTTATAGAACTAAGGCATTTGATGAGGATCTTGCACATGAAGGGCTTTGGGCAGGAAGGGTCGATAAGAAATTAGTCGACGATGATCTCTGCAGTAAACTGATTTTTCTAAAGAAATCAGATAATCTTTGGGCATATAAATTTAGAAAGACCAGCAACGCTCCTCGCATAATTTTTCAAAAAATCATTACAGGAGAGCATACTGTTTTATGCGCTTTGCGCTTTATGGGACACCCTGAATATTCAGAGAATGAATACAAATGGGATGAATGGGCTCGAAGAAATTGTATAGAAGAAGCCCCTATCCTTCAATGGCTAAGCAAAAAGATTGAGGAAGAAAAACCAAAGTTGAAATCTTTGGACGATAACCTCAGGGCTTGGCTGACACAAAAAGTCGAATTTAAGATTGCCAACGATATCTATGAGATGCGTGAGTGGATAACATCCTTTGAGTCCAAAGAATGGAACGAAGATAATATTTATGGTAAACTCTATGAGATCGCAACTGGAGCAGTAACCCGTGAAGGAAACATAAAGTTTCCTGAGAAGACGAGACCGACAGTTATATGTGCCAAGACGACAAACAGCAATATTTATATCCTTTGTGAGAGAATTAATAATACAACTTTTTTATACAACTTGTACGACCATGAGCCTTCTTGTGATGAACTTGACTCTGTACTACGCAATTATCGTTACTCGGAAGGTGATGATGTGCTTAAATTTCTAAAAGAGGACTCGTTAAGAGCATATGAAGAATGGATATTGGCAGGAAGCACGGATAAAGAAAAGCAAGATTGGAAGAACATTGAACACGATAAGGACGGAAATCTTGCCTTGTCCGGAGAGCAATTGGAAATCCTTAATCTGCCTTTGTTCCCGATGTTTATCAATGGTCAAGCAGGCAGCGGGAAATCTACTCTGCTATATTTTATATTCGCTATGCTATATCGCGAACAGATTAACAACCCATACAAGCCTATCTTTTTGACATACAATGAACGTTTGCTCGACCAGGCAAAAGATACAGTTCTCAGTATTTTGCAAAATAATTCAGGCTTTAAATTAGATATTGATGAGGAAAGTATTAAGGATTTGTTTTGGCCATTCCAGGCATTTATAGAGGAAAAGTTATTAAGACCCATTGACCGCCAAAAATTTCCCAAAGATAAATATCTCTCTTTTAATAAGTTCAAAAAATTCTATACTGACTCCACTTCCCAATTTGGTTACAAGCAAAAAGCCAAATACTCTCCTGAGTTGGTGTGGCACATTATACGCTCTTATATAGAAGGACGGAGCACTAGCACCGAATTCACCATAGAAGACTACGATAACCTAGGAAGAGATGACAAAAATGTGCAAAAGGAGTCTTTGACTTTTGTAATAAATAATATTTGGAAAACATGGTATAAGGGCCTGAAAGAGAAGGGCTTTTGGGATGATCAGGATTTGGTCAAATTCGCACTATTAAACAAGGTTTCTCATGAAAAATATGCTCTTATAGTTTGTGATGAAGCACAGGACTTCACTCGCAATGAAATAGACTTATTACTGCAACTCTCCATTTTCAGCGACAACTATGATTTGGAGGATTTTACTGCTGTTCCCTTCGCTTTTGCTGGTGACCCATACCAAACAATTAACCCGACCGGTTTTAGGTGGGAATCGTTGAAATCTATGTTTGACGATATGTTTGGAAAATTATTCAGAATGTATAACCACTCTATGAATGAGCAACCTCTGTTAGAAAACTATCGTTCAAGACCATCAATAATTCAGTTTGCCAATCTGATTCAATTATATCGAGTGGCGTTACTCTCTGCTGCACTTATGCCTCAAGAGTTGAGGAGTGAAAGAACATTGAATGATTTGTCACGCGGGATGAAGCCAAGCTTGTTTAAAATTGGTGATAATATCGATTTGTCCGAACTCAAGGATTCTATTAAAAATACCACTATTATTGTTCCTTGTGAAGGAGGTACAATAAGTGAACGGGAATATGCAAAGAATCACGATTTTCTCAAGGCTTTTATAGAGATTCCAGTAGATAAAGACGAAAAAGGCAATTCTAAGCCAGAAGATGCGCAGCCGCCGATACCAAATCTATATAGCGCAGCGGCTATTAAGGGTCTTGAAAGAGATAAAGTCATCATCTATGGATTTGGAGATGCATGCCCTGAAGAATTTGCTAAATCATTATCTTCTAATGACCTTAGCGATGACGAAACCATGGTTTTATCGTACTTTTTCAACAAATTATATGTTGCTGTATCTCGAGCAAAGAATGATCTTTTCATCATAGACTCCCCTGAAGGTATTGAAAAATTTTGGAAACACTTTCAAAATGAAGATACAGTTAAAAGGTTTACAAAATATCCAGAATGGAGCAATAAACTTGTTTTCCTACGTGATGGAGAACCAGATGATATTGCAAGAATGGGAGAAACCGAACCTGCTATAATTGCAAAAGACTTGTTTGAGAAAGGCCTTAAAGAAGGTAATGTCAATTGGTTGCAACGCGCGGCTCTATATTATGAGAGAGCCCAACTTTATGAAAACGCTCGAAGAAGTCAAGCCGAAGTTGCATATTTGAATGAAGAATGGGAAACTGCCGGTGACCTCTTTTGTAATCTCAGTGACCCATTTATTGAGAAGGCTCAAAAGGCGTATTGGAATGGTGAATGTTGGCAAAAGATTATTGATATGCCAAACGCATCTGATAATTATGTTCTTGTGAGCGAATATATGCTGGGGCAGATTACTGTTTATGACTTGTTTGCAAAGAGCCATTCTATTCTTATGTCATTCAAATATGATGATCCAACATGGGTTAAAGTGATACAGCAAATACAGTATGATTTAACTCATGAAGAAACAAATATATTGCAAGCGGCAATGGTCGCTAAGCAAGTAGCGGACACTTGGCCCATTGCTTGTAAACATTTTTATGATTTAGCGGCAGAACTTTATTTCAGAGCTAAAAGTTACCCACTTGCAGCAGAATGTTGGGAAGGTGGAGAAAAGGGTTGTGAACATGATTCTTATTATGTGTCCAAGCTTCATACGTCTACCGATTCAAACCAAAAGGTTGAGTGGCTTTATAAGCTTCGCCGGTTCAAAGAAGTAATCATATACGACAACGATTGCAACAATAACGCCGACACGAATGAGAAGATTCTCAGTTCGCTAATTCTTATAAAGGATTATTCCAAATCTGTTCAATATAAGAAAGTTTCAGAAGACACGAAAAAGAAGGCATTTATTACAATACTGCAGAACTTATCCGCCATAGACCAACTGAATTTCTTCAATGCATTGTTTGATGGAGGATATCAGATGTTTTTAAAAGAACGTTTACAATCATTCAAGGTCTTGTTATCGCATAAAGAAATCATTAAAAGATTAATAGGTTCACAAGGCGAAAGTTTCCTCGAAGAGCTTAGAGATTTGATGAGAACTGATCCTTCAATAGTTAGTTCTGCCATTGAAGCTATAGCCGATGAATTAAAGACCGACAATTATGAGCACTTGCCGTATGCTCTTGATATCGTAGGAATTGATGCTCAGAACCATGTGGTTTTAGAGTCAAAACTCATTAAAGCCATTGCATTGGCCAGCGACAACCTTAAGATCCGTGACGATTTCAGAAAAAGAATTCTTGGCCTCACATCAAAATGGTTCTGGGAAGACAAGGATTGGATGCAAGCAAAAATCATCTCGTACAGGGACATTGTGGTGGCCGCGAAGAAATGTCAAGAGCATTTCTCAGAGCTTTATAAGATGTGCGATTATTTAATTCAATATGAGGAGAATGATAAGCTGTGGGCACTCAAATATCTGGTTGAAGTCAAATCTATTGAGGCTTCACTGAAGAAGACACAATCGAAGTTGACTGAGTATGCTGAGATACGTCAAGAAATCAGGACATTAAAGAGCAGGATTACAAAAATCGAAGGTCCGAATGTTCAATCTAAAGAGAAAAAAGAAAAAAGCGCAAATAAAGCCGTGAGCCAAGAGAAAAAGTCTGGCCGAGGCAAGGACTCCATCAATTTCGGCAAGCTAATCATTTCTGGTTTATCAGAGTTTAAATCTGAAAGAGACGAACGACGTGGCAGCATTACATTTGAGTTGAAACAACACGATATTAAGATTTATGGCAAAACAAGCAAGATAGAAATTCAATCGCTTGAAACTGATGACACAGACGAGATGAATCTCGAGAAGCAGACATACAATAAGCGCTCTGCAAAATCGTGTAAGAAATATCGCATGCGCTTCTCGGATGATGGTCTCAGTGTGAAATTCCATGTCGAGGGCGTTGAAATAATTATCAAGAGAGAGAACGGATAAAGCTAAAAGTTCTTTTGACGATAATACATCGACGATTCACTAAACAGTAAAACAACCACCAGCAACGTTGCCGAGACAATCGAATATAAATCGCCATTATTTTTGGCAACGTTGCAGTTTTGATGCTGTTTATGCTTAAGTTGCGTAACTTTGCTGTAGAATAATTGAAACGAAAGATTATGACGAAGAAATTTAAGAACATATTGGCACTTAAGTCGAAAGATGTGATGGACTTCTTCTTGAAGTCCGCGCAGTTTCATGGCTTTGAGTTGCCTGAGTACTTCAACTTCGACAAGGTGCTGAAGGCTGTTGCAAAGTCTGTGGGAAACAAGACCTACGAGGAATGTCTAAGCAACCTGTCGCCCGAAGATTTGACCGATGTTAACCTAGACATCTTGCTCAACAAAGACGGTCGTTATGCAGTGCGTCCTATCATCTTGGCGAACCCTTACCTATATTACTTCCTTGTGAGAGAAGTTTGCAATCCTAAAGGATGGCAAACCATTCAGGATTGCTTTAGCAAGTATACATTACCGCACATTGCATCATGCGCTTTGCCGGTGGTGCCAGATAAAACCGAGCCATTCCACAAGTCGACAACCATCTTCAACTGGTGGAACTCCATTGAGCAGCGTTCGCTGGAATTGTCGCTCGAATATCGCTATATGTTCGTGACCGACATCACCAACTGCTATGGTTCCATTAACCCGGAAACCATTGATTGGGCGTTGTCGATGAAAGGTACAGAACACGCTACTGAAGACAACCATGCTATGGCGCAAAACATCATTCGTTATGTACGCGCCTTGCAGCAAGGACGCAACATCGGTATTCCGCAAGGAAGCGCCATCTTCGACTTTGTGGGCGAAATCATCCTTGGCTATTCCGACCTGCTGCTTCACAACCGCTTGCAAGAAGAAGGTATTGAAGGTTATGAAATCCTTCGTTATCGAGACGACTACCGCATCTTCTGCAACGACATGGACACGCTTGAGCGCATCTCCTACATCCTGCAAGATGTGCTGGAGTCGCTCAACTTCCGCATGAATAGCAACAAAACCCGCATCAGCCAGTCAATCGTCATGGACTCGCTGAAGGCCGATAAGCTATGGTATATAGAAAACACACCCATCTTTAACAAAAAGGGTGTTGACTTCGATAGTTTCGAGAAGCACCTGTTCTACATCCTGATGTTCGGGCGCAAGTTTCCCAACGGCGGACAGCTGAAAGTCATGCTCTCCGACCTTGACAAACGCATTGAGGAACACCTTAAGCCAGAAGAGAAAGAAGAGGAATGGATTGACTTCGAGAGTGGCAAGGTTGAGAAACGCACCAAGACTATTCACCACAGATTACCAGGTGGTTCGGTACGAGCCATGAGTGCTGTCGCTACACAAATAGCCCTCGAGAACGTTTCTGCCAGTCACTACGCATTGCGAGTATTGAGCCGCATGGTGGATTCACTGAAAGACGACAAGGAGAAAGTTGACATTATCGCAAAGGTATATGCCAAACTTCGCAACCAGCCAAACTCAACCTATAGTCAGCTTTGGCTCCAGAACATCACCTACCAGCGTGACAAGAAACAGCGCAAATGCCCATACGACATGCGTCTCTGCCGCCTCGTCATGGGCGAGAAAGTTGAACTGTGGAACAACTCATGGCTTAAGCCAGAGATTGTCTCCCAACTCCCCCTCACCTCTATCATCGACAAGGCAACCCTCAAGAAAGTCACCCCAGTCATCACCTTCCGTGAGACTCGGGCGTATGAAGAGTAGTATAATGAATAATATTAACAACTTACAAAATTTAATAATATGACAAAAACAGAAGAAGCTCTCTGCGAAGGTATCACATTCTCTGTTCCGAGAATGGTTCCCACTGCGATTCAAGAAGGTGAGCTTGACAATGCTTTATATTATGTCATTGTCTATTTGTCCCCGCAGTTAGATAAAATGGTGTTGAAATTATATGAAGCACCATCATATAATCCCTTGAAATGGGATGATAATGAAGTAGAATGTATTACTTTTGATTTAGAAAAGTTAATAGATTCTGATTGTTCTGATAGCGAAAGTATGTTTGTCGGATACAATTTTGGCTATTCAAATGATGGTGATGGTAAAATCTTTCCAAGTGAGGATTGGATATCAAGTAATAAAGGCAAAGCATACAATGGGCTTATGCTATACCCTGGAATAAAATGTCTTATTGTAAATACAATAAATGAAATAAACAATCATGCAAAGTAAATTCAGCGATGAACAAAGTAGAAGAAAGAATTAACCATAATTATTACAAGCAGATAGCTGACAAGATCACCCAATTATTGGATAAGATTCATGACTCACAGCTTTCTGATAAGCGTTGGGTTTGGGAGCTTATGCAAAATGCAAAGGATGTTCCAAACAAGTTCGGTCGCGTCTCTGTACTAATAGAACTTTGGAAAGATAAGTTGGTGTTCAGTCATAATGGCGATTATTTTACCGATGGGAACATTACTGGCTTGATTCAACAAGTAAGTTCGAAAGACTCTGCTAATGAGGGTGAACAGAAACAAACAGGTAAGTTTGGTACTGGCTTTATTACAACTCATCTACTTTCCAATATTATAGATGTAAAGGGCGTCGTTAAAAATCCAAATACTGAAGAATACCAGAATTTCGTACTTACCCTTGACCGTTCTGCAAGAAAGTCAGAAGACATGATAGAGAGTATCACTCAGAATCTCGAATGGGTAAAGGGTTTGGATACTGGCAACTATCATGATTTTCCTATTGCTGAAGGTTATGAAAGTAGATTAGAAAGTGATTATCTTACCTCATTCACTTATCATCTTAATGAGGATTCACTAAAATCAGCGTCTGTTGGTTTATCAGACCTTATTAATACCTTGCCTATTACAATGGTTTCACTCCACGAATTGAAATCAGTTCGCGTAATCAATCATGTTGCAGGAACAGAACAATTGTATGAGTGTAACAGTGAGACTATATATGAAACAGACAATACAAAAATTATTCGTTCCGCCATTGAGATCAATGGTAATATGAAATACTATCTCACATATAAGACTTTTGAAGGCGAAGAACCAGTAGTCGCACTTTCCATTGAAACTCTTTGGGATGGTACTACCTATTCTCTAATAAAACGAGACAAGGCACAGCCTGTTTTGTTTAGGGATTTTCCTCTGATTGGTTCAGAAGAGTTTTATTTCCCTTATATGCTCAATGGATTTGATTTTGAACCTACTGAAACGCGAAGTGGTATTCTTCTAAATAGTAATGAACCAAAGCCACAAAAAAATCGCCATATTATTGAAAATGCTGTAGATGCAGTTATTTCTTTTAATGAATGGCTGGTTGCAACAGGTGTAAAGAATACATACCTTTTAGCATCATCAAAAGAGCCAAAGCCAAAAGAGTCTTGGGATGAAAATTACGCAAAGCCTTGGATTAAGGACCTTCAGGAAAACTGGCGTAATAGACTGCTTGTGCAGAATATACTTGAGACCAAAGAAGGTTATTCTCCACTTAAAGAAATCCGCATTCCCGACTATGGCACAAAAGAAGCAAACAGACAGTTCTTGTATTTTCTTGAAGATTTTATAACGGAAGGAATTCTTCCATTATCGGAGCAACTAGATGAATGGAGTGACGTCGTATGTTCAAACTATTCTACTTGGAAATGTACATTAAAATACTCTAAACAAGACTTTTTTGAGGATCTTCAGCGAGTCGGATGTATAAAGAATCTTTGCTCTCGTTTGAATAAGTCTGAAGAAGAGTGCTATGCATGGCTAAATGAGCTTTATAAATTTATTGTAAGCCAAGGAGATACTTCTATCCTTGAGCAATACCCTGTTATTCCTAACCAAAATGGCGATTTTTGCCAGTTAAATAAAATCTACACGGATTCTGCACAACGTATTCCTAATATTCTAAAAGACATCTGTGTCGGTTTGCTCAACAAGAATCTAAAAGATGAGCTCATGGCAAATGCCATTGATGATTCTGTATTTGCGACAAAGAAAGAATATAAGCTAACGAATCTAATTGGGGATATAAATCACATTATTGGAAGCAAAGCTTCAAACGAGAATTTTGTATCTTCTTCAGAATGGGATGTAATCAGTTCTGCTGTTTATTCTTTGCTTTCTCTTAAAACCAATGGGCTAGAAGAAGAAAACAGAAAACGTGACAATATCTATCGATTTATATCTCATTTTGTTGCAAATCTTGAAACTCAAATCGTTGTTGATGACCTTCCTATAGAGATATGGAAGGAAGCAGAACGTTTTATTATTAAGTTCACACCAAGTCTTATTGTTGCAAATTCAACTAGTATTACGTCTTTAGGAAGTTCCCTGTTGAAGTATCCTACAATCCATAATGACGAAGAATGCATACAATGGATAAATGATTATGGAATGCTGGCCAAGACATTATCAATGACAATTCCTGCAGACAAGAAAATTTATCCAAATCAGAAGGGCTCTCTAGTGTCATTATCAACACTTCATTATGACAATTTCATTTCTGAAGAGTTGAAGGATCTGAATATTACAGCAAATGCAGAAGATTGGCGGGAAATACTTTTTGACAGAAGAATAATCGGGTACGAGCAATATCAACCGCTGTCAACAAAAGATATTTATGATAGTATCAAAAAGAAGTTTGAATCATCAAACACAAGTTTAGAGCACAAGCTTCGAATCTCAAATGAAGCCATAGTACTCATCCCTTCCACAAAACGAGAAGAGAACAGTGATAATATGTCTTTCTATAGGTTAGCAAAAGCAATTTGTCCCTCTTTGAAAGACATCGTTATTGTAGAAAATGCAGAAGGATTCTATTGGGAGAAATTTATTGCCTGCGTTCTGAACGATATTTGCAAAACAATAGGCGATTGTGATAGTCTTACTAGCCTTGCTCAGAAACTGAATAAGACTGCTGAGGATACCATAACATATGTGGATTCTGTAATAGAATATGCAAAGAATCGATTTGGGGGTAATTACTACAAATATGCAGAAGTCGATTATGCTCTTTGGCTCAACCAAAGTAATTTCTTCTGTAAGCTTTGTGAAATTAATAAGGATGATAATATTGACGATACCATTAAGGAGCTTTGCCTTAATAACATCATTAATATTAATTATCGCGACAAATTGTTGCGTAAAGGTATGAAGTGCGAATACTATATTCCGGCTACTAGCGTTATAACGTCAAAGATAATTCTCACTCACATAAATGAAGTTATATCACGGTACGTTGAGGAAGAAAGAAAAAGCCTTCAAGATAAGAGTTTTGCTGAAATAGTGTTCACACTTGACTCGTTAATCAAGAAGAACGAGGAGTATAAACTGTGTCTTCCATATTTTGATCTCCATCACGATAAACTTATCGTGGGATCCATTGGAGACGAAAAAACACTTTCTATTATTGGCTCCCTTGTTTCAAGTCCTGAGAAGATGGCACTTCTTACAAGCTTAAGTGATGACCAAATCAAGACAATTTTAGAAAATAGTGCCGATATTAAGGATTTGTCTGAGACAAATCGGAAACTTTCAGATGAAAACGAAGAATTAAGAAAGCAGAATGCTGAACTACGGCGTAAACTGGGTATTGACGACAAAAAATCAGTTGAGGATGAGAATGAAATCCTCAAGAAGAAACTGGAAGAAGCAGGAATTGATAATCCTCTTCCGGAACCAGTCATGGTCAATGTACATACAACCACAGGAACACAGTCATTTATTGTCAAGGAACGTCAATATGCTGGTCTTTCTCTTGAAGAAATTGTCGCTTATGTCTCTGAAGCCAAAATGGATGTTGTTAACTACTTCAGAGAGCTCAATGAAAGAGATGCTCTAGGCATGAGATTTGACCCAGAAAGAATCGCAATGGATTCCTACAGTCAACTCTATGGTATTTATGACCGCAACGGTAATGAGTTACCATTGGTTGTCCATAGTTATAAGGGACCGCAATACAGATACTTTGACTTGAACTGGTACGATTGGCAATTGTTGAGCAAAGCTGGCTCTATGTTATGGGTAAAGACCATTACAGGTCTACAATGTATTCCTTTGTATGCGCTACCAATCCGTAATTTCAGTTTCTCGATTGGAAATGACCTGCCCCAATTAGATCAAGCAATATTACTAACTTTGGCATCTGTCGGTAAGGAATACGCATATATAGGCTTTGAATTCGGGAATAATATGCCACAGAACTTCACAAAACCCGTTGCATTTAATTATGTTCCAAACATGCTTAAGGATTGTATTGGCTCAGTTAAACAAATTTGCGACAAAAATGCTCCTGCGTTGGCTCGGATATATAACTTTGGTTCCAATATTCCTCTTCAAGATAGTTCTGGCGAGAAATACTCCTTAGCGCTCAAGAGTACTACTTCAGAGGAAACTATGAGGCAAATTCATGATTTGCCTGCCAACGACATGCAACCTCCAGTGAAAGGTGCTGGACTTGAATCATTATTTTGATTATGAATATTGATAGACAAAAACATTGGCAATTCCTTGAGGATGAGCTAAGGGCTGAAACCGAGGAATTCAATAAGAAGTTTATGACCACAGCCATCTCCTTGCTTCAGAACAGCGAGGAGATGTTTGTGGCTCAATTCCTGTCCTTTAAAAATGGGGAAATGATAATGAAGTTTCCCAATACAAGAGCATTACCAAGAAAAGGTGAATTCCTCGTTTGTATGGTTCTTCCTCCTGAATTGCAGGACTATCATAATTGGGGCGAGTTAACGTATAGAGACCTATATAAACAGCGATATAACTCAACCGAATCTGTTTGTATTTGGCACTCTCCTGCCGAAGACAATCGTTTCTCTTTGGTCGGTTTCAGTAAGATTAGTCTTGAGTTTGCAGAGTATATTAAAGCTACTCCTGGCATAATTCTGGCTTTCGCTCCTCAGCGACCTCCGATTGATTATGTGATGAACTTACAGAAACTTGTAGAAGACTCGTTCAGTCCAAGTGTGTCATCTGTTCTCGATGCCAACTATGAACAGAAGAATTGGGAACCCATCTTGATTAAACAAGATGATGTGACAAGTTTTGTTCATACCCAATTGAGTCTTACTGACACGATGCTTTTACAAGGGCCTCCAGGGACTGGTAAAACTTATATGATAGCAGAATTGTGTGCAAGATTGTGCGCTGAAGGCAAATCAGTTCTTGTTACCGCACTCACCAATAGGGCGTTAATAGAGATTGCCGAAAAACCATCAGTTAAGGATTTGTTAGAACAAAAAAAGATATTCAAAACAAATCTTACAATTGATGAGAAAAAAGAGTTAAACAATCTCGAGCAGATTAAAAGTATTGCTCCTATCCCTTCTGGATTGGTTCTGTCTACTTATTTTATTTCAAGTGGGTTTGCGGCAGAATTGTCGATAGAGCAACCTTTTGATTATGTCATAATGGACGAAGCGAGTCAGGCTCTTTTGGCAATGTTTGCTGCTTCCAGGAAAATGGGGAAAAAGAATCTGTGGGTGGGGGATATTCAACAATTATCTCCAATTGTAGCACTAAATGGAGACCGTATCAAGATTGGCAATTACCAACCATTGATAAATGGACTTCAATTGTTGGCCGATAGCAGTTCATCACCGATATATCAGCTAACAACCACATATCGTTTCGGACAACGTGCTGCTAGTTATACAGGGATTTTTTACGGAAACAGTCTTGTGGCTAAAGACTCAAAGATTTTCGGCAATCTACCATCTTTAGATAAGATTCTCAACAAAGAAGGAGGTCCATCGTTAGTTTTTACTGATATGCCTCTGGGTAGTTATACTCCTCAATTTGCCATATTATTAGCAACGTTTATCGTTGCCAGTATCATTAAAGATGACAAAATAAAAGAAATAGCTGTGTTAACCTGTATGAGAAATACAACTCGCTCACTTCAAAAGTCAATGACTCAGAATATTGGTTCACATGATAAATTGTTGGTAGATACAGTGGCACGAGTTCAAGGTCTGACTACAGACATAACGGTTTTTTTCGTGCCAAACACATCCTACATCAGGACTTTAGAGCCTCATCTGTTCAATGTGGCAACAAGTAGAGCAAAAGAACACACAATAATAATTGCAGATAAAAATGTTTTGGAGTATCCAACAATAAGGCCACTGGTTCGTAAATATCTAGAAAGGCTCCGTGACGAACAATCGATATACATACCAATGCAAAAAGAGCAATCTCAAAGATATTTGGATTTTTCTAAACTTCTATTAGGGAACTGAGCACCATGGACATGAAGCTATATGATGAGCCCATATTGTTTGGGCATAGGTTGCGGAGCTTGAGGGTTGAGCGGAAGATGGTGCAACGGGAACTGGCTGAGAAATTGAACATCGACACACCGATGTTCAGCAAGATTGAGCTGGGGGTGCGCCGGGCCAAACGGTCTCAGGTCGTGCAGTTGGCAAAACTGCTTCATGTGAGCGAGAAGGAACTGCTCACCCTTTGGCTTGCTGATGGTGTGCTCAATGCTGTCAAGGACTACCGTGAACTTGGCCTTGCTGCTCTCAAGGTGGCAAAGAAGACCATCATGCCATAGTCTTCACCGCACACCAAATCAAGCGGAGGTGGCTTTGTCGTATTGGCAAAGTCACCTCCGCTTGTTGTGACGTAATTCTCGTTATATGAGATTTCCCCAATGTCGCCCTATCAGGACTGACGCATTTTTGTCGTTTTGAACCATTATTGTTATTTTGTCACACAAAATAATCGCTGTGTAAAAAAATATCTGTACCTTTGCATTGCGGTTGAGCCGTTTTAGGGAGTTTTCCTGCTACCGCTCGGCTGCAATTCCCGCACCGCCGACGTGTCGGCACCGCCGGAATCACATATTATAAAGCGTTTATTGACGCTGTCTTTGGCTGGTTGAAACGTTCCAAAAATTCAATAGCTGACAAAGACACGGCAACAATAGATGCTCATGGGTGTGTAATACACCTACCTCACGCCAACCAGAGGGCGGTGTGAGGTGTGGTTTTACATACTGGCGTGAGGTCTAGTTGCTCGTCTTTTAGCTATGGGCAATTGGAACGGCCTCAACCAGCGTGACGAGTGGCAATCATGGGCTCTCACGCTTTTTTATTAACCCTTTGGTCAGGAGTGAGCCACGGCCAATATAAGAATGAATGCCGATACTACGGCATGACTAATTGGTTTCTTGGCGACAACAAGATATAGTTTTTCGGGGCACGAATCTTTTCACTGCAGATTGCTTTGGTTAAAGAAAGGATATGACTTTCTTAACAATGGCCATACTTTCAATTCACCGGATGCGGTTGTTCATCTTGGTGTGGGTAAGAATATGGTGTCAGCAATACGCTTTTGGTTCAAAGCCTTTGGCTTGACTGAAAACGACATGCTAACAGAGCTTGCACATTTGGTATTCACTGACGATGGAGGCTTTGACCGCTTTCTTGAGGACACCAACACACTCTGGCTGCTTCACTACAATCTTACAAACTACGGCATCGCAAGTATCTACCGCCTCTTGTTTCTTGAATATCAGCGCGAACATAAAGAGTTCGACAGAGAATCGTTGCAACAGTTCATTAAGCGCAAGTGCTCTGTTCCCGAGCAAAAGAACGTATATAACGAAAACACTGTCAAGAAAGACATTAACGTGCTACTACAAACATACGTGGCACCCACTTCTCTGAAGTCGCTTGAAGACTTTTCGGCATTGTTGATTGCCCTTAATCTTATCCGGTCAAATAGTACAGAGAATAAAGGCATCTCATATAACTTCAACGAGATTAGTTCTGACGCAGTTGCCCCCGAAATTATCTTGTATAGCCTTATTGACATCAAAGGTGAAGACAACACAGTTTCATTTGATAAACTGAAAGAATTGTCACTCATTTTCTGTATGCCCTTAACCGAATTGATTGAAGCAATCCGAAGAATTGAAGCCAAAGGCCGATATAGCATTCACTATACAGACAATAGCGGCATTAAGAATGTTCAATTCACTCGTACTCTCAACAAGTATGACGTTTTAAGAGACTACTACCAAGCAATATGAGCTATACACCATCGGTAAATATTGAATACGAAGTCGACAATGAGTTTAACTATATTGTTACGCCTAACGCACAGTCGGTTCTGGGCAATATTGTAACAAGTTATCAATCGGGTTATCACTCGTTCACCATCATTGGAACATACGGCACCGGCAAGTCAAGCTTTATCATGGCACTTGAGCGTGACTTGCGTAATAAAGGTGGAGAGTTGTTGAGAAACAGTAAGGTTTTCAATGCTGATGGATTTGAATTTATCAATATTGTTGGCGACTATGCGCCTTTGAGCACTTTGCTTTCGCGAAAACTGAATAGCGACACCGGCAATATCTTCACGACTCTTGGCAATCTGTGTCAGTCGTTAAAGAAGCAGAACAAGTTTCTGCTTGTCGCCATTGACGAGTTCGGCAAAATACTTGAGCATGCCGCCAACCACAATCCCGAACAAGAATTATATTTCCTTCAGAAACTGGCAGAGTTCGCCAACGTACCAACTCGCAAAATAATACTACTCACGACCCTTCACCAGAATTTCAGTGCTTACGCATCCAAACTTACCGAAACGCAGAAGAATGAATGGAGCAAGGTGAAAGGTCGCTTCAAGGAGGTGGTGTTCGTTGAGCCGGTAGAACAACTGCTTTATCTTGCCGCCCGGCAACTCGGCAAACAATCAACCCACAAAAAGACGTGGCCAAATAGTAAGGACATCACCCATTTGGCGAAAGAGTATCGCATCATCTCAAAGGAGATAGAAACCGAGACAATTAATAGGCTATATCCCCTTGATGCCATTTCGTCTGCTTGTCTGACATTAGGCATCCAGCGATATGGACAGAATGAGCGAACGCTTTTCTCGTTTCTCACTGCAGATGGCAACCACTCCGTCCGTCAATTCAAGGCATCTTCCACTTTAACATACAACACCGCATCGGTGTATGATTACCTTGTGTATTCGTTCTTTACTGCCCTTGCTGAGGCAAATGCCGACTCCATGGATTGGCGGGCCATGCGTGTTGCGGTAGAGCGAGTGGAAAGTGGGATTATCGACAACGAACTTCTCAGAGATTGTCTCAAAATTGTCAAAACTATTGGTCTGCTCAATTTGTTCTTCAAGCAAATAAAGATAGATGACCGTCTATTGAGAACCTATGCGAAATTGGCTCTTGACATAGAGGATGCCCAACCATATCTGGAAAAACTGATTGCCCACAAGATTATCCGCTTCGCCAATTACAAACAACAATACGTTTTGTTTGAGGGCACTGATGTGGATATTGAAGACGAGCTCTATAAAGCATCGCTTGTTGTTCCAGTCCCTAATATTAACGTCAATGAGATACTACCATTTGTAAATCAAAAGGCGATACTCGCATCATCAATATATTATCGTGTAGGCACTCCTCGATATTTTGAGTATAAGATTACGAACGACTTGGTTGAGACAGTGCCAACAGGTGACATAGACGGATTTATCAATCTGGTCTTTCCACTTGACTTGTCATTAACTGATGCTGTGTCTTATTCAGCCGGCACAGACTCCGCAAACATCTATGTCTTCTTCAATAACGCCGATGATATTGTGGAGCATCTGCATGAACTCAAGAAACTGCAGTACATTCTTGACAATGTCATTATAGATGACCGAGTGGCAAGACGTGAAGTGACATCCCAAATGCAGCATGAAGCCAACCTGCTGAACATCTGCATCAATGACAACCTCACGGCTAATAATGGTGCGGTTACCTGGCTTTACAAGGGAAAGGCGTTCCCGATTGAGAGTGCGAAAGACATCAATAAACTCTTATCAGAGGTGTGCGAGGAAGTTTATCATCAAACGCCTATCATACAGAACGAGTTGTTTAACAGGCAGAAACTAAGCTCTGCCATCTCTTTGGCCCGCGTCAATCTGCTTGATGCGATGTTGGCTCACAATGGCGAGAAAGATTTCGGCATTGCTGAGACAGCTTTTCCGCCCGAGAAAACAATCTACTATACCTTATTCCATGAGACCTGCATTCATCGTATGGATGATGACGGCGCGTACTATCTTGACGAGCCGACGACCGATGGCATAATGCCTCTGTGGAACGAAAGTTGCCGTTTCTTGGAAAATAGTGTGGAGAAAGAGCAGAAACTGACAACACTGATTAAGACACTGAAAGAGAAACCTTTCAAGCTCAAACAAGGTGTGATAGATTTCTGGCTCCCAATTTTTCTGTTTGTCAAGCAGCAAAGTTTTGCTTTATACAATGGCAACACATTCGTACTTGACATTAATAAAGAGGTGTTTGAATTATTGCAAAAACGCCCCGGCGATTTCAGCGTGAGAGCCTACGATGTGTCGGGCGTGAAATTGCAATTTTTCAAGAAGTATCGTCAGTTTTTGAGACAAAGTGACGAAATCGCAGTTTCGTCCGACTCGGTTTTGGCAACAATCAGGCCATTCTTCAACTTCTATCGCAGGTTGAATGACTACGCCAAAAGCACCCGTAAGTTCAACAATTCATATACAGCAAAATTCCGTGACATTCTCGCTGAAGCCAAAGATCCCGCAAAAGCATTCTTTGAGGATATTCCAAAGGCTTTCGGCTATAGCGACTTGAATGATGATGAGTTTGTCAAGCAATATGTTGATTTGATACGTTCAGCGGTACAGGAACTCAACGCTTGCTATGGCAACTTCATCGGTCGTGTGGAGCAATGTGTCAAACGACATCTGGGATTTGCCGATGATGTTGCTTTTGAAGAGTATAAGCATCTCATTGATAATCGCTTCCGAACAATCAACAAGTCACTGCTTGCGCAAAAGCCCAGGGCGTTTATTGATCGTGTACTATCACCGAGTAATTCCAAGCGAGAATTTTATGAGAAAATTGGGCAAGTGGTCTATGACCGACGACTCGAAACTATTAAAGATGCGGAAGAAGAACGCTTCATCTACGACCTTCTTTTCCTTTTCAGTGAGGCGGAACGTTTTATCATGGTTTCATCGGCTTTTGATGAAAACACCGACACCGTATTTAGCTTTGAATTGGCCGCAAGCGATAGTTCGTTCAATGTGTCGAAGACTTATGCGTTGCCCAAGACCAAGCGTAAAGCTGCCGATAATATAGCCAAACAATTGGCCAATAAATTATCAGGAGATAGAGATTTAGACATTTGTGTATTACTGAAGCTTCTCAACGAAAGGCTATAAGCAATATGGTTAGACACGTATTAGGCATATCAGGAGGAAAGGATAGCGCAGCACTTGCCATCTATATGAAGGGCAAATATCCTACTATGAATATTGAGTATTACAACTCCGACACCGGCTGCGAACTGGCAGAAACCGAGCTGCTCATTGAACGGCTTGAGTCTTATCTTGGAGGCATCACCCGACTCCGCGCTGCTCAAGGAAGTCCGGAACCCACCCCCTTTGAACATTTCTTGAAAGCATCGGGTAATTTCTTGCCTTCCCCTCAAGCCAGATGGTGTACACAAAAGATGAAACTCCAGGAAATGGAGAAGTTCGTTGGCGACCTTCCCACTATCTCATACGTTGGCATCAGAGGTGACGAAGACCGGGAGGGCTATGTTTCAACGAAGCCCAACATTCAATCCATATTTCCCTTCCGTCGCAATATTTGGAGCGTTGATGTAATCAACAAAGTATTCAATAATGCGAGCCTTCAGCAACTTATCAAATTATATGAGCGGTTATGCCCAATTGAAAAGCGAGATGAGGTGATGAGGGTGGTGTCTATGCCTCTATCAAAGGATTTCTTTTACAAGAAGAAAACCGAGGCACTGATGGACTTTGACGTGAAGTTGTTTAACCACGTCATCTTTGAATTTTTGAAAACTACTGAACTACCGGTCGGTCAGCTTGAGGAGTTCCCATTAATCGACAACGATGATGTTCTTGTCAAAGAAGACATATTCAACATCCTTGAGAATAGTGGAGTTGGTGTGCCGGCTTACTATCAACCTATTCCTTTTGAGGTAGATGGTAAGCGTGGCACATACAATCGCAGCCGTTCCGGTTGCTACTTCTGTTTTTACCAGCAGAAGATAGAGTGGATATGGCTCTATGAACTGCATCCTGAACTCTTTGCGAAAGCGATGGAATTTGAGAAAGACGGCTACACTTGGAACCAAAATGAGAGTCTCGCCGACTTGATTAAGCCAGAGCGTGTCAGGCAAATAAAGCTTGATGCTATAGCAAAGCAGGAGGCGAAACGCCAGCAAGGTAGTTGCCGCTTGATTGACATGCTTGATGACGATGATGATAATTTTTGCGCAAATTGCTTCTTGTAGATTATGCTGAAATCAGACATTATATGGCCCCGCAGTTGCCGCTTTAGGTCGCAAAGCGAGTGGGAACCGGTTGGTTTCTTCTCCGAATGTTTGTGCAACGCAACGACATTCGACCTTATGCTGGGGTTCTTTGCATCATCAGCAATCAATGTGCTTGCTGACGGCTTTGCGACTTTTCTCCATGCAGGAGGAAAGATGCGGCTTATCATCAACGACCTACTTGCCGATGAAGATAAAGCCGCCATTGTGAAAAGCCACGATGACTCATTGTTGCCATCGTTCGACATCTCGAATATAGAGCAACTGAAAGCCACTCTTTCGGCAAGAGATACACATTTCTTCGAGTGCCTTGCTTGGCTCATCAGGAACGACAGGATTCAGATATGCATCATTGCGCCGAAATCTGGTAACGGAATAGCCCACACTAAATGCGGCATATTCGCTGACGGATTAAATAAGGTAGGCTTTGAAGGCTCAGTAAATTTCTCTCGATCTGCTCTTATTGAGAACCGTGAGAGCTTAACGGCCATGTGTGATTGGAACGGAGAGACTGAGGTTAATAGAATCCATGACATTGAGGATGACTTTGAACGCACTTTTTCGGGAGAGGACGATACGGTGCGCTATCTTGATGCTACAGACATTCGTTCTCGCATAACTGAGTCGTTTCCAGACAAAGAACTTAAACAACTCCTTGAAGATGAGGAAAGGCTGCTTGAGCAAGCACCGACACATCTTCCGATTACCGTTCTTCACGCTCTGCGTAATGCATGCGAGAAAGTCCGTCGTGCAATTGAAAGCTACCAAGCCAAGAAGCAAGTAGATGATTCCAATCCTCATTTCCCATATCCAACAGGGCCACGCCCATACCAGAACGAGGCTTTCGAGAATTGGAAGAACAACCGGCAGAAAGGGCTTTTTGCGATGGCAACCGGTACAGGTAAGACCATTACCGCACTTAACTGCTTGCTGGAAATCTTCAAGCGCAATGGCTACTATAAAGCCATCATCCTCGTGCCAACAATTACACTTGTGGACCAATGGGAAAAAGAATGCAAGAAGTTCAATTTCAGCAATATCATTAAAGTGTGTTCAAAATATCCTTCATGGCGTTCTGCTGTTGAAAACATCAAATTGCGAGAAGAATTCAATCCACTTAAAAAAGACTGCAACTATATCATCATCTCAACCTATGCATCATTTGCACGAGATAATGTATTCGCAACACTTAACTCGTTCCCACGAAAACAGTTGTTGCTGATAGCAGATGAAGCGCATAATATGGGTTCTGGAAAAACACTTCGCAGGCTAAAAGGCATCAATTATCTTCGTCGTATCGGTTTGAGCGCGACACCCGAGAGGCAATATGACGAAGCCGGGAACGCCGCTCTTGCGTCATTCTTCGGTAGTGAAGATAATTACACCTATGAATACTCCATGGAAAAAGCCATTGAGAATGGGGTGTTATGCCGATACCGATACTATCCCCACATCGTGAGACTGACCGATGAAGAAATGGCCAGATACATTGACCTTTCTGTCAAACTGGCAAAAATGTTCAATTTCAATAAGAACACTTTCCCCGAAGGAGACGACATTATAAAAACGCTTCTCCTCGCACGCAAACGCATTATTCATAAAGCAGCCAATAAACTTGAATTATTCCGACAAATCATTCAAGAGCGTTTTGACGAGGTTGGACATCTGAAATATACTCTTGTCTATGTGCCGGAAGGTAATCGCCCTGATGACAACAACGCCGATATTTATGACACGAAAGATATTATTGACGATGATGAGGAAACAAGTCACTTGATAGATGAATACACAGAGATTGTCAAACAATCCAGCCCCCGTACCACCGTCAAACAATTCGTCTCCGGCAGTAGTGAACGCGACCGAATGTTGGCTGATTTCGCAAGCGGAGAGTTAGAAGTCCTGACATCCATGAAATGCCTTGACGAAGGAGTTGACGTTCCGAGGAGCGAACTTGCTATTTTCTGCGCAAGCACGGGTAATCCTCGGCAATTCATTCAGCGACGTGGGCGTATTCTTCGCACGCATCCTGACAAGCACATGGCAACCATTCACGACATGGTTGTGGCTCCTGAGATTGACGTGAATTCAGAAAGCTATGAAATGGAAAAACGCCTGCTTGAAAGTGAACTCAAGCGAGTCAGGAACTTCGCCTTACTTTCTGAAAACATCGACTTTACGGTTAACGAACTTGACAATGTACTACAATATTATAACTTAACAATATTCTAATATGGCATACCAAAGCAATAAGGACAAGGTTCTGCAAGCGGTGCTGCTTGATGAGAATTTGATGAAGTTCGGCAACTATTCTGAACTCGACATCAAGTCGATATATCAAGCGGCTGAAAGCGAGAATGTTGTCATCGCAACAGCCGCAAAAATAATCTTGCGCGAAAGCGAAGGAGCTTCGATCAACGAGATTTATAATGAGATTAGTAACTATTTAAAGATGAACGTATGATTATCAACCGAATAAGAATTAAGAATTATCGAAGCTACTATGGAGAAGTTGTCTTCGATATGTCGAAAGGCCTTACGCTTATCATCGGTGATAATGGCGATGGCAAAACGACATTTTTTGAAGCTCTCCAATGGCTGTTTAACACTACTGTTGATGATACAAGTATTCAGAATTTTTCCGAAAAAAGGAAATCTGAACTTGAAGTCGGGGAAATCGATGAAGTGCTTGTTGCCATGGAGTTTGAGCATAACGGGCTTAAAAGCGTGGAGAAATCTTTCTCGATTGAAAGAACCGGCGAACGAGCTTACCGCACGTTGAAGTTCTCATTCCGCGGCTACGAGGATAATGGTTCAGAACGAGTGCCCGTAAATGGCAAGAACTTGATGAATCGTTGTTTTGATGCCTACATCCAACGTTATAGCATGTTCAAGGGCGAGTCAACCCTCAATGTCTTTGATAACCCTACGGCTCTGCGTGAACTTGTGGAGAAGTTCTCTGACCTTAAAAAATTTGAGACTTTCGTTGAAATGCTCGCCGAGTTCGAGCGAAAGGCAAATAACGCCTACGTCAAGGAGTGCAAGAATGACGAAAAAGTATCGAAACAAGCAAAACGTCTTGAAATCGACCTTCGCCAAATTGAGTCAAAAATTTCTGATACGGAACGCGACATACGTCAATACCAAGAATCTATAAACACATTCACAGGCAAGATTGAAGATTTAGAGAAGCACCAAGATGTAGGCCAGAAATATCAAGACCTGAAAGAACGTTTGCATAACCTCATAGAGAAACGAAATCGCTTTCGTGGAAGTATTGCCGCTATCAATTTCAATACCAGCTTGCTTGACCAGCTGTGGGTTCTGTGCGCATTTCCTGATGTACTCAAAGAATTCCAAAAGAAAAGTTCTGCATTCAGCCGATTGAAACGAACACAAAACGATGCCTTTATAAAAGAGCAGGCAAAACGAGAAGGGAAAAAGGAAGCCATTGATGAGATTCGCGTTCTCGCTAATGGTTCCCCAAAACTTCCATGGTATCTTCCTACTGGTGAAACAATGCAGGAGATGATTGACGACCATATCTGTAAAGTATGCGGACGCCCTGTAGAGGAAGGAACTGAAGCCTATGAGTTCATGTGTCGCAAACTTGATGAGTATCGTTTACACCTTGCAGCCACAATAGAAGAAGCAAATGACGAGCCGGAAGAAATCAAGCTTTTTTACTCGGAGTATGTTGAGGAACTGCATAACTTAAGCATATCGTTGGGTGGTAGCAACGCACAGGAAATTTCACGCTTGGCTTCCGACATCAATGACCGCTTGGAATTGGTTGAGCGGCTAAAACGTGAGTTGACCGACATAGAGGGCAAAATTCAGGAGGCAAATGATGAAAAAGCCAGATTATTGATTCAGACTGATGGTGTCAGCGAAGAAACTCTTGACAAGGCCTTTGTCAACATGAAAGGCTTCTTTGAATCAAAGAGTCGTGCCGAGAAACGTTTGATTGAATCTCGTGCACAATTGGACCGCTTACAAGAAGAACGTGATGAGTTACAGGCTAAATTCGACCAGCTCAAACCTGCAAGCAGTCAAGTTAAGGTTTACAAAGGTGTACATGAAGTTCTAAATCGCATTGCGAAGGCATTTGTTTCGGCAAAGGATAAAAACCTGTCGCAATTCCTCCGCAATCTCGAAGAAGTTGCCAACACATATCTTCATCGCTTGAATGCTACCGATTTCCACGGACAAGTTCGGTTGATTAAAACGATTGACAACTCCGCTGAAATTCGACTATTTAGCTCAAATGGGACGGAAGTCAAAAATCCGGCAGGCTCTCAGCAAACGACAATGTATATGTCGGTTCTTTTTGCCATCTCCGACTTGACTACGCTCAAGCGTGAGGAAAACTATCCGCTGATTTTCGATGCTGCGACTTCATCATTTGGAGACAGCAAGGAAGATGAGTTCTACAACATTATCGACAAGATTGAAAAGCAGTGCATCATAGTAACTAAGGATTTTATTACCAAAGGGCAGTTGCGAATTGAAGATGTAGAACACCTGACCTGCACGGTGTATCGCATCAAAAAACGCGATGGTTTCAGCCAGAGTGATTTGTCAACGATTTGTACAGAAGTTGAAAAAGTGAAGTAATATGGAAAACCTATATGATATTTGGGGCCGTAGAAACCCCAGTTGGGAGATAAAGTACCAGGAGCCAATTATTGACGTGTTCTGCGATTATGGTCGAGGCTCATCAAAATTGCAGGGTGACCGAGGAAAAATCTTCGGTGCCGGCTACGAAATGTTTATTATTGCTTTCTTCATAGGCCTATATAATGACAAAAGAAAGCCTCTAGTGAAAGATACATCCAAAGTTAAAACTTTCGGGCAACCAATACAGTACTGGGGCAATCTGGAAGGACGTTTTGGCAGAACATCTTATGGCAAAATTCGGAACTACATCTTTGCTGCTCTTGTCGCAAAAACTGACATTGATTTTGTCGCTCTAGACAAGGGTGAGATTACTGTACGCAAAGTAGTGGACGACCTCATTACTTCGATGGAAGAATACGCCAATTTCGGTTTTGACTATATTACCGAGAAAATGGAAGATGACCCTGATTATTTCTTCAAAGAAACTGCGTTCTTACGGATTTTCCTCAAGTTTATCAATCTGGTGTCTGTCTCAACGGTCGATGAGAATGACGATGATTTACCAGACAATCTGGATTCAAGCGAAAGTCAGGCTGAAACGCAAATCAACACTGAGGCAAGCGATGATGTGATTGTCGATTCCGAAAATAAAATTCCCGAAACAGGAAGCTCACCTGTCATCCGTCAAAGATGGACGATTAAGGAACGTTCCGAATTAAAATCGTTCTTTGAACAAGGAATGACAATTGAACAACTTGCATCTTTTTTCAGCAAGACTGAGGAAAGCGTTAGGTCAGAACTTGAAAAACTTGGCATAATTTCACGTCTTGATAGTTGATATTATTAAGAGATAATATTACAAGTAGAACGTATAACGATACGAGCAATACTTAATGACCCATAGGATGCCCCAAAGAGTGACCCAATGTATGCAAGTCAAATGACACTCAAGATGGCACTCAAAGTGGCACTCATAATAGGTGTCCTTCAAAATGTCCCTCAAGATGTCCCTCAAATGTCCCTCAAGGGGATAGGAGTTTTGTGATTTTAATATGAATTAATGCCTCGGATCCCTAAATTGGTCCGAGGCTTTTCTTACTTACCACATTGATGTCAGGAGCAATAGTCGCATACCAACCGCCGGGAGGCGGTGGTTTGCTTTTCAAGGTATAGTGGGCGTTACCGCTCACTATGCTTTGTCTTATCTGCTCTCTGG
>CALDIG010000259.1 GCA_937904375.1 uncultured Prevotellaceae bacterium
GCTTATTTTTTTCAAAAAAACTCTGAAAATGTCATATTTTTGAAAAATAATTTACTAACTTTGTCATCAAGTTAGATTTTGATTAAGCATCAAATTAGTTTATTAAACAAAGCATTCAACTTTAAAAATATAATTAAAACATTATGAGACGTGTAACAATGATTTTATCGGCTATTCTTGCTGTTGTTCTATGCGCTTGCGCTGGCAATAAACCACAACAAGATAGCCAAAACAGTAACAAAGAGAACATGGAAAAGAAAACTACATTGGTAGCCTATTTCTCGGCTACAGGAACAACAAAAGCTGCCGCCGAGAAGCTGGCAGAGGTGGTAAATGGTGATTTGCACGAGATTCAACCCGAGCAACCTTACACCGACGCCGACCTTGACTGGCATAACCAGCAGAGCCGCAGCTCGGTGGAGATGAAGGACAAGAGCAGTCGTCCAGCCATCAAAAATAAGGTGGAGAATATGGACCAGTACGACACAATCTATATTGGCTTCCCCATTTGGTGGTATATCGCTCCAACTATCGTCAACACCTTTGTTGAGCAGTACAACTTTGAAGGCAAGACTGTTATCCCATTCTTTACTTCTGGCGGAAGCGGAAAAGGCGAGACCTTGAATTATCTCAAACCCTCGGCACCTAAAGCCAACTGGAAAGAGCCAATCAACCTCACTGGCAAGAGCAAGGGAGAGATTGAGAAATTGGTGAAGTAATTTGTTTAAGACATTGAAGGGCAATTTACAAGGTTGTTTATTGCCCTTCTTTCTTTTTTTACCGGTAATAATTGTTCTTAATAAAGAAGAAACATTATCTTTTTGTCGTTAATTATCATTCAGAGTCCTATGGAACTAATCAACGACTTACATAGGCTGCAGCAAGTGGTTGCCACCAGCCAGCTTTGTTTGCTATACATCCAGGCCCCCGACTGTGGCTTGTGCTCTCTTATGCTCGATAAGATAGATGCTGTGGCACAGCAGTTTGACAAGTTGAGCTCCGCTCGTGTTGAACTACATGTGGTGCCACAAGTCGCAGGCACTTTCTTGGTAGCCACGGCACCCACAGTTCTGCTCTTTGCTCAAGGCAAAGAGGTTTATCGCGCTGGCAATTTCATTGATGTCTCTGAATTGCAGCAGGTGTTAACAAAATGGCACACTGCTCCTATATGGCAGCCTTGATAGTCTCAAACTTTTTCCTGAATTCCTTGTTGATTTCTCGACACAAAGCCATTACATTAGGTTGGTTGCCCTCACTGAAAGGTTTGTGTAGCCCTTTGCTCGTGGGCCATGCCTGTTGAAAAGCATTAATGTCTTCTTTCAACTTGGCATTGTTGTATTCAGAGCCATTGATAAGAGAGATGTTGAGATAATCTATATAAATGCTCCACCGCATGGCGTAATAGTTGGAGATTAATCCTGCCCAGTTGCGGCAAGAATAATCGTTGAGGTCGCCTCCCCACGTGGTTACCAGGCGCCGAGCATTCATCTCATAATAATCTTTCACCCTGGGTGTTTCGCCCAAATCTCTCGCCTGTTCAATCCACTTATCCAAGGTGCAGAAGGGTTGGCACGCATTTAATGCCTCCATGCTAAGCATTATGTAGAGCATGTGAGCACTCATCTCATCAACTTTAGCGCTATCTCCTGCATGGTAGGCTTTATCGAGCTCATTTTTCTCGGTTAGGAATAGGTCTCCCAGCAGCTGCCGTCCTGTCCAAATCAGGTCGATTGTCATGGCGTCGGTGGTAACAGTGTCTTGTTCAAGCAATTTGTCCCAAGCATAGAGCAACTGTTCGGGATTGTAGCGAACTGAGCATCGGCCATGTTCTTTGTCGAGTTCAGGATATTGGCAAGGGAGTGGTCCGCAAAAGGTGGTGGGGCGTATGTTGAGCACGCTGTCATAAAGCATCTTCCAAGCCTCACGCGCAGGTCGCGACTCGTGGCCGGCATGACGGTCGGCAAGTTCGTTAACTACCTGTTCATCAGTTTTCTTGAAATCCCAGGCTTTCTCAAAGATATACTCGTAGGGGAACTGTTGCACCTCAAGACCTTCGAGAGTTGAGCCGATGCCCACAAGGTTGTTGCCGCCTTCTTTCAATGCTGCTTCAAGTTTTTGTCCAGCCTCTTTTACATTGCCTTGAATATTACTGTTTCCTCCAAAATTTCCAAGGTAGCACCATATGTATGGCTGTCCGAAGAATCCGTCAAGGTCGCGCCACATCTCCTTATATTCGCAGTAATAGTCAAGCATCGTCATTTTGCCTTGCGGCACACCAGTAAGCATAGCTTTAGCTCTTTCAGGAGTGTAGTCTTTGCGCTGATAATAGAGGAACCATCCCATTTGCAGCCATTCGGCATAAGGATCAACAGCTGTGAGGCTCTCGTAAATGTGCTTTGAAACATTATGCAGATATTCAGGTTCAAAGCTCGGTGGATCCATCTCGTTGAAGGGGTCGATGCCGTATATATGGTCGGTGCCGAACATGCGGGTCTGCTCCTCAAGGAACATCTTCTGAATCTTGGCATATAACGGGTCTTCGCTGTTGAGGAAGAATGTGCGGTAAGGTTCCTCAAACTCATCCCAAGTGCTCATTGCCTTAATGTCGGCATTAGGGTACATTTCTTTGAGTTTGCGAGGCACATGACCAGCAAAGGCTGGCAGCACAGGTCGCATATTCAACGCTCGCTCACGTGCTACAATCTTCTTTTGCACCTCGGCTTGTCCGTCAAGCCACTCCTTGGGCAATGGACCACACCATGCATCGATATTCGCCATTCGGTGCCAGGGCAGATACGCTGGTCCTGTAAAATATCCACGAACTTCATCGTCGGTCATGCCCATCTTGGTCCACACATTATACCACACCGCCTCTTGTCCGGTGATTGCCAGTGGCATGTTGATGCCATTTAGCGCCATCCAGTCGATGAAGCGTTCCCAGTCCGCCCAATTCCAGAATGGCATTGTGTAGCCGAAGGTGCAGTAGTTCAGGAAAAAACGTTGTGGCACACGTGCCTCGATAGTCTCTTTCGCAGGCACATCGGGTAGAGTAGAAGGCAAGTCAATGGCTATGTCGGCATACCATGACACTGTAGTCTTGCAGTAGCGGTTTAAGTATCGGTTTAAGCCAACCGCCATCGAGTTGGCATTGTTGCCGCCAATCACCACTTTGTCGCCACGGCTTTCAAGCGTGAAAACATCAACAAGGGCAGGAGCATGAGGGGTGCACACCTTTTCAAATTGCACCTTTTGTGCCAGTCGTGGCGAGAGGCGTTCGGCTAATGCCTGTGCTTGGGATATGTCGCTTGCTAAGGCATTTACTGCTATAAATAGAATTAATGCGATTGAGGATATTGCTTTTTTCATGATTCTCATTTTATATATGTAGTAAACAAGTTAACGAGTAAACAAGTTAACGAGTAAACAAGTAAATAAGCAGAATGTTTTTCTAGCTGCTCGTCCACTTGTAAACTGTGCAAAATTAATAATTCTTTTTCAAGAAATAAGCATTTTTTTCAAAATGATTATCAATAAATAAAAACTTATGTGTAACTTTACACCGATTTATTATAAATCATTATGGAACACTTGAAGAATATGCTCAATAATCCCGAGATTAGGGGAGTGGTGCGCACTGCTACAGGCGAGGTCATTGAGTTTCACAACCCTGGGGTGAAAGACCTCTATAACCTGTTGGCAACAAAGCAAAATGCTCTTGAGGGGGCTTCTTTTGCCGACCGAGTGATAGGGCGCGGAGCGGCGTTGTTGCTGGTTAAAGGCCATGTCGCTCAAGTCTTTGCACAGGTCATTAGCGAGTCGGCACTTAATGTGTTTCAAGACGCTGGCATTGCCGCGAGTTACGATTGTCTTGTCCCTAACATCATTAACCGTGCTGGCACCGACATCTGCCCTGTCGAGAAATTGACGTTGGGCATCTCCCAACCTGGTTTGGCATTTGAGAGAATAAGAGAATTTTTAATCAACAATAATATTATATAAAATGAAAACCACATCACAACCTGTTGCGCTGTATCAACTGAGTTACAGCCAAGTAAAGACTTATCTGTTTGCAGCACTGTTCATTGTTGGCAACATCGCTTTGCCACAACTGTGCCATCTAATGCCTCAGGGCGGACTGATTTTCCTGCCCATCTATTTTTTCACACTTCTTGCCGCCTATAAGTATGGCTTTACAGTGGGATTGACAACTGCCGTACTCTCACCACTGGTGAATAGTGCTGTCTTTGGCATGCCTCCCGCTGCCGCGTTGCCCATTATTCTTATCAAGAGCGTGACACTTGCCGTTGCCGCAGCCTTGATTGCCAAGAAGACCAATAAGCTGACTCTGCTCACCATCGCTCTGGCGGTTATCGCTTATCAACTCATCGGCTCGCTCGCCGAGTGGGCGATGACTGGCTCATTTGAGAAAGCCTCACAAGATATCATCCTCGGTTGGCCTGGCTGCCTTATCCAGATTATTGGCGGATATTTAATCCTTCGCTATCTCCTTAAGAAGTAGCATATTGCAAATGCAATGGAGCTAACAAGCTGACAAGGAACAGGCTGACGATTCCGCATTTCGCATTACCATGAGGATAAATGGGCGCTTCGCTTAAAATTAAATTAAAATTTATTATAAAATTTCATATTTTCCGGTAACATATTTTTATTTTAATTTTCAAAAAATTTTAAGCGCGTAGCGCGCTCCTCCAGGATATAACATGTTAGCTTGTCAGCTCGTCCGCTAAAAGAATATGGAATACAAAAAATATAAAGACATTACCATCTCCCGCTTGGGGTTTGGCAATATGCGTCTTCCAGAGAAAGAGGGGCGCATCGACCGTGAGAAGGCCTCTGCCATGATTGACCGTGCCATGAAAGGTGGAGTGACCTACTACGACACCGCATGGATGTATCACCACGAGGACAGCGAGACGTTTCTTGGTGAGGTGCTACCCAATTATCCCCGCGACAGTTTCTGTCTCGCCACAAAGTTCAACATAGGCTTTAATCCCGATTACCGTCATGTGTTTGAGACTCAGCTTAAAAAACTCAAGACCGACTATCTCGACTTCTATCTCCTTCATGCCATAGGAGACAATACTATTCATCCCTACGTTGATGATGGCAGTCTCGCCTATCTCATTGAGCAAAAGGAAAAAGGACGCATCCGCAACCTCGGTTTCTCGTGTCATGCCAGCAACGACTCGTTGAGGTGGTTTGTGGAGCAATATGACTGGGATTTCGCACAAATCCAGCTTAACTGCTTCGACTGGCTTTTCTCCCACACTCAAGAGGAGTATCGCATTCTTGAAGAGCGCAACATTCCCATCGTTGTGATGGAACCTGTGCGTGGTGGCAGGCTCTCAAGACTCACTCCCGAAGCCGAGGCAATGCTGCATGAGGCGCATCCCGAATGGTCGCTGGCGTCGTGGATGTTCCGCTTCGTTCGCTCATTGCCGCAGGTTCAGGTCATCCTCAGCGGAATGAGCACAATGGATCAGGTAGAGGACAATCTTCGCACCTTCGACGACGATAACAATTTCACCGATACCGACCGCGATTTGCTTTTCAAAGCAATGGAGATGTTTCACGACAACATGCAAGTGCCATGCACCGCTTGCCGCTACTGCTGTGATGACTGCCCGATGGGTATCAACATACCCGAGTTTATCACCTACTACAATAAGTTCAAGGTAGATGGCACGTTTGGACTGAAGGAGCAACTCGATAAAGTTGAGACAATGGCAACTCCCGACGAGTGCCTTAACTGCGGTTCCTGTGCAAATCATTGCCCACAATCAATCGACATCCCATCAATCATGACAGAGATGGGGGAGAAGTTCTATTAATTATTTGTCATACAATTGCTAACAAATCTTAGTAAAATTCGTGCAAATTAGTGTTTGTTTTATAGTCAAACGACCAGAAACGATTAGAAACTATTCTCCTCAACTCAATAATTCCGTAGAAAAATACGATTAAGCGAGTCCAAAATTGAGCAGCTCAAAGCCTTGCGAGCGAGAGCATTATATTTAAATAAATTCTTTGTTTGAAAATAGAGTGTCGGGGAGATGAGCATTTTATTCTCTTTCCCTTACAAGTTCTATTGCCTCTTTCCCTGTCAGATGTTCGATGTCAAGGCGCAACAGAGTGACGCGACCCTTAGCCTTGTCGATTTCATGTTGTAATCCTTCCTCATTGAGGGGTGAATATCGCGAACCAAGCAATCGCAATGCTTGTAGTTGCTCATCTACATCTTCAATTACTGTGATTTGCCCAAAGGCTATCACGCTTCTGAAATAAGTCGTGAACTCGGCTGGCTTAACGTCATCCCTGTCAATGACACAAAACGAGCAGCGGCTGTCACGGTTTATGGCATCAATTTTATGCCCCTGCACTGCCGAATGGAAGTAAATCTTGCCGCTGTTATAGACAAAGCTGAGAGGAACGGCATAGGGAAATCCTCCGTCACCGGTCACTGCAAGCACTCCCGATGTGCAACGAGAGAGTATAATCTCGCAATCTTCTTTAGATAGTTGCTGCCGATTGCGGCGCATGGGTCGGAATGATGTCATGCTGAGATGATTTTAAGTCCTATAACCGAAGCTATAAGAGTGGTGATCAGTGTTATACACAAGCTGCTGCCTGAAAGCAATCAACACCTAAACGTTCTTCAATTTCAGCGATTGTCTTGAATGAGAAATTCACTTTTCCTGAGAGTATCTTGCTCACATATTGAGGACTTACTCCTAATCGCTCAGCTACATCATTGCGTGAAAGATTGTTTTCTTGCATGAAATCTATTATTGCGAGGGCAACACTTCTTGACCGTTTAAGCCATGAAGCATTTTCTTGACGCCATTGTGCGTCGGCCACAAAAGTGGATTGCTCTCCCGACTGGTGAGCTTCCAAAAACTGTACTGCTTTTGTTCTCATTAAAGGTCCTCCTTTCTTAAATCAATAAAACTATCAGCGTCGAATACACATTAGTAATTAAATATTGCCGGCAACGATTTAGTTTGTCAAGTTGCTCTTGTGTGTGAGGACGCTCTTGCATTGTCCGTGTCAGCTTAATTGCTCCGCCAGTAATGACAAATACATTTTCTTCTAAACGGATGGCATATATCCTCAACCAACTAGCATGACCTATTCTGTCCCAATTGCGTGCTTTCTCTCTAGTCAATTCTCGCACCGACATGTCCATTGTTCCTAATGGCTTGAACAATTCGTCTAAGTTGTCGGTGAAAGGAATATCGAGAATCAGCCTCTCAAGTTGTTCTGCATCATCAAGCGTGTCTTCTATGGCATCACTTATGCGCTCAATATGAAACATCTCTTTCAAATCACGGAAATTGTCAATAAAGAACTGCATTAGATACTCCATGTCGTTCCATGTATCGAACAACAATGCCAATTCGTTCTTGGGCTTTGCTATATCACGCACCGCCCAAAGGTGATCTTTGCCTTCTATTATACGTTCAAATCTCATATCAGCTGCAAAGATACAACATTAATCTTAATCGTGCAACTTATAAGTTGCATTTTTTAGAAAAAATCATGTATTAATTGATACAAAGATAAAGATTTGAAAGAAACTGCTGGCTATGAAATCTCAAGTTGGTTATGTCCACTTGTGACATAAAAACAGATAACATAAAAACAGATATTTGATGTTGTTAATATGGGTTTTAAAAAAACACCGACAAGGGATTTGCCGGTGTTTTTATTTTGAGAAATGTTGAGACTCAATTAAGCGAGGCGTTTCTCGAGGTTGGCGCGGATGGCCTGGATGAACTCGAGGCTGTTAACCTGCTTGGGCTCGATGCCTTCCATAAGGTTAACGAGGTCCTTTGTAACGATACCAGCATTGAGGGTATCGAAGCAAGCACCTTCGAGTTGGTCGCCAAAGTTGATGAGGTCGTTGAGACCGTCTTTCTCACCACGTTTGCGCAGAGCGCCGCTCCATGCGAAGATGGTTGCCATTGGGTTAGTAGAGGTCTGCTCTCCCTCAAGATACTTGTAGTAGTGGCGGGTCACGGTGCCGTGAGCTGCCTCATACTCGTAGTTTCCGTCGGGGCTAACGAGGACGCTTGTCATCATGGCGAGCGAGCCGAATGCTGTTGAAACCATGTCGCTCATCACATCGCCGTCGTAGTTCTTGCAAGCCCAGATGTAGCCGCCCTTGCTGCGAATTACGCGAGCCACAGCGTCGTCGATAAGGGTGTAGAAGTACTCGAGACCGAGTTTCTCGAAGTCGGCCTTGTAGTTCTGCTCATATACCTCCTCAAAGATGATGCGGAACTGAGCGTCATATTTCTTAGAGATAGTGTCCTTAGTAGAGAACCACAGGTCTTGCTTGGTGTCGATAGCATACTTGAAGCAGCTGTGAGCAAACGAGCGGATTGACTTGTCCATGTTGTGCATGCCCTGAAGAACGCCAGGACCCTTGAACTCGTGGATAACCACTTCCTCGTGCTTGCCGCTCTCGCCGTCGAAGACGAGCTTGGCAACGCCTGGCTCATCGGCACGAATCTCTACGCTCTTGTAAACGTCGCCGTAGGCATGACGAGCGATAGTGATAGGCTTCTCCCAGTTCTTGACAACAGGCTTGATGCTCGGGATGGTGATAGGAGCGCGGAACACGGTACCGTCAAGGATAGAACGGATGGTGCCGTTAGGGCTCTTCCACATCTCGTGGAGCTTGTACTCGTCCATGCGTTTGAGGTTTGGAGTGATAGTAGCGCACTTAACTGCTACACCAAGCTCTTTGGTCTTCTCGGCAGCCTCAATAGTGATTTGGTCGCGAGTCTCGTCACGTTTCACGAGGCCGAGGTCATAATACTCAGTTTTGAGGTCCACGAATGGGAGGATGAGTTCGTCTTTGATCATCTTCCACAGGATGCGTGTCATCTCGTCACCGTCCATCTCCACGATGGGAGTGGTCATTTTGATTTTTTCTGTCATAATTTTTTTATTTATTATTTTTGCTGACAAGCTGACGAGCTAACGAGCTGACGAGGCAAGTGATATTAAGTGTTAAGTTTTAAATTTCAATGTTAAGTGACTGCGCACTCTAAACTCTAAACACTTAACTGAGTAAAGCGCATTGCCTTGTTTGCTTGTTCCTCATCTGCTTGTCAGCCTGTTAATTATTTTTTGCTTTTGTAATAGTTCATCAAACAGCCTTGTGCGAGAATCTCACGCTCGTCGGCAGTGAGGTTCTGGAAGAACAGGTGGATGTCCTTAACGCCGTCGGCAGTGATAACCTTAGCGTCGATTTCCTCCTTGCCGCTGACGATAGCCTCGCGGATGCCAGGAACAAATACGAAGTCGCCTGGGTTGTAGTTGAACTCGGTCTCTGGAGCGATAGTGAAAGGAACGATACCCCAGTTGATGCAGTTGCTGCGATAGCGCTTGGTGGCATACTCGTAGCAGATGTTGGCGTCACCACCAAGCACCTTCTGGCACGAAGCTGCCTGCTCGCGTGCGCTACCATCGCCGGGACGGTTAGCGAATACGCAAGAACCAAACGAAGTGTCCTCGGCCTTAGCACCAACCTTAGCGAGAGCTGTGGCAACGTTCTCGGGAACATTACCAGCACGACGCTCGAGGTCTTGTGCCTGGATGCGCTTGCTCAAGCCTACGTACTCAGGAACGCGGCGAGAGAGAGCGAACTCCGAGAGCTTCAATGGGTTAGAGCGATAGCTTGAAGTTTCTCCAGAAGGAATCAACTCGTCGGTAGTGGTAACGGGGTCGTGTATAACAGCAGCCAGTTCAAGGAGCATATTGTCCTGCATGGGGTACATCTTGGGCCAGTCCTTGATGTTTGGACCATACTTCAGCTCCTCTTTGAGGTCAGCCTTGTCGAAACCGTTGAATACGCGACGCTCATAAACTCGTGCATCGAAGTCATAAGGCTTGTGGTCGTCGGTGTAGTCAACATCGGTAGCAGCAGTGATAACGCCACCGTTGGCAGCTGTAGCGGCGATAGAACGAGCGTCCATCAGAGCCACGAGCGAAATCTGACCCTGACCGGGCTTGGAACCCTCGCGGTTGGGGAAGTTGCGGGTGGTGTGGCGAATGCTCAGGCCATTGTTGGAGGGCACGTCGCCGGCACCGAAGCAAGGACCGCAGAAGGCAGGCTTGATAACCACGCCAGCCTCAAGCAGCTCCTCGGCGATGCGGTTGCGGGTAGTTGCCAAGTAAACGGGAACCGACTGTGGATAAGCGCTCATGGTGAAGTAGTCATTGCCAATGCTGGCGCCCTTCATGATAGAAGCGGCAGCGCTGAGGTTGTCGTAAGTACCTCCCGAGCAACCAGCGATGATACCCTGGTCGGCGTGAACCTTGCCGTCGATAACCTTGTCAACGAGGTCAACCTGAATCTTGTCGCCAAAGCGCTTCTTAGCATCTTCCTCAACAGCCTTCAAGATCTCAATAGGATTCTCCTGGAGCTCATGGATGGTGTAAGCGTTAGATGGGTGGAAGGGCAGAGCAATCATTGACTCCTGAGTAGAGAGGTCAATCTTGATCATTGCGTCGTAGTAAGCCACATTGCCGGGTTTGAGCTCACGGTAGTCCTGTGGACGTTTGTGAATCTCGTAGTGGTGCTTAACCTCGTCGTCGGTAACCCAGATAGAGCTCAAGCATGTGGTCTCGGTGGTCATGATGTCGATGCCGTTACGGAAGTCGATAGGCAACTCCTTAACGCCAGGACCAGCAAACTCGAGAACTTTGTTCTTCACGAAACCGCTCTCAAAAGTGGCTTTTACCAGAGAGATGGCAACATCGTGAGGACCAACACCCTTGCGGGGCTTGCCTTCGAGCCATACGAGCACTACCTCGGGAGCGTTGATGTCCCAAGTGTTCTTGAGGAGCTGCTTCACGAGCTCGCCACCACCTTCGCCAACGCCCATGTTGCCGAGCGAACCATAGCGGGTGTGACTGTCGCTACCCAGAATCATGTTGCCGCACTTAACCATTGCCTCGCGGGCATACTGGTGGATAACCGCCTGGTTAGCTGGAACGTAGATGCCACCATACTTCTTGGCGGCCGAGAGACCAAACACATGGTCGTCTTCGTTGATTGTGCCTCCCACAGCACATAGCGAGTTGTGGCAGTTGGTCATCGCATAGGGCAATGGGAACTTGTCGAGACCACTGGCGCGGGCTGTTTGGATAATGCCCACGTAGGTGATGTCGTGCGACATCATGGCATCGAAGCGTATTCTCATCTTCTTGCCCTTGCTGCCATCCACGTCGTGTGAACGCAGAATGCCGTAAGTGATAGTGTTTTCGCGTGCCTCGTCGGGAGTAGGCATGCCAGTTGCGTCGGTGCGGATTTCGGCACCGTCAATCAAGTAAACTCCATGTTTGATTAATTCTACCATAGTAAATTTAGAAAATTTAATTAGTTATAACTATTAAAATAAATTAATTATAGTCTTTTTTGATTAGTGCAGAGAGGAATATGGTGAGCGACAACATGTCGGCAGCACCACCAGGGGATATGTTGGCATCAATGAAACGAAGGTTCATTTGCTCCAGACCTTCAATTGAGAAATTCTCGAGCAGATGAGCCGCTTCTTGTTTCACTTGCTGCGCCATCTCAAAGCCCGCGCGGTGGATGACGTTAGTGTCGTCAAGCTCACTCATTATTAATAATAGGGTCTTGTGCCCAACATGTGGATCGTCGTTGTTATCACGATAAAAGCGAAGCCAGTTGCTGGTCAACTCCTTATAGCCATTTCTTGCCATCTCGAGTGCCCCAGCTACTTTGTGGTCGCGTTTGACGCTTACGCCATGAGTGTCGCTTCCTCCAGGCATTTGATGGGCTATAGTGGCGATTGTGTCACTCCAGTCTTTGTCATTCGCTAGCATTTGAGAAGCAGCGACAACCGCTAGTCCCATCGAGAACAATGCGCCTCGATGAGTGTTCACTCCGCCAGTTGCGGCAAGCATCTCCTTTTCGGCATCAATTCCCAATTGCTGCAGTGCTGATGCTTCAGGAAGGGTGGCGCTATAACTCATCACGGCAAGCGTGGTGAAATATGGCCTTAACGACTTGATGCTGCGGAGCATGGTGTCATAGTCCATATCGACGTGTGCGCCGTTGTCGTGAGCATCAACCAGTCCTGGTTTGGGAGTAAGGTCAAGTTCCTGCTTCAGGGCATTGACAGCCAGCCAGGACAGCAGATAGGGGAGAGTTGTGCTCGGAACCATGTCCTTTGCGTTGCCTAAATCGCCATCAGCAAGCATTTGCCTTAGAGTAGAAGCGCTGACAATAATGCCATCCTTCTCCAGTCTTGGAAGTTCCACCACCTCTATTCCATGCTGTGGCAAGAAGCGCTTCATCGCAGCATTGTAGTTGCGGGTTAGCTCATCGGCTGGCTCACTGCCCACAAAACGTACCGTTGCTCCCAAAGCAGGGGCGATGTGGCGTGCAGTGATGTCGAGGTCAAGTTCGATTTGAGCGTTAGCGGCATCATCAGCTTTCTTAATAAAATAGGATGGGAAGGTGGCAGCCGAGATGATGTAGCTGCTGCCACGGCACACTGTCACATTCGTAAGATGAGCGCAGCCAGCCTCTACCATAGCCAGTCGCTCATCGCTTGAGAATTGCGACTTGTCCTCGCCGACAACTATCACATAAAGGTTATCGACCTGCTTAGCGGCTTGCTCAACAAGGTACTGATGACCAAGAGTGAACGGATTGGCGTTCATCACAATCATACCGTTCTTGCCGTCGCGCTTTAGAGAGCGCAGGTAATTGACATAGGTAGAGAGTCCTTCAAGTCCATTCTCAAGAAGAATCGCCTTGCCGCTCTCGCCCAAAACCTTAAAGCCGAGGCTCTCGAAGATATCGGCATTACCGGGTTTGGTGAAAACCTTAACGTTGTTGTGCCCCAAGCTCGCCATTTGTGACATCAGGTGCGAGATTAGCTGCTGGCTCATGCCAGTACCCCGCAGTGAGTCGTCAACGGCGATGCACTTGATGATATCGTCCTTAAAGCCACCTCCAGCAAGAATCTGGTAGCTCTCGCGGTCAACGACAGCGGCATAGTAATCCATATCATCAAGTCGCAAGTCGCTCTTGGCGAGGAAATCCTCAACCATAGTACGGTTACGCTTCAGCGATAAGGGCATTTCCACTATGTCATAGTTGTTGAACATAGGAGTCTATCATCATTTGGATTTTGGTATTCAGTTCTTGTGGAGTGTGAGTGCGGTTGCGCATGCAGTATCGAGCCTCATTGTCGCACATCAGGCAACGGCGAGGGCTAGACCCCATAGTCTCGCGCTTCATAGGCACTCCGTCATTGTCGAGGATGTCGATGTCGAAGAGCCTTCCTAGCGGATGGTTGTCTTCAATGTCGCAAGCGATAAGCTTGGCTTCGCGTTGTGATAATGTAGTTACAAGATAAGCCTCAAAGCCAGTCACAAGGTCGCGAGAGATGACATCAACGATATTTCCCTCAAAACGATTGAGCATGGCGTTAATCGCTGCTTGTGAGACAATTAAAGACGAAAGATTACGCTTGATGTTTCCTGGCATTATCACCGTGAGGCATACGAGAGTGCTGTTGGGGTAATTCTCCCTCAACTGTTGTTGCATTTCAACTCTGCGGTCACGGCTTGCCAGCAACTTGTCAAGCGTAATCTCCATTATTTAGGCTTCAAGAATTTTAGTCCTTAATGTTCTTGATAACATCCATTACCGAGCCGTCGCGGTTCATCACGATGCCCACAACCTTGTCGCCGAAGGGCAGTGGTGCGGCCTCGCCAATGATGCTCTTGGCCTTGTCGCGCAGGTAGGTAATTTCTACTATTTCGATGCCTGCGTCTTGCAGACGCTTCTTGAGCTCGGGACGGCGTGGGTTCACGGCGATGCCAAACTCTGTGACAACAACATCAACAGTAGAACCCGGGGTGATGAGAGTGGTAACCTCGTCAACCACGCATGGGATGCGACCACGTAGCAATGGGCACACGATAACCGAAAGTGCCGAGTCGGCAGCGGTGTCGGGGTGTCCACCGATAGCACCACGGATGATGCCGTCGCTACCCACAAGCACATTTACGTTGAAGTTCACGTCAACCTCAAGAGCCGAGAGGATTACGACATCAAGGAAGTGAGTTGCCGAACCTGGCTCAAGCAAGGCGGCATACTCGTTGGCAGATACACTCTTGTGCATTGGGTCGTTCATCAGTGACTCGGCAGCCACCTTGTCGAATGACTGCACGTCGATAAGGCGGTCGATGAGACCTTCTTGATGCAGTTTCACCATGTGGCTGGTGATGCCTCCCAGGGCGAAGCGGGCTTTGATGCCCTTGTCGATCATTGCCTGACGCAGGTATTTGGTCACAGCGAGCGAAGCACCTCCTGAGCCGGTCTGCAATGAGAAACCGTTCTCGAAATATCCACTGTTGATAACCACCTTAGCCGCTTTCTTGGCGAGGAGGATATCACGTGGGTTCTTAGTGTCGCGGATGGCACCCGAAGAAATCTTGCTAGAGTCACCCACCGAGTCAACAACCACAACGTAGTCAACATCGGCTTCGCTGATGGCGTTGAGCTGGTTAGGATAGTCAACCAAGTCGTCGGTAAGGATTACGGTCTTGTCGGCATATTTTGCGTCGGGGAGAGCATATCCCAGAGAGCCGCAAATGCTCTTGGCGTTCTCGCTCATCGAGAAACCGGCAGCGTTGCCCAGAGGGTCGCAAGAAGAAGCGCCAAGGAATGCCACGTCGATGTGAAGCTCACCAGTGGCGATGGCATAACCGCGAGAGCCGTGCGAGCGGAACACTACTGGTTCGTCCATAAGGCCGTGTGACACCTCGGTAGCGAGGTCGCCGCGAAGACCTGAAGTCGAAATTTTGGTGATCACGCCGTTCTTGATGTGCTCAATCAGTGGCTTGTGAACGTCGATAAGGCTTGACGAAGCCAGATGCAGGTTTTTGAAGCCCATTTCGGCGAGTTTGTCAACCACCATGTTTATCACCTTGTCGCCACCGCGGAAGTGGTGGTGGAACGATATTGTCATGCCGTCTTTGAGTCCACTTTTCTTGATAGCGTCCTCAAGAGTCACCACTTTGCCTGATTTTCTTTGCAAGTCGTGGCGTGGTGTGCTGATTTTCACTAGGTCGTCTTTAAAGACGTCCTTACCCATTTTTTGTGCAGCAGCTGCAATGAGGTCTGCTCTGTCTTTTATGCTGTTCATTGTATGTCCTCCTTTGTTAAAATGCCTGAAGCGATAGCCAGGTCGATTGTACGTTGTGCTCTTAAAACTACTGGACGGTCCACCATCTTGCCGTTAACGGCAATCACGCCCGAACCTTTCTTCTCGGCCTCCTTAATGGCGGCGAGGATGGTGAGAGACTTCTGAATGTCTTTCTCCTTTGGAGCGAATACTTCATTGACAACCTCAATTTGACGTGGGTTGATAATTGACTTGCCGTCGAAGCCAAGTTTCTTGATTGCCTCAACCTCGTTGCGGAAGGTTTCCATGTCGTTAAGGTTAGAATAAACGGTGTCGAGTGCGTCGATGCCGGCGGCACGTGCAGCGACAACGATAGTCTCGCGGGCCAGAAGCAGCTCGCTACCTTCGGGAGTGCGCTGTGTCTTGAGGTTTGCGCTGTAGTCCTCGGCTCCGAGTGCTATACCCATCATGCGCTTGGAGGCGGTGGCGATGGCGTAGGCGTTAACTACACCGAGAGCGCTCTCGATGGCAGCCATGATTTGTGTGCGTCCCAAGCAACCAATTTCTTTCTCCACTTTCTCAATCTCGCGTTCCACCTCAATAACTTCCTCGGCGGTCTCGGTCTTAGGCATGCGTATCACGTCAACACCAGCCTTTACCACGGCCTCGATATCCTTCTTTCCATAAGGGGTGTTGAGGGGGTTAATGCGTACTACCATCTCGGTGTCGCCGTAGTCGATGGTTTTAAGTGCGTTATGCACGAGCAGACGGGCGGTGTCTTTCTCTGCCATTGTCACGCTGTCTTCAAGGTCGAGCATTATAGAATCGGGACCATAGATATAGGCATCGGCCATCATTCCAGGGTTGTTACCTGGAACAAACATCATTGTTCTTCTTAATCTTTCCATTGTTTCTTGTTTTTAAAAGATTGTTAGATGAAATGATCAAGCCCACACGTCAACGCCTGTCGAGCGCACAGCGGCAGCGGTAACGCGAGCCTTGATTGTGCAGTCGAGAGCGCCCTTGTCGGTGGCTTTCACATTTGCTTTGGTAATTCCCAATTCTGTTAGGGTGTTGATGATCACTTTCTTGATTTGCTCGCCAAATTGATAGGCTACCGTGCTGTCGAGCTCAATGTGTAGTCCGTCAACGTCAGATGGCGCAATTTGGATAAGAATGTCGCCCGACTCAAGAGTGCCGGCCATTGCATTTTTAAGTTCCATCAGGTTCGTTTTTGGTTTAAAAGTTTATTTGAAAAATTAATTATTTGGTTTATTGTTTTCTCTGTATTAAAAAACAAGCAAAAGTAGGCATATTTTCGGAACTGACAAAAGTTTTTCAAAGAAAAAAACGACTGAAACACATTTATTTAAAACAATTTCACGATTGATTTTAAGAGGTCAAAATAAAGTTTTTTTGCCTTTTTGTCGTTTTGGGTTTCATTTCGGTGCTTTTGGGTTGTTTTTGTTGTATTTTTTCGTTTTGATGTGCGATTTTAAAACATATTATAATTCAATTATAATTAAAGATACAACGCATAAATGCTGATGCACAGTTTCACTCATTATACGTTTTTATTGAACGCCGTGCTTACGGCGCAATACTCAACAGCACCCAGGACTCATTTGCCTCGTGTTATTTAAACTCAAATCGTTCATTAGGTGACGAAATTTTTAATGACCAAAACTCAATTGAACTGTTAGTGTGGAATTATAATCTGGAAGCATTTTTTCGGGTTATTTGTAATATAAGAGGCAATATTATTATCATGGTTGAGATTGTCAATTATGTCGCTTGCTAATAGAAAAAAGAAATGCGTCCCAATTGCTTGAGACGCATATATATATCATGCATTATGCATTGAGTTTAAGGTTCACGTCCTTCGATGATAGCCTCGGTATCGCGTGCTATCATGTATTCCTCGTCGGTCATGACTACAACAACCTTCACCTTGCTGTCTGGGGTGCTGATTTCACCTTCCTTGCCGCGCCATAGCTTGTCGTTGAGTTCTTCGTCGATTTTCACACCTAAGTACTCTAGGTTGCGGCAGATGTTGCGGCGGGTGGGAGTCTGGTTCTCGCCAACTCCGCCAGTGAAAGCGATGATATCGACGCCGTTAAGCTCGGCGGCATATGCGCCAATGTACTTGAGTATGCGCAGCTCATACATGTCCATTGCGAGCTGTGCGATGGGGTTGCCTTTGTCAATCTCGTCGCAAATCTCGCGCATATCGCTGGAGATGCCGCTGATGCCAAGCACACCGCTCTCCTTGTTGACGATGCGCATGAGGTCGCGGGCAGTGAGGTTGTATTTCTCCATCAAGAAGATGAGCGCGCCCGGGTCAACGTCGCCGCTGCGTGTGCCCATCATTAGTCCCTCGGTGGGAGTGAGTCCCATAGAGGTGTCGATGCTCTCGCCATTTTTTATTGCCGAGATGCTGGCTCCGTTGCCAATGTGGCAGCAGATTATTTTCTTGTCTTTCCAGTCAGTACCCAGCATCTCGCACACACGGCGTGAAACGAAGCGGTGGCTAGTGCCGTGGAAGCCATAGCGGCGCACATGGTCTTGCTCATAGTATTTCATGGGAAGAGGGTAGAGGTAGGCATGTTTGGGCATGGTCTGGTGGAAAGCGGTGTCGAAGACTGCCACCTGTGGCACGCTCGGGAGAACCTTTGTGATAGCGTCAATGCCCGCCATGTTCACAGGGTTGTGAAGTGGAGCGATGCTGTAGCACTCCTTAATCATGTCTTTCACTTCCTCGGTGATTAGCATGCTCTTGTTGAACTTCTCGCCGCCATGCACCACGCGATGACCCACAGCGTCAATCTCGTTAAGGCTCTTGATGCAGCCGTATTCGGGATTGACAAGGGCGTCGAGAATCGCCTTGATGGCACCGTCGTGATTGATGAGCCCTAGGTCAACATTCTTCTTGCCGTCCTCAAGTTTGAGCTTGATGAAGCCGTCGGGCAAGCCAATCTTCTCCACGCCACCCTCAGCGAGGATGGTGTTGCTTTTTACCTCAATAAGTTTGTACTTGGCAGAGCTACTGCCGCAATTAAGCACTAAAATATTCATAAAGTTATTTAGTTTATAGTTTATAGTTCTTGATTTTTAACTAGAAGTTCTAGAGATTCTAGAAGTTCTAGATTTTCTAGATTATTCTAGGTCTAATGAGGATATGGAGTCACCTTCCCTTCTCACCCCTTCTTGGCAATTGCCTGGTTGCAGGTGAGGAGGATGGTTTTATACACGTCGTCGGGTGAGCAGCCGCGGGAGAGGTCGTTGACGGGTGCGCCAAGACCTTGCAGCACGGGACCTACGGCTGTGGCTCCAGCTAGACGCTGCACGAGCTTATAGGCGATATTTCCTACTTCGAGGTTGGGGAACACCAGCACATTGGCCTTGCCAGCGATGTCGCTGCTAGGAGCCTTAGAGGCACCCACGCTAGGCACGATGGCGGCGTCGGCTTGGAGTTCGCCGTCAATTTTCATGTCGGGGTTCATCTCGCGAGCGAGGCGAAGCGCCTCAGTCACTTTGTCAACTTTCTCGTGGCTTGCGCTGCCCTTAGTTGAGAAGCTGAGCATTGCCACCTTGGGGTCGATACCAGCGATGTCGCGTGCGGTGCGCTCGGTGAGCACAGCGGTCTGTGCGAGCTGGCTGGCATCGGGGTCGGGAATAACGGCGCAGTCGGCAAATACCATTGTACCGTTCTCTCCGTAGGGGCTGCCCTCGGGCAAGAGCATGATAAACGCCCCCGACACGGCACTCACGCCAGGAGCTGTCTTGAGCACTTGGAAAGCGGCGCGCAGCACGTTGCCAGTAGTATTCTCAGCACCTGCCACTTGAGCGTCGGCATCGCCATTCTTGATTAGCAGGCATCCCAAATAGAGTGGGTCGGCAGCTGTGACGCGAGCCTGCTCAATGGTCATGCCTTTACTCTTGCGCAGCTCTTGCAGCAGCTGTGCGTAAGGCTCCAGCTCCTCGGCATTTGCAGGGTTGATGAAAGTGGCGTTCTCAATGTTGTTGAAGCCAAGTTCTTTAGCTTTAGCGACAATCTCGTTTTTGTCGCCAATCAATATCACATGCGCGGCATTGCTCTCAATCACGAGATTGGCAGCTTGCAGTGTGCGTGGTTCAAAACTCTCGGGTAACACTAAGCGCTGCGGAGTTGCAATCGCTTTTTTCTCAAGGTCTATAAACAGTTGTTCCATTGTTTTTGTGAGTATGTTTTATGTTGCGGTTTTGAAAATCTTTGTGCAAAGGTAGTAAATTTTATCAAACAAAAACAACAAATCTTGACAATAACATCAAAAAAGATATTTGCTGCTTTTGTGATTGTTTGACAAAAAGAGTGCAGCAATAATTATTGCATATTGCGGAAAATGGCTTTAATCTTTGCGTCTTCGAGTGCTTTCTTCATTTCATCTACTGGCGTTTCGCTGAAATGATAGGGATAAACAACTTTCGGCTTAATCATAGTAGCGGCATGAGCTAGCTGCTGAGGTGTCATCGTGAAAGGCTGGTTGCAGGGCAGGAACGCGATGTCGATGTCCTTGAGCTGTTCCATCTCGGGGATGTCCTCGGTGTCGCCAGCGATGTAGATGCGCAGACCGTCGAACTTGCGGATCAGCTTCAGCATGCTGTTGAACGGCTTCCAGTCCTTGCCCTGATCCTCCTCCGACAGCTGCAGATAATGCCGCGCGATCTCGAGCTCGCCGAAATCACCGTTCATGCAAAGCTTGTGCTGCCGCATTTGCTCGCGCAGGCAATACCGATTCGTGCCTTCCGGAACCGCGGCGGTCTCGTACAGGTCGCCCGCGGTCCAGCCCATCGCGCGGTGCGAGAGCACCCAGCGGGCGTGCTCCATCGGCGCAAAGACCGCGATCTGCTCCTCGTTAAACGCGCGCAGCATTTCAAAGTCGACCGGACGATCCGTATAGAAGCAGCCGATCGCATTCAGATACTTCGAAAAGCTCTTGACCTGATTGATGTTGTAAAGCTTGTATTCCAGCGACATACTGTCGAAATCGCGTTCGAGGGTGTCGGCGCTGACGGTTTCCTCCTGTCCTTCATAGCGATAGCGGGCGTTCAGCGCGACGGCGAAGTCGTACATGTGCAGAAAGCTGCTGCCGGACAGATACGTGTGCTTGCTTCTGCGATCGGCGGTGCGCATGAACGTGGTGATAAACAGCGGGTAGCCCGAAAGATCGACGATCTTTTCGATGTCGGTGCGGAAGCGCTGTTCCTTTTCCGCCATGTCGCTGTAGGCTTTGAGCCGCGGCGCTTCTCCCTTCTCCCCCGCATCTTTCCATGCTCTGTACTCGGCGCGGAAGCTGTCAATCTTTTCCTGTTCCGCACTGTCATAATAATAGCAGGCGGAAACGGCATTGCAGCTGAAATCAAAGTCAGCCGCCATGGGGTGCAGCTCTGTTCTGGAGTTACGGCCGTAGGCGGTTCTGTCCCAGCACTGCAGCTCATCGCAGAGCATCAGCAGCCATGCCAGCGGGTGGAGCTCTGCTTTTAACGGCGCTTTGCACTTCTCATTATCTTTGTAAAAGGAGATGGAGAACTTGTAGAGGCTGTTATGCAAAAGGATCGCCGACAACGCATCTACATGCATTTCAGAAAGATTTTGCGCTCCCTGGATGCGTGCAAG
>CALDIG010000260.1 GCA_937904375.1 uncultured Prevotellaceae bacterium
TTATGTCTTATTGTTTTTTGTTGTGCAACTTCTCACTCCTATCAGGCGCACAAAACAAGAGAGATAACTAATTGATAATCAAATGTCATTGGTCGTCTCTCTTTGTTTTTGGTGACATTTTTCCCCATTTTGGAGACCAACCATTTCTGTAATTAAATGTCCCTTTATGCGTGAGTAATCGCCGCTACCATTTGCATAAACGGCGAGAAATCATTAACTTTGCCGATGTAAACCATCTTTCCAAAAAATTCAGCATCATCTTATCAATGGCGTTATTATTGGATACGGCAGTAAACGAGCAATTTGACTTCCTTTTCAACTCAATATTGCTTATGGCAGTTGGCATCTGCATTGCCAGTGTTATACTATTCATCCAGATGATGCAGAAGCAGAAAGAGCTGGAGAAGTTTGGTTACAGAAAAAATACCCCCACACCTGTTGTGTGGTATATAGTGTATTTCATCTTGTTATTCTCGTTCATCTTCAGTTTCGTCTCGCTTTTGATGGTGATTATACAGAAAAAACGCATCGAGCACATTATAAAATTGTTTTATGATAATTCAAAACAATAACTTTAAAAGAATGTTTTATGGAACCTTTAAATGAATTATTCTTTTTCGAGTTAGAGTTACTGTCAGAGAAGAAGAACCTTGCTCAGATAACTTTAACCATGCGATTAGAGATCAGCAACGTTGATATTGCCGCCATCAGGAACAACGAATATCCCGAGGAACGCGTTGCTTATTTTTACGAGAAGGTCCTCACCGAGAACCTCCTCTGCGATGTTATGGAAAGGTTCAAGGTTGCTTGCGATTATGTCGCCAGAGAGTACCATTTCAAAGGTTACTATTTCCTCATGCATCGATTAGACATCAGCAGCTGGCGGTTTCGTCACATCATGAACGGCGACCGAAAATTCTTCACTGAGGAGTTTCTCCGTGCCTTCAACACTTCCTTCGGAGAGATTTTCAATTTAGACTGGATTATTTACGGAGAGGGGTTGATGTTCAGAGACGATTACCATATTCTCAAGAATTACGACCTTCACAGCCGCAGGGCTACCGCCGAAGCTGGTGAGAGAGCCACCAGAGAATGTCAGATTACACATGACTACGACAGTTATTATGACATCTTCCATCGGAAGTTGCTTGTCAAGAAGGCTCTCAATCCCGACTATGCGAGAACAACGTATGAGAATCTTACCCAGTGTTACACTGACATACAGATGCACGAGAGCGAGATTGACCGTCTCAAAAGAACCATAGAGGCTTGTGAGCGAGAGATTGAGAAACACACAGTCCGTATCAAGCGAAACAGAGAGCGTGTCGAGCATTTCAAGAATTTAAGGATCGGATTCGCTTTTTCCGAGTTTCTTGAAGACATCGAGAGACTTTAAGCAAGATTTGGTTAAATTGCGGGGTTTATTGTGCATTGTTCATGGCAAGAGAATCTTTGAGAAACATAGATTATAAGCCTCCGAAAGTTCTGGATAGAAATTTCGCCAACCAAATTAATGAATGATGCTTATAGCATTTCCAATGTTTACGAATAATAATATTACTGAGTCCACTTTAAAAAGTGGACTCAGTAATATAATGTGAGCTCGACGAAAATAACTATCTGTGTATCAGCTGCTCCCCTAAGATAGGGGAGTAGGCACGAAGTGACTGAGGGGTATGACAATTGCGAAATGGAGATTTCTTGAGTTTATCATACTCCCCCCCTGGCCTCCTGATATGTGCATCCCAAAAGTAAGACACAAAACATTTGAGGTGCAGTTCACAATTTCCGACAGGCTTTTTCCTGCATTTTTTGCCTCGAAAGAAAAATTAATTGCCTTAATGCTGTGAAAATAGAAAAAAACTGCTTAATTTTGCACCACAATAATAAGTAACCCATTTTCTTGAAAAGATATGAAAGCTAATTTATACAACGAAGTGGAAGAAGCAGTTGAACCTATCGACGAGCACAAATTGGCTGTTGCCGAGCAGAAGCCAGAGAAGATTGACGCGCCAAAACCCACTTACTACATTGTTGACTACAAGACACTGGCTGTGCCCACCGTTATCGCCCTCGCAATCTTTATCGCATGGGCTGTTGCCACATGGCTACTCTAACTTGTTGTTGCATAATGCGATGCGGGGATAAGTAATTTTTTTTGAAAAAAAGTGGCAAATTGTTATTGCCATGTCAAAAAAAGTCCTTAACTTTGCAACCGCAAAACAAAAAAAGATGGCTCCTTAGCTCAATTGAATAGAGCATCTGACTACGGATCAGAAGGTTATAGGTTTGAATCCTATAGGAGTCACAACAGGAGAGCCAAGTGCCACAAAGGCAGTTGGCTCTTTTCTAATGCACAATTTATAGCATCTAGAAGTTCCAGTAAATCTAAGATGTCTAGAAAAATAATTAACTGAGACTTTTGTTATGAGAACCAAACTCTTGATAACCATATTACTTGCTGTTACGCTTGACGGCGTAGCCCATGCGCAATATTACAGCGACCGCAAGCACGACGAGGGCACCGACACGCTCATGGTGTACAACTCGTGGCATTCAGTATTCTTCAAAGGTCGAGATACTGTGGCTGTCAACCCCAATGTGGAAATCTACTCGCCATTCCAGTATAAGTTCAAACCTACCGAGAAGAACCGCAAACCTCTGTCGAAGATGATTGAAAAGCAGAGCGTGGCAGTCGCCATTGGCGACTCGGTGTGGCTTGTCAACAGCAAGTATCTGAGAGATAGTCTTAATGGGGGCTACAACAAGTACTTCCGTGACTACCTGCCGCTTTATTTCAGCGAGAAAATCGCTTTTTTCCAATATATTCCAACCGAAATCGACTACTTAGATGCCGAGATCGACAACTTCGATAATCTACAATATTATGTGGGAGTGGGTCGTTGCAGTGTGCTCGAATACCCCACCGGCGTTGCCGATGTCGCACACTTTGTCATCGACCTGGATAGCAAAACGGTTTATCTTGTAAATAAAGACTACCTGCTGTTCCTGCTTGAGCGTTATCCCGACATGAAGCGGCGCTTCGAGATGATGCAGGGACAGAACGAGTTCTATCTCATCAACGAGTTCTTCTGGGACTATGTAGATCGCATCAGCAACGACCCATACGCCCCAAATATTGTTCAGCCATGAGGCAGCTTGAGCAATATAGGTGAATTCCTTTATTGATTGTAGTGGTTTTGATGTTTTTTTTGGAAAAATTGCTTGCCAATTCTAAAATAATGTGTACTTTTGCTAATCTGTTAGGCAAGATTGGTAACTTTTAGCTTTTAAGAGACGCAAAAACGACTTATTAATATTCACTTTTTTATTAACCAGAATTAGTGCAAATCGAGAGAAATACAAAAAAAACAAGTTTTTAGTTTTTTATTTCCAAGATTCAGCCTAATTTATCAAAAATTTCAGAAATTATGAAGAAATTTTTACTTCTCGCAGCTTTCTTTGCTGCACTGACAATGAGCGCGCAAGAATTCACGCTCACCGAAGTAACTAGCACCGCAAATGTGCCCACCGACCGCCTGAACAATCGTCAGGGCTTCGGCTTTGACGGCGGGTTTGTTGTTATGGACAAGGTGCTTGGCCAAATCAGCTACTACAACGCTGCCGACGGAGCAGTAGAGGGTACTGTAGAGACTGGCGCCACCAACGCTTGGCCCGCAATCACTTACGACGAATATGGCAACATCGTCGCTCGTGTTGACAACAGCTGGGCCGGCAATTTCATGGCCGACACCGTTATCATGAAGATTTACCCTGTTGACGGTGAACCCATCGATGTTGAGGGCAACATCTTCGCCGACTTCGAGTCCGAGAATGGCCGTTGCGACTTCTTCAGCTTCATCGAGGGCAACGTGATGGACGAGGACGAGGGCGGTATCCTCTGGCTCGTGACAGCTAAATCTACCGGCATCCTGAAGGTGCCCTTCCTGGGTGGCGAAATCGATGCCGACCACATCGCTCTGTTCCCACTTGAGGGCGCAGCTCTGTCTCCAACCAGTTCTACCGTGGTTAACCCCTACATCGCCGCCGACGGCACCCGTCACTACATGCTCTGGACCCGCAACGCCCAGCCCATCGACATGGTGATGAACGACACTGAGGACGGCTTCGTGGCCACCACCTTCACTCTGCCCAACAAGGGCGCTACCAACGGCTGCTTCCCACTGACATTCGGTGGCAAAGACCTGGTGATCTACACCACCATGCCTAACTATGGCAACGCCTGGGCTATCGCCGAGAAGAACGCCGAGGAGCCTATCGCCTCTGTTCCCGAGGTTGCTGGTTTCGTTACCAACGGCTTCCAGTGCAACTGGCTCAACGCTGAGATGATAAGCGACACCAAGGCTCTCATCTATCAGTATTTCCCCGGCAACTTCTTCAAGACCTTCGAGCTGACTATCGGCGGTGCCGAGGAGCACACTTACGCCGTTTGCGGTACTCCTGCCGCTCTGTTTGGCATGGAGAACGACTGGGATGCAGAAGCTGCTCCTGAGATGACTCTCAACGAGGATGGCATCTATGAGTGGACAAGCACTGAGACCGAACTTGAGGCTGGCAGCATTGAGTTCAAGGTTGTTGAAGACCACGCCTGGAATGTTTGCTATCCCGAAAACAACTACTACATCGCTGTTGAGGCCGCTGGTAGCTACACACTCAATGTGACCTACAACCCCGAGAACAACGAGGTTAACGCTACTCTCACTCCAGCAGAGGTAGAGCACACCTACGCTGTTTGCGGTACTCCTGCTGCCCTCTATGGCATGGAGAACGACTGGGATCCAGCTGCTGCTCCCGAGATGACTTTCAACGAGGAGACCGGTCTCTATGAGTGGACTAGCAACGAGACTGAGCTCGCCGCTGGCAATGTAGAGTTCAAGGTTGTTGAAGACCATGCTTGGACAGTTTGCTATCCCGAGAACAACTACGTAATTCCTGTTGAGGCTGCCGGCAACTACACTCTCAGTGTAACCTACAACCCCGAGACCAACGAGGTTAACGCCACCCTCGAAGGAGAGGCATTCCCAGAACCAGCTAAGGTTTACATCATTGGCGAGGTTAACGGCAACGCTTGGGCTACAAACGTAGGTGTTGAGATGACTACCGAGGATGAGGTAATCTACACTGCCGACGTAGTTCTCCAGAACCCAACAAAGGTTGACAACGTTGATGGCATGAAATACTGCTACTTCAGCTTCGCTACCAAGCTCATGGAAGAGGCTGCCGACTGGGACGGTCTCGCTCCTTACCGCTTCGGTGCTGTTTCTGAGGCAACAGACGAAAATCCTAACGGCGACTTCCGCTTCTACAAGAACATGATGAACATGCCTCTGGCTCTCACCTTCGACAATGGCAAGGCATTCCAGGTAGAGGAAGGAACCTACACACTCACTGTTGACATGGAGAACATGACTCTCACCATCAACGGCGAGAGCTTCACCGGCATCGAGAACATTAGCGTTAGCAACAACGTTAAGAGCGGCCGCTACAACCTCCTTGGTCAGCCAGTGAACGAGAACTACAAGGGTATCGTTATTGAGAATGGCGTGAAGAAAATCCAGAAGTAATTGATTCCGATTATTCCAATTTGACCCTTTAGTCAAAAAAATTTAAGGGTATTTGCCACCAAGGTGAATACCCTTATTTTTGTGAAATATGCCAAAAAAGTGAAGAAAATGGAACCGTCCACTTTTCTTCATTTTTGGCGATTTTTGAGGTTTAGGAATGAGAAAAATACTAATACACTCTTTTTCTCGTTATTATATATAATGAGAAATATAATAAGGAATATTGCCTTGCTGGTGGTGCTTGCCACCACCGCACTGGCGATGAACGGACAGATTAAAATCACCGGAACGGTTGTCGATGAGTTTGACAACCCCATTGAGTTTGCGTCGGTACGCATTCATGGCACTATGCTAGGTGTGAATACCGACCTGAACGGCAAATATGAAATCACAGTGCCACAAAAAGACACCATCGAAGTGGTGTTCTCATGCATGGGATACAGCGACGTGAAGCGCCGCCTCATCAAGCCTGTGAGTCCTGTAAATCTCAGCCCCAAGCTCTACAAGACCACTATCGAACTTGCCGAGGTGCAAGTCACAGAGTATAAGAAACAGACCAACACGATGCAGGACATCGACGTTGAAGTCGCCAAGATGACTCCCAGCGCCAGCGGCAACACCGTGGAGAACGTGCTCACCACCCAGGCGGGCGTGAGTAGTAAGAACGAGATGAGCGCGCAGTACATGGTGCGAGGAGGCACCTACGATGAGAACAGCGTATATATCAACGGCATCGAGGTCTATCGTCCGCAGCTTGTCACTAACGGCCAGCAGGAGGGATTGAGCATCATCAACGGCGACATGGTTCAGAAGGTGGCATTCTCCACTGGCGGTTTCAACGCCGAGTACAGCGACAAGATGTCGAGTGTGCTCGATATCACCTACAAAGAGCCACAGAGCTTCGAGGGCAGCCTGAATGCCAGCCTGCAAGGCGGCTCGCTCACATTAGGTCACAGCACCAGCAAGTTCTCCCAGATACACGGCGTGCGCTACAAGCGCAACTCGTCGATGCTAGGCTCGCTGGAGTCGAAGGGCGAGTATGACCCACAGTTCTTTGACTACCAGACCCACATCGTGTTCAAGCCGAGCAAGAAGTTTAAGGTGTCGCTGCTGGGCAACGTGTCAATCAACGACTACCGCTTCACTCCCGCCAACCGCGAGACGAGCTTCGGCACCTCGACCAATGCCAAGTCGTTCCTAGTGTATTTCGACGGTCAGGAAAAAGACAAGTTCCACACCTACTTTGGAGCAATTCAGTTCAACTACAAGTTCAACGACAAAGGCACCGACCTCACCCTCACCGGCAGTGCCTACCGCACCGACGAGTTGGTGACCTACGACATCCACGGCGAATACTGGCTCGACCAGGCAGGCACCAGCGGCGAGGAGAGCGTGGGCGGTGAGCTGGGCGTGGGAAAATATCACGAGCATGCCCGCAACCGCCTGAAGATAAACGTATATAGTGCGTCGCTCAAGGGTAATATAGGCCTTAACCACAACAATATCAGCTACGGCTTGCAGCTGCGCCACGACGTGTTCTACGAGCGCTCACGCGAGTGGCAATGGCGCGACTCGGCAGGCTATTCGCTGCCGCACATCCCCGATGAGGTCAATGTCATATATAACATGAGTTCAAGCAATGACCTAAGCGCCAACCGCTTCTCGGCATTCGTCCAGGACACCTATAAGCTCTACTCCGATGCCGGAGCTTTCACTTTCAACGTGGGCGTGCGCTACAGCTACTGGGACTTCAACAAGGAGTCGCTCATCTCGCCTCGCTTCAGCATAGGCTATGTGCCTGAGCGCAACAACCGCTTCGCCCTGCGACTGGCGGGAGGGCTCTACTACCAGTCGCCGTTTTACAAGGAATATCGCATCCAGACTATTGACGAATACGGAAACTCGGTGATAACCCTTAACCGCGACATCAAGTCGCAGCGGAGCATCCATGTGATACTCGGAGGCGATTACTCGTTCCGAGCTTTGAACCGCCCCTTCAAACTCACCGCCGAGGTGTATTACAAGAACCTGAGCAACATGATTCCCTACGAGGTTGACAACCTCAAAATGAACTATAGCGGCGAGAACACCTCAAAAGGCTACATCGCCGGTCTCGACTTCAAGATTTTCGGACAGTTTGTGGAGGGTACCGACTCTTGGATAAGCTTCTCGCTGATGAAGACGCAAGAGGACCTCAACGGCGTGAAAGTGCCGCTCCCTACCGACCAGCGCTACAGCGTGGCAATCTTCTTTACCGACTACTTCCCAAAATACCCACGCATAAAGTTCAGCCTCAAGGGCATCATAAGCGACGGTCTGCCCACCACTGCCCCACTGCGCACCCGCGACGAGGGCTACTTCCGCCAGCCGTCCTATAAGCGTGTGGACGTGGGTCTGTCCTATATGCTCCTCGGCGAGAATCACAAGCCGGCATCGGGTTTCTTCAGCCATTTCAAGAGCATCTGGCTGGGGCTTGACGTGTTCAACCTGCTCGACATCAGCAACGTGAGCAGCTACTACTGGGTCACCGACGTGAACCGCATCCAGTATGCCGTGCCCAACTACCTGACCCGCCGCCAGTTCAATGTGCGACTGACGATGAATTTCTAAAAGAAGACAAGAAGACAAGAGGACAAGAAGACAAGAGGACAAGAAGACAAGAAGACAAGAGGACAAGAGGACAAGAAGACAAGAAGACAAGAGGACGAGAGGACGAGAGGACAAGAGGACAAGAGGACACTTTATGAACTTATGTTCTTATGTCTAAAAATGAGAATTATAGAAATAACAAAAACATATTAACCATTTAAATCAAGAAACATTATGGCAAAACCATTTGTAATTGGCATCGACATGGGCGGCACCAACACCGCTTTTGGCATCGTTGACGCTCGCGGCACAGTAATCGCCAGCAGCTCCATCAAGACTGGCAAGCACTCAAAGATTGAGGACTATATCGACGAACTCTACACCGAGATCAACCGCATCGTCGTGGCGAACGACGCAGTGGGGAAAATCAACGGCATAGGCATCGGCGCGCCTAACGCCAACTACTTCACCGGCATGATAGAAGACGGCGTTAACCTGCCCTGGCCCACTCCAATACCACTCGCAGACCTCATATCCAATAAGTTTGGCATTCCTTGCGTAATCACTAACGACGCCAACGCTGCCGCCATAGGTGAGATGACCTACGGAGCAGCCCGCGGTCTCAAGGATTTCATCATGATCACCCTGGGAACTGGTGTGGGTAGCGGCATCGTGGTTAACGGACAGATGGTTTATGGCCATGACGGCTTTGCCGGCGAGCTGGGTCACGTGATTATGAAGCGCAACAACGGTCGCATGTGTGGCTGCGGACGCACTGGCTGCCTCGAGGCTTACTGCTCGGCAACTGGCGTGGCACGCACCGCCCGCGAGTTTCTCGAGATTCGTGACGAGGACTCTCTGCTGCGCGACTATGACATCGAAGCCATCACCTCTAAGGACGTATATGACTGTGCCGTGAAGGGCGACAAACTGGCTATCGACATCTTCAACTACACTGGCACCATCCTCGGTGAGGCGCTTGCCGACTTCGTCACCTTCTCAAGCCCCGAGGCTTTCGTCATCTTCGGCGGACTCACTAAGAGCGGCGACTATATCATGAACCCCATCCGCGAAGCCTTCGACAAGAATATCATGAAGGTCTTCAAGGGCAAGGTAAAAATCCTCATCAGCGAACTCAAAGAGAGCGACGCCGCCGTGCTCGGCGCATCAGCCCTCGGCTGGGAAATCAAGGAGGACTAATATTGTAGGGACGAGGCCTGCCTCGTCCGAAATATGACAACAATGTAGGGATGAGACCTGTCTCATCCGCATATACAACCCTCTCGTATAACAGAAAAGACCAACCTCGTCCCTACATAGAAAAGTTCAATGAGAGACCAAGAATTTCCTTCAAGAAAATCACCACGTGCTGAATGGTATGATTATGCAGGCGGAACTTATTTTGTCACAGTAGTCACAAAAGATAGAAACAATTATTTTGGTCATATTAATAACGGAGAAATGTTTTTATCTAAAATTGGCATTCATCTCAACAAAGAAATAGATAACTTATCAAACCATTACAACTATGTTAGGGTTATTAATCATGTCGTGATGCCAAATCATTTTCACATTATTTTATATATCGAGGAAAATGAACTTCCTAAATGTAGAAGAGTACTAGGCGATGACACTTATAATAGCCAGCATGAAAAAGCGAGCCATTCACAGGGATGGCTCTCTATAATAATAGGAGGCCTAAAGGCTAATATCACTAGATTTGCCAACAAAGAGAAAATCAAATTTGCATGGCAGTCAAGTTTTCATGATCATATAATAAGAGGAACAGAGGACTTCAACAACATATCAAAGTACGTTGATTGCAATGTTGAAAATTGGGAAACAGACAGATTTCATCAACCCATGTCATTGTAGGGACAAGACCTGTCTTGTTTGAAAGGCATAATAATTTTTAACCATCTTGTATGGCGGACGAGGCAGGCCTCGTCCCTACATTATGATTTTTTAATGATAAGAAATGCTTTGAAAAAGACCATTTTCTATACAATATGTGTCATTGTGGTACTGGTGGGGGCGCTGGTGCTTTATGTGCGCGCCAATGAGCCAGCGGTGCCTGAGCGCGTGATTATTGCCCACGCTGGAGGCAACATTGACTCACTCACCTACACCAACAGCCGCGAGGCGGTGGAGCATGCCATTGCCTGCGGTGTGAAGTACATAGAGCTTGATGTCGTCATTTCACCCGAGGGTGAGCCGTTGGCGTTTCACTCCAGTGATGACATGATCGACACCATCTATTCTTGCGACCCGCCACACATCGGCGAGTTCACCGCCGCCCCGCTGCGTGGCAAGAACGGCAAGACTTACACACCTCTCACCTGGCGCGAGATCAACGAGATATTCCTCGCCCACCCCGACCTCTTCTTCGTGGTGGATAAGACCGACGACCCCGTCATCCTCGAAAAATACTTTCCCAAACTCAAAGACCGCATGATAGTGGAATGTTTCACGATGCAACGCTACAAGGAGGTCACCAATGCCGGCTTCAAGCAGGCGATGCTCAGCGAGGAGGCAGTTTCGCCGGCAGCTGTAATCTGGCAGGACATCAAGCACCTGTTCTGCAACGACGAGCCACGGGTGGAGATTGTGGCAATGGGCCGCGACACCTACAACAGCAGCCGTGCAACCCGATGGTTCGTTAAACTTTGCAACATTCCCATGGCAATGTGGAGTGCCGCCTCCCCCCACCATGCCGACGAAATCTTCAACAAAATTCCCCAAGCAAGAATGCTCTACACTAATGAGGTGAAACGAGAATGATAATGCCAGTGATTAGAGCCAACAAATCCCATAAAAAATAGCCATCTAACCAAATACCTCAAAACTTTTTACTACTTTTGCACCGCAAATGGGTCACTAAAAATAATTATCTTATGATTTCATTCTTAATAAGCATCGCTGCCCTGATATTGGGCTACTTGATATATGGTCGCGTGATAGAGCGCATTTTTGGTCCCGACGACCGCAAGACTCCTGCCTTAGCCCACCCCGACGGCGTAGATTACATAGCCATGCCCACATGGAAGGTGTTCATGATTCAGTTCCTTAACATCGCCGGCACGGGTCCCATCTTCGGCGCCATCATGGGCGCCTGGTTCGGGCCGGCGAGCTACCTGTGGATAGTGCTGGGCTGCATCTTTGCCGGCTCGGTACACGACTATCTGAGCGGCATGATGTCGCTGCGCCACGATGGCGCCGGCCTGCCCGAGCTGGTGGGCAAGTACATGGGCAACACCATGCGCATTATCATGCTTGTGTTCTCGATGATGCTGCTGTTGATGGTGGGCGCGGTGTTTGTGTATAGCCCTGCCTCGATACTTGCTGGCTTAGGCGGCAACGAGATTATGTGGTTTGTGGTGATTTTCATCTACTACATCATCGCCACCCTGCTGCCCATAAACAAGATTATCGGCAAGATCTACCCCATCTTTGCTATAGCATTGATATTTATGGCCTTAGGCCTCTTTGTGGCCCTAATCATCAAAATGCCAACCCTTCCTGAGGTGTGGCACATAGGCAACATGGACGCATGGATAACAGCTCAAACTCATAATGGCACCGACCTGCTAGGAATAGAAGAATACCTCACTGCCAACACCATCTTCCCCGCCATGTTCATCACCATTGCCTGTGGTGCAATCAGCGGCTTCCATGCCACACAGAGCCCGCTCATGGCCCGCTGCATCAAGAGCGAGAAGCTGGGACGACCCATATTCTACGGCTCAATGATTACCGAGGGAATGGTGGCACTGGTGTGGGCTGCCGTGTCGTCGTGGTTCTTCTACAGCGGCGGCTGGCGCGAAGTGATGCCACAAGATGCTGTGAATGAGTTCCTAGCTCAAGTGGGCAATACCGACGGAAAGTCTCTTATCCAATATTTCAATGCACCCGCTGTTGTCAAGCTCGTTTGCAGCAGCTGGCTCGGCGTGGCAGGTGGCATCCTGGCGATGCTCGGTGTGGTGGCGGCACCAATCACCACTGGCGACACCGCCTTGCGCAGTGCACGACTGATCATTGCTGATTTCCTGAAGTATGACCAAAAGCCCATGACAAAGCGCTTGATGATTGCCGTGCCCATGTTTGCCGCCGTGCTGGCACTGCTCATCTGGCAAATTACAAACCCTAACGGCTTCAACACGCTGTGGCTATACTTCGGGTGGTCTAACCAGACCCTCTCGGTGTTCACCCTGTGGACCATCACCATCTTCCTTTACAAGTACAAGAAATGCTACTGGGTCACACTCATCCCCGCCATCTTCATGACAACGGTGAGCCTCACGTTTATTATCCAGCAGATTATAGGATAAATCCATTACCTATTCGGAATAAAAACGCCACTGCAGCGACTTGCAATGTCAATTGTCTATGTAATGCGAGCGTAAGCCTCGCAAAGTTCCTCACAGATATCTCGCAGTTATTGACTCTTGGCACTGGAGCATGCCTTGTGGCGCGCCTGAATAGATGATGATGCCGCCTTCTTCGCCAGCTCCGGGGCCAAGTTCTATCACATGGTCGGCGGCTTTGATGACGTCGGTATTGTGCTCCACCACATAGACGGTGTTGCCCTCATCAACCATTTTGTTGAAGAGGTCGATGAGGTGATGCACATCCTTCAGGTGCAAGCCGTCGGTGGGCTCGTCGATGATGAAGATGCCGCGTTTACCGCCAGCAGCTTCGGGAGAAGTGTAGGCTTGCAGATAAGAGGCGATTTTCATGCGCTGCAACTCACCGCCCGAGAGGGTGCTAAGAGCTTGGTTGAGGTGCAGATAGTCAAGCCCTACAATCATCAATGGGCGCAGTTTTTCCTCAATTGACGTTCCCGCGAAGAACTCGCTGGCACGGCGCACCGAAAGGTCCATTACCTCGGCGATGTTCTTGCCGTCGAGGGTAAACTCCAACGCCTCTTTAGAGTAACGCAGTCCGCCACATGCCTCGCAGGTGGTCTCGATGTTATCCATAAACGCCATCTCCGAAATCACCACTCCTTTGCCTCCACACACCGGGCAGCCGCCCTTGCCGTTAAAGGTGAAATACTGCTCCTTCATCTTGTGGGCGCGGGCGAAGCGTTTGCGGATGTCTGGAGCCACATCCATATAGGTCGCTGGGGTGGAACGCAGACTCACCCCGATGTTCTTCTGACTGATATAGACAATGCCGTCAAGGTTATTGCGAAAGCACTCCATGAGCGAACTCTTCCCCGAACCCGCTACGCCCGCCACCACAGCAAAGATGCCTATGGGCAGGTCGACGCTTACGTTCTTAAGGTTGTGAAGGGAGGCATTTCGCAGGGCAAAGGTGCTGCTCGGCTTGCGGGGCATGGTGTTGAACTCGCCGCGCTGACTCAGCATCTGTCCTGTACTGGTGCCGCTATGGAGCAACTGGTCGTAGCTGCCCTCGAAGATTATCTGTCCTCCCCTACTCCCTGGTCCAGGACCAAGATCCACGATGTGGTCGGCAATGGCAATCATCTCTTTGTGATGCTCCACTAGCAACACGGTGTTGCCGGCATCGCGCAGCCGCCGCACCGAGTGTTTCATCTTCTCGATGTCGTGGTCATGAAGACCTGTACTGGGTTCGTCAAGGATATAGAGCACGTCGGCGAGCGACGAGTTGATGTACTTTGCTATCTTGCAACGTTGCGCCTCGCCGCCCGAGAGGGTGCCAACTGCACGGTCAAGGCTCAAATAGCCAAGTCCTATCTCCTCAAGAGCCGTCAAGCGTGCGCTGATAGCCTTCTTCAAGTCAACCGCCAGTGGCGAAGTGAGAGCCTTTATCCATTGGTTGAGCTTGGTTATCGACATGGCGCACGCCTCGGCGATGTTGATGCCCTCGATTTTGCATGACAGCACTCTGGGACTCAAGCGGGTGCCACCACAGTCGGGACACACGCCCATATTGAGCATGGGGTTGAGCACGGCAGCATGGAGCAAGCCTTCCTCGCTGTTGATGATGCTGCGGTACATTCGCGGGATGATACCTTCATATTTCGCGCTCTTGGGCCAGTTTGACGGCGGGTTCTTGAGGCGAATTTGCGGACTGTTGAGGAACAAGTCCAGCTCCTCGGGGCTGTAGTCCTTGATTTTCTTGTCGAGGTCGAAAAGTCCGCTATATGCATATCTTATCCACCGCCAGCCGCCCTTGCCGAAGGCAATGTAGTGGATTGTGTCCTCGTCGTTGAGGCTTTTGTCGAAGTCAACGAGTTTGTGGATGTCTAGTTCACGAATCTCGCCCAGACCCGAACAACGGGGACAACTGCCCTCGGGATGGTTGAAGCTGAACGACTCGGCATATCCCACCCAAGGCTGCCCCACGCGCGAGAAGAGCAGGCGCAGCAGGGCGGCGATGTCGGTATAGGTAGCTACCGTGGAGCGCGAGTTCTGCGCCGGCTTCTTTTGGTCAATAACGATGGCAATGGGCAGGTTCTCGATGGCATCGACATGTGGACGGCCATACTTGGGCAAATATTGCTGCACAAACGACGGGAATGTGTCGTTCAGCTCCCGCCGCGACTTGGCGGCAATGGTGTCAAGCACCAGCGAACTCTTGCCCGAGCCCGACACGCCAGTAAACACTGTGATTTGATGCTTTGGAATCTCAAGCGACACGTCCTTGAGGTTGTTCTCCCGTGCACCCCGTATAATGATCTTGTCGATGTCCATGAAATGAAATATTGTTTGTGATGCAAAGATACAACATTTTCGCGATACCCACCAAAAAAGAATCCTAGGGGTTGTTCCGCATTGCGCCGTAAGCACGGCGTTCAAGGTGCGTTCAAGCCGCATTCACAAGCCCACAAACAAAGAATGACCAGAAAAAAATCCCAGCCATTCTTGATATTCCAATGTATTCCTATACTTGTTCCTTTATCCCAAGAATCTAAGGAAAAAGTTCTTGTCTATCGCATGGTAGAAGGGTTTCAGCGATGGCTCTAGAACCTGATTCAGAAGGGTCTTGAAGGATTGCTTGTCGGCATCACTGTACTCGGCATTGTTGACCAGAAAATCAAGCATTTTGTCATACTCGGCGAATAGGCGGCTACGCAAGGCGGCATACTCCTCCTTATTCAAATTCTTCACTGCCTCATGGCGGAAGGTGCCTACCGGTTTCGTGAAGTCAACATTGACGAAGGCACTGTCGAAAGCGAGATCTTCAAAGCTTATCACCTTGCACTCGGGGATGGTGACGGTGAACACATATCTCACCGGATAGACGAGAGTCTTATCAACCACGCCGGTCACCTTATATCTCATTAATGGCACGCACGCGCACAGTTCGCCTTTTACCGAAGTGATGATGGGGAGATTGGGGACATAACCTAGCGGAACTATAGCCTGCACTGGTTTACTGTTTTTAAACTCGTTGAGAAATTTCTCGATGGAAAAATTTGTTTTCATATATTTGGTTTTTTATTGTCCATAATTAAGTTCATACTCTCTAACGATATTAGCTGGGATAACAAACAATCATCTGACGGTCGCCTTCGTTCCAGGCATTCTCAAAAACCTCGAGGGGGACCATCTCGCCTTGTCCATTGGGGTGTCCCGAGTCGTTAAGGATTACCATGGGATTGTCGGGGTCGCTGTTGTCGATACCTATCACCTCTACGGCGTGGTTGGCTCCACTCATGGGCGAGAAGATGTCACTATCATCTCCAAACCAAATTTGGTCGGCATCAACCGAAACAATCACCTTTCCACCATCATTGAGGCACTCCATGATATCATCCATCGACTTGTTGAATCCCATCTCATTGTCAATATCGTAGTAGTCAAGCATCTGGTTCATGTTGAGGAATGCTGTTCCTTCACCTTCTTCATACCATCCGTTGTCGACAGCCTCATTGATAAAGTCATCGATATCAATATCCTCTCCTGTGAGTTCCTCAATGACAAACATCTGCGCATAGAGGGCGCAAGGACCATCTTCACCCTGATACTCCCAATACTCCATCGACTCATCGGGAGCACCAAAAATCATGTCGGGGTCGGAGACGGTAGAGGGGTCATATTGCTCCAACTCTACTGGGAAAAGCTCGTCATAATCAAAATCATAATCATAGCTATCGGCAAGGACAACCAAATTGGTCTCTTCATCAAAGTCATACATCTCGTGATAATCGGCAAAGCCATCACCCGACTCGTCAACATAAACCTCGGTTGTGTCAATGATGCCATCGCCGTCACTGTCGAAGTGCTTCTCCACAACATCAATCTGCTCGTCACCGTCAATATCGCTATAGACTTTCACATTGTCATAAACGCCATCCTGGTCATAGTCGTTATATTTTACCACTTTGTCGGTTTCCATGTCACCATCACTATCGATTTCGCCAATCATGGCATCCATCTCGCCGGAATTGTTGGTGTCGTACTCCTGAAATGTAGCGTGGTAGTCGTCAATGCCGTCGCCATCGCGGTCAACATGCACCTCGTGTGTCTCGGCATATCCGTCACCGTCGGTGTCATAGTCGATAACTGTGGTTTCCTCATATCCGTCACCGTCGGTGTCAACAAACGACATCTCGCCATCTGACATGTCGGAGTCTTGGAAATCCTCTTCATCTATTGGCTCATTCAAAAAATCTTGGTTCTCTTCCATACCTAAGCCTTCATTCTCCTGATTCTCCAATTCAAATCCATTGTCTTCGTAGTCTAACATAATCTTTAAATTTAAATAGTTTAACTTCGTTTTTTACACTTGCAAAGTTATAGGATTATATTTAATTTGTCAAGAGTTATATTTCCAAAAATGATAACATACTAGGGTTTTGTGATATTTTACATGTTTTTGAGGAGGATTTTATAATTCAAGTCCCACAAGTTAAATAACTTGCGGGACTTGAATTAATTTATAGAACCAACAGGTTAAAGTTCGATGTTCGCAGTCCAACTATGAACTATTAACTGTGAACTACCAAATAATAGTGCGGTCTTGCTCGTCGAGCCACATTTTGGCACCGGGTTTGATGTCGAATGCCTTGAAGAAGGCGTCGATGTTGCGCAGGGTGGCGTTCACACGATACTCGCCAAGCGAGTGCGGGTCGCTTTTGGTCTGCATATAGGCTGCCTCAGGGGTGATGTTCTCAGCCCAGATGCGGCCATAGCTCAGGTAGAAACGCTGCTCGGGAGTGAAGCCGTCAATCTTCTCACCGGCTTGCGCCTGCGGAGTCTTCATGAAAGCGTCGTAGGCGATGCGCAGACCGCCCTGGTCGGCGATGTTCTCGCCGAGGGTGAGGTGGCCGTTGGCGTGCTCACCGTTGCCCAGGTCGATAGCGTCGAATTGCGCAGCGAGTTTCTCGGCAGCGGCGTTGAACTTCTCGGCATCCTCTTCGGTCCACCAGTCAACCATGTTGCCCTGATAGTCGAAGGTGCGGCCCTGGTCGTCAAAGCCGTGAGTCATCTCGTGGCCAATCACTACGCCGATGGCGCCATAGTTGGTGGCATCGTCGGCCTTGGGGTCAAAGAATGGAGCTTGCAGGATGGCTGCGGGGAACACGATTTCGTTGTTCAGAGGGTTGTAGTAGGCGTTCACGGTCTGTGGCGTCATTTCCCACTCCTCACGGTCAACCGCCTTGCCATATTTCTCAAGGTTGCGCTTGGTAGCCCACAGCGAAGCAGCCTTCATGTTGTCATAGAGGGTCTTGCTTGGGTCAACAGTGAGTTTGCTATAGTCTTTCCACTTGTCGGGATAGCCCACCTTCACGGTGAAGGAATTGAGCTTAACGAGGGCATTGACCTTGGTCTGGTCGCTCATCCAGTCGAGACCGGCGATACGCTCGGCGAGACCCTTGCGCAGGTCGCCGATGAGCTTCACCATCTTGTCCTTGCTGTCGCCGGCAAAGTATTTCTCCACGTAGAGCTGACCCACAGCCTCGCCCATCACGCCATTGGGAATGTTCATGCAGCGTTTCCAGCGTGCCTGGCGCTCCTTCTGTCCGCTGAGGGTGCGGCCATAGAAGTCAAATTGGGTCTCGCCCACCTCGTCGCTGAGGTAGCCCGATGCGCCGGCGATAATCATGCCAGCCACATAGTCCTTGATTTCCTGATCTTTGAGATTAGTCATCAAGTTGTTGGCAACGGCCATCACCTTAGGCTGCTCGAGAATCACGGTGCCGATATTCTTCACGCCCATCAGCTCGAAATAGCGAGTCCAGTTGATGGCGGGATAGTCGGCCTGCAGCTGGTCGATAGTGCGGGGGTTGTAGAGCTTGGAGATGTCGCGCTGCTCGGCGCGGGTCATGCTAGCCTCGGCAAACTTATACTCAATGTCGTAGATAGTCTTAGTGGCGCGCTGAGCGTCTTTCTTCTTGTAACCGGCGAGCATGAACATCTTGGTGAGATAGTCACGATATTGCTGCTGGATTTTCTTGCTCTCGGCATCGGTCTTGAGGTAGTAGTCGCGGTCGGGAAGACTCATCGAACCGGCGCTCAAGTACATGGTATTCACGGCACTGTTGGCAAGGTCGGCCTCCACACCAATTCCGAAGAAGGGGTTGCCAAGATACATGTGCTGGTAAGCAATAAACTCGGTCAAAGTGGCACGGTTGAAGCTTGCGAGGTCGGCAAGGTCCTGCTGGATAGGCTTAGTGCCCTCGGCGTTGCGGCGCACGCTGTCCATAGCCAGAGCATAGAGGTCGGTAACCTTCTGACCGTTGCTGCCCTTGGCGTGATGCTCATTGGCGAGGTTGTCGAAGAGTTCCTTCAACTGGTCGCGGTTCTTCTCGGCAAGCTCATTGAACACGCCAAAGCTTGAATACTCGGGTTTCAGCGGGTTGGCCTTCATCCAGCCACCACCGGCATACCGATAAAAGTCATCACCAGGATTTACTGTCAAATCCATGTCGGCACGGTTCAAGCCGTGCTTCTCGTTCTGGGCGCTCACGCTCATCAATGGCAGCAAAGCCACAGCCAGAACCAAGATTTTCTTTAGTCTTGTCATAAGTAGTTGATTTTATGTTTATAAATAATTGTTTTAATAGTTCATTTATACATTAGACGCAACAAGTGGCGAAAAAGTTTCAGAAATTTGCGACTTTTTTAAAAAACAGCGTCTTGATGAAAAAAACTGCTGATGCCACTTTTCACAATCAAACACTTTGCAAAAATAGTCATAATTGACGAAATTAAACCACTTTTCGGCAAAATTTCACCATGATTGCATTTTTTTATTTTGAACTTCAAAAAAAATAACTAACTTTGCACCCGCAATTTTGAGGCACATGATGATTAACGCAATGTCATGTCGCAACCGCAAGCGCCTGTGGCGAAATTGGTAGACGCGCTAGACTTAGGATCTAGTAACGCAAGTTGTGTAGGTTCGAGTCCTATCAGGCGCACTAATGAGTATCTTGTTGAATTTCAGCAAGATACTTATTTTTTAACCTTTAGTTAATTATTATGACGGTATCACCAATCCTGGAAAATACACGGAAATGACTACGTTTGTTAAACCAAATGAGATACTAATCACTTAAATGTCTTCTGTTATAAATTTATTCATCTAAAAATCATTTTCAGTGTCTACTTAAACAATCTGGTGCAACTACCTTTTTTAATAATGATTGATGATAATTCATAAACTATAACTGCGATTAAAGGGGGAGGTTTGCGTGCCCTGCACGCATCCCCCCCCTTGCACTAAACAGTTTTTTTGTATTATAAATTGTGCATTATGAATTGTGCATTAATCATAGTCCCAAAATGATGTTGTAGACGGCGGTGACGTCGCTGCCGGTCACTTCGCCATCGCCATTTTGGTCGCCATTAAAAATCTCGGTATCTTGACCAAAGAGAATGTGGTTGTAGAGAGCCGTTACGTCACTGCCTGTTACCTCGCCATCGCCATTTACATCGCCGGCAACAGGCACATTATCACCTTCTACAAAAACTTCATTAACATTAAAGATACTAGTCGATAACGCTGCTGAAGCTGAACTTAAAAAATCATGTCCGTCACCAATATACTCATAAAGATAATAATACCTACCATCACCGGTATGATAATAGCGGATAAAGAAAGGCCTATTGGTCATTTTGCAGGATAAGAAGTGCCTGAAGAGCCGATTCACACTGGCTTTACAGGCACTTCAAAATTTTCAGGCAAAAATCTGCTTTTAAAACCGTTCTATTGGTCATTTTGCAGGATAAGAGTTGCTTTGAATCCCGATAACTACTATCTTTGTGGCCATTTGAAAAGGTCTTAAAACATAACGATATGAACAAAAAAATGCCCACATTGCGGTTCGCCGATCACGGTGCGCAACGGCACCCGTGACGGTGTCCAGCTGTTCAAGTGCATGGCCTGTGGCCGCCAGTTCCGAGGAAAAGTGTATCTGGACAAGCTGACCCTCTGGGAAAGTTATTTGAATGGCAAGCAGACATTGAATGAGCTTGCCGCCACCCATAGCGTGAGTATATCAACGGTGCAGCGTCTTATGCGCGGTGTCAGTATCCCTTGGCACAACCCCGCAAGCCGAGGGCATGGCGTGGTACAGATAGACGCGACTTACTTCGGGCGCAACTGCGGCGTGCTGATAGCCCTTGAGGCGTCAAGCGGCCGTCCGCTGTACCTGAAGCACATCGCCCATGAGCGCACATCTGACTATTCGGACGCGCTGGCGTGGATTGAGCATGACGGCTATGTGGTTGACGGCATCGTCAT
>CALDIG010000261.1 GCA_937904375.1 uncultured Prevotellaceae bacterium
GTTCGCTCATCGCCGACGCCGCCCATGCCGGGGTGGCGTCTTCAATCTCGGCATGGGCGGCGTCGGCGATGAGCGAACCCATAATAATGGTAACTGCAACGGCGGCAAGAGAGTTGCACACTCCGCCAAACTGCACGAGCTGGTTTCCTTTGTTTCCACCACCACCCATGGTGTTGAGCATTGGGTTTACGACGGTGTTGAGCATACACATACAGAATCCGGCGATAAATGCTCCAAGAAGGTAAATCCAGAAACTCTCAATACCATCCCAACCGCTCATGTACTGAATGAACACACCCAAAATGCCAATTGCGATAGCGAGTAAAGCGGTCTTTTTATAACCAAATTTCTTTAGAAGTAAACCGCTTGGGATTCCCATTACAAGGTAGGCGATAAAGTTTGCGGCATTACCCAGCTGGGCGGCGAAACTTGACGCATGGAACTGATTCTTAACGATTACAGCCATAGGGCTGCATAGGTTTGTCACAAATGCTATCATCGCAAAGAGGAAGAACATCATGATGATAGCGATCCATTGTTTCTTTTTTTGTGCCATTGTTTTTAATAGTATATTTTAACGTTAATATTCTGTTGTTTGAAAATAACGTGTAAAGTTACACATTAATTTTTAAAACATTGCAAAAATAAGACGAATTTTCAATATTCTCTTGCTCCGAAGATGTCGGTGCCTATTCTCACGAGGGTGGCGCAGTGCTTGACGGCGATGCGCCAGTCGTCGCTCATGCCCATGCTGATTTCTTTGAAGGCGGGGTCGCCGGCAAAGTGGTTGTCGCGCAGAGTGAGGAATGTGTTGTGAACCTGCTCAAACTCGCTGGCTACTTGCTCCATGTCGTCGGTGAAGGTGGCCATCGCCATCACTCCAGCGATGGTGACGTTGCTCAAATCTTTGAATGCGCCATCATCGGCAGCTTTCAGAACCTCATCTATAGTAAACCCGCTCTTAGTCTGCTCTTTGGCAACGTAGAGTTGAAGTAATACATTAATATGGCGATTGATTCTTGCAGCCTCCTTGTTAACAAGTTGAAGCAGTTCTATAGAGTCGATGCTCTGGATTGTTGATGCATAGGGCATTATAATGCGAACTTTATTCTTCTGTAAGTGGCCTATGAAGTGCCATTGGATGTCGGTGGGCAGCTGTGGCGCTTTTGCCGCCAGCTCCTGGGCGCGGTTCTCGCCGAAGAGGCGCTGCCCGGCATCGTAGGCTTCCATGATTTTCTCCACCGGGTGGAACTTCGACACCGCCACCAGCTTCACCCCATCGGGGAGTTGAGCAGTTATGCGCTGTATGTTTTGAGTAATAGACATTCTTTTGAGTTTTGAGTACAGAGTTTTGAGTACAGAGTTTTGAGTACAGAGTTTAGAGTACAGAGGGGTGCTGACAACTGATAACTGACAACTATCACATTACTCTTCTTTTGCTTTTTTGTCGGCGAGGGTTTCTGAGAGATTGGCGACGAAGACATCCATCAGCGGGGTCTCGTCGATGGCGGCAATCTCGTAGTCGAAGGCTGTGCCGCGCATGTTCTCGAGGAAGATGTTGAGGGCTTCCTTGAACTCGCTAGCTTGCACAAGTGAGTTGCTTGAGGTGCGCTTCTCGGCGGCTGTCTTCTCGTCGATGGTTATCATGTTGATTTTCACCTTGTACCAGCGGTCGCCGCCTTGATGGAAGAAAATGTCGTCATATTTCACCTTCTTCACAGCTGTGACGGCAAATTCGCCCGTTGTGAACGGCATCATCTCCTCGGTGATGCGTGCCTCGGCCTCGGTAAACGAAAGAGCGTCAACGAGATAGGGTTCGGCCACTGTCTTCTGCGCGCCAGTCTCAAGCGTGCGGTCATATTTCACTTTACATTCAAAATAGGTTGCCATAATGTGTTGTTATGTTTTGTTGGTTGAAAAAACTTATTTGAGTAAAAACGGCTACAAAGTTACAAAAATAAAGTCGAGAAATAGCCTAAAGTGTGAATAATTTATTATTTTTGCACAAAATTAGTGCAAGCCGAGAGAAATACAAAATGAAAATCGTAGATTTTAATTTTTATTGCCGAGGCGCAGCCTATTTTATCCAAAATTAGTGCTAGGTGAATGAAATCCAAACTTGTTTGAGATTTCTGAACCGCAGCCTAAATACGCATTTCGCAAGTTAGAGGTTAGTGGACAAAGGACAAAGTAACAAGGACAAAATGGATAATGAAGTTAACGAGTAAAAAAGTTAACGAGTAAAAAAGCAAAATGTGTTTTCTATCTGCTCGTCAACTTGTTAACTTGTTAACTTGTCAACTGAAACTGAAAACTGATATAAGGTATTATGAGTGATTTCTACAAGACGTTGAAGGGCGTGTCGCAAGGCATCTACAAGGAGAAGATGAGCAAGTTCATCGCCATTGCACAACCGGCGCAGAGTGCCGACGAGGCAAAGGCGCTCATTAAGCAGATTGCCAACAAATATCACGACGCTAGGCATTGCTGCTGGGCATACATGATTGGCACCCAACGCGATGAATACCTCTCGAGTGACAACGGCGAGCCCAGCGGTACGGCAGGAAAGCCAATCCTCGGACAAATCAACTCCTTCGGACTCACCAACGTGGTGATTGCCGTGGTGCGATACTTTGGAGGCATCAAGCTCGGCACGTCGGGGCTTATCGTCGCCTACCGTGAGGCGGCGCGCACTGCTATCGAGGCGGGCGAGATCCTTGAGTGCCATGAACAGGCAACACTCTCTTTCTCTTTTCCTTACCTTGCAATGAACGATGTGATGAAATTGGTTAAAAACGGCGACCTCAAAGTGCTGGAGCAGCAATTCGACAACGTGTGCTCGATGACCGTCCAGACCGATGCCGACAAACTCCCCGCCCTGCGCGAGCGCATCGCTAACATCGACGGTGTGACTGGTGCTATATCAAACGACCAGTAACGACCAAAAGCGACCACTTTACCAATAAAACCACAATTAAACTAATTAAACCAATAATTACGAAACAAGGGTGTTGCAAAACTCTTAATTAAATCAAGAGCCTCTCTTTCCCCCTCCTTTTTACGTCTGAACCCTAATTAGTTCATTCGTCACCAATTTGCGTGACTGGGCTCTAATATAGGAGTTAAAGAAAAAAGGGGAAGGAGAGCTGTGTAATAACAGCATATCGCCTTCCCCCTGTTATTGGGTTACGATCTGTGAGTCGTGATTGTCGTTGTTAATTCCCGAGCAGGATGCTGTAAACTGCTGTGACATCGGCGGCGGTGATTTCGCCGTCGCCAGTTTGGTCGCCGTTAACTACATTGCTGTAGTCGTTGTTGAGCATTGCGTCGTAGAGCGCAGTGACATCGGCAGCCGTGACATTGCCGTCGCCGTTCACGTCGCCAGGAATAATGTCTCCTGTAGTGACTCCTGTTGTTACTAGTTCGCAGTCGAAGAATGCGCCACCCCAGTTCTGCTGCATATACACGGCAATCACATTCTTGCCCAGGTGGAATGCCGAGGCGGGAATGTTGTAGCTTTCGTGAGTGTTGGCAAAAGTGCTTCCGTAGGGTGTTTCGCACCAGCCTTCTTTGTTGATTACTTCTTGTCCGTTGACATACACTACCATATTGTCGTCGTGAACGCAGTTGAAAGTGAACGTCGCATTGCTGGCAATCTCGGTCAGGATGAGGGGGAATCGCATCCAGTAGCAGTTGTACTCGTCATACCAGAACGAATTATAACGCAGCTGGTATCTTGGACCGTCGGTGTGTCCTGGATTTGCCGTTCCCAAGGGCAGATTGAGCCAATCGTTGTCATTAAAACCAGGAGTGTTCCACCCTTGAGGAGCGCTGGGCCAAGTTCCGTTAGATTGGCGGTAGGCGTGTTTAGCCTTCACAAAGTGTATCGCACGTTGGCTGTTGTAAATCAACCTGGTCTCTCCCTCCTTAATGCCGCATTTGGTGCAAACCCCATCGCTGAACCAGTGCGTTCCATCGGCTGGCACCAATTCGGTCTTCTTGGCATTACATTCGCTACATTTTAAGTATCTCTCTCCTTCGGCTCCGCAGGTCGAACTCTTGAAGTCAAATTGAGTCCACTGTCCATGGTTTTGCTCGTTAATCCATATTTCACTAAGTCGCACGCTGTTATATATACCTGCACCCTCGGTGCATGTTAACTTGAAGTAACGGAACTTGCGGGTGTCATTCACTGGAATGACAACCTCAGTCAGGTCAACGAGAGGCATGGGGTAATCCTTTTGAGTGTCGATAAGTGTCCAGTTCTGGAAGTCGTTAGAGCCCTCGAGTTTCCAGCTGCGAATCATGTATTCATACACATATAAAGCATCGATGGCTGTAACCAGGCTATATTGCTTCACCGCCACAGGCTTGCTGGCTTGCATCACCACATAGCAGTCATCGGTAGTGGCCTGGAAGTAGCTGTTGGCATTGTTGTCAAGCGCAAATTGGGCAACACAACCATATTGTTCGGGACCTCCATACTCAACGCTGTAGCCCACGCCATTGGCGTCGTAGCGGGTGAATGTGGGATTGGGGTTGGGACCTGAACCCTCCAACTTGGGAACAAGTAAATAGTAAGTGACTGATACCATTTCTTTGCCGGGATCTTTGTTGGTGGCTGTGGCGGTGAAATATTGGTCTACATTGGTTCGCATGATGGAGTAGGGGTTCTCCACTTCCTCATTTCCGATATATAGATGTACTTCACCAGTTCCCGTAGCAGTGACGACACAATGGTCATCAAATGTCTCTGCATTAATATCTGGCATACTAGATTGCGAATCCTCTTCAACAAAAGCCTCAGTGACTGTGAAATAGGAATCCTTTCCCATAGTGGTGTAAAAACCGTTGCTGGTGTTGTAACACAGGTAATTCTTTAATGTGCCTGAATTAAACATCGCATAAATGTAGAAACTGTTGTTATCTCGTGTTTCCACTAAGTCGAAAGGGGAATCATAGTAGTATCCCAGAAACTCGCCGGCATACAAATATTTTTTCGTAGCGCGGTTGTAGATTCTGTATCCACTACTGCTGTTTCCAACAAAGCACCAGTAGTAAGCATCGTTGTTCTGCGAAGAGGAACTGGCCGCAATATCTGCATTCTCGCCACCTTCTGAAGCATAAACGAATCGTCCACCAGTTTTTAAGTAATACCAGTGAATTGGTTTGGTCTCTGGACTGGTAGTGGGTACAAATGGCAAGGCATTTGTCGAGAGTGTAATCAATGAAATAATTAATAGAAGTAATACTTTTTTCATAAGAATATATTATTATTTGTTTATTTTTATTTGCAAATTTACTTTTATGTTATCTATACATAAAATATAATGGCTCAAAGTTGGTTTCAATAACATAAAGAGCAACCAATTTGACAAAAGTGTAACCTATTTTGACAAAAGTGTAACCAGATTGAGCGTTTTTTGTTGGTGCGTAATAATCAAATTACTAATTTTGCAACATGGAACAATTATATCACGTCCTTGATGTGTTTTTTGCGCCAGGCATACTGATAGGTCTGGCGATATGCTTTATTTTCTTGTCGGTGCCGCCAAAAGCGGCGTTGCGCAACTACCGGGTGTCGCGCTATGCGATGGCGGATGCTTATCTTCTCTATGCTCTGAGCATTTTTTTTGAGTATAATGTGATTAGGGATTCTCAAGGCGACACCTTGTCGAGGCCTATAATCCTTTTTGTGGCGTGTTTCCAGGCCTTTTTGTTTACTTACACTCTCATCAACCTCATCAGCCTCAACTACTTGAAGTGGAGAAGGCTGCTTGTCGAACTTGCTGTTATCCTCGTTGTGTCGGTGGCGCTGTTCACTATCTACTTGCTGTCTTCGGGAAATGTCTTGGTATGGGGATTCGGGGTGTTTGTGGTTTTTTACATTGTGTTGCTCGCGCGTTATGTGAGGCTCTTCAATAGTCAATATTCTCACTACAAGTCGCTGATGGACAACTTCTACAGCGATGAGGAGTCGCGACGGCTGCAATGGGTGAAGCGGTCATTCTATATTTCACTTGCTGTGGGGGTTCTGGCTTTGCTTTATGCGCTATTGCCCACGTCGGAATTTGGTGCTCCTTCACACGCTTCCCCCGAATGTTGAATTCATTATTCTTTCCGAAAACGGG
>CALDIG010000262.1 GCA_937904375.1 uncultured Prevotellaceae bacterium
CTCCCCAGAATTATTAAGCGCCGGAGGCGCGCAGGAATTCAGGCAGGAGGCAAGGACGCAGCCCGCAGCCCCTGTGTGCGCCGACGCACACGCCACCCCAACCTCGAAGAGGTTGCACATCGCCGGGGTGTCATTCTGAGTGTCATTTTGCTCCTTTCATAAATCCATGATAGCCCAGACCTAATCCTGTTAATCTGTAACGTTGTTTCGGATTTCGTATCTGCCCGGGAATTTCCAGCTCGACAAATCCTTTTTCAATGGCTGGCGTTAAGAAATTTGCTCTGAAATATTTGCGGTCACGAAGTCCCATCAAGTTTAACAATTCAGTTATTGATAAGTATTCCGTTCCCATTCGTGAAACAAGATTGTCAACTTGGAGGGTACTTGGGGGGTACTCGGGGGGTACTTGGGGAGTGCTTGAGGGGCCTGAAAACATATTGCGCACATTTTCAGAACGTTGTATTGTCACCATAAAACCACCTTCTCGCTCCTCATACTTCGGCAGAGGTAGGTTAGCTTTCCTGAATTCATCGTTAACTTTCCCTATACCACGACCCCAAGCCTCGATGAAGCCAGCTTTGAAGAATGTATTGGCAATATTTTTATTGCGAGGGTGAGAGGAGTGTTGTTCCATAAGAGAGTCAATGGTTACACCAAATGGCAATCCACCTTGATTCCAAATAGTGATGCGGTCATTATAAACGCGCATTTGGATATGTGCACCAGTGTACTCCTTGTGGCAAATAGCATTATACAATAACTCTCGAAGGGCATCTTCGGGAATTTCAAGCGTCTCGACCCTTACCATTCCCTCATAATGAATTGGGGAAATAAGATACTTGTTTTTAAGGACTTCGACCACTTTGTCACCCATCTGAAGAATATTCCCTTCAATAGTGTCTTGGGATAGCAAATCATTGTTTTCTCCGCCAAAACGACCTATGCGGAATATAGCCGAGACAAAATGGCGTTGTGGGTCGTTGCCGAACAGCAACAATGCGGCATTTTTAAGTTTTCCCTCATCGTTGATTAGTTGCAGGTTCTGCAATACTTCTTCGGTCGTATAATTGATGGCTTCAGGACTGAGGCGTTTGTGGAAGATACCTTTGCGCAAGAAATATTCTATGGCTATACGGTCGATTTTGTCAATCCCAACCTCGGTAGGAATCTCATCCCACGACAGGCCCATTTTTTTCAAGATGAACTGCTGCAGGGCTACGCCACGCAACTGTTGCTTGGTCGCGCCGCTGCGTATGTGGTACTCGCCTTTATATGCGATGGGCATATTGCTCGGCTCGACCACTATCTCAATAACGTCTTTGCCTTCGCGCTCCAGTAGATTAACATCACACACGATGCCGAGCGTTGTTACAATCTTGTTGGGTATATCTTCCAGCAAGCGGTGGGAATTGCTGACACCTACCACTTGCTGATTGTCGGCAATGCCAATGTATATCCTGCCACCTTGCGCATTGGCGAAGCCGCATATCCATTTCAGATATTCGTCTCGCCACGATTCTTTGTACTCTATGTTCTGATTTTCAGCCATATTTTGCCTCTATTTGACCGCAAAGATAACAATAATAAAACAACTGATAAAAAACTCTTAACAATTATTTGCGACCAATAATATGGTCGCAGAGCGCAGCTGTAGGGTCGACGGATGCGTCGACCGCGGTGAAGCCGTTGATATTCACCATATTCCGCGCCCTGTCGACGCATGCGTCGACCCTACAATCACTCCGCGTTTTCTCCCCAGAATTATTAAGCGCCGGAGGCGCGCAGGAATTCAGGCAGGAGGCAAGGGCGCAGCCCGCAGCCCCTGTGTGCGCCGACGCACACGCCACACCAACCTCGAAGAGGTTGCACATCGTGGGCATTGCGGCGCGAATTGGGGTCGCCCGCCGGGCGACGGTGGTGGAGTATGACAACGGCCCCACCCTGCGTCGCCTTCGGCTCCTTAGGGTGGGGTTATGAAAAGGGTCCGCCGTCCCGGCGGCATTAGCCGACCGCCAGTGCCCCCCGACACGCGCCATGGCGCGTTATATCGTTTTGTCGGCGGTATAAATAAACAATTTGACGCAGAGCCGAAATGTAGGGTCGACGCATGCGTCGACCGGGTGTAGTACGGTGGGCGTCAAATTCGTCTAATTTGTTAAATTTGTTGTTTAGAATTACGAGAAACGAAGAGAAGAGCCGACCTTCGCAGGGGGGCTCTTCTCCTGGGGACGGGTTGTACCTGGTGTAAAAAAAGGGGGGGGTAGGTACAACCCGGGGTGTATACGTTTTGAATTAGGAATTAGAAATTAGGAATTTAAACCAATCAAACCTGAATTTCTCATTCCTAATTCCTAATTACCATTTACTTCAGCACCTTGTGGGTGGTGGTGGAGCCGTCGGTGTGCTCAATCACGACGATGTTGACGCCGCGAACGGGCTCGCTCAGCTCTACGCCCTGCACGTTGAAGTAGCGTACGCTCTTGGCGTCGACGTTCTTCACGATGCTATCGATGCCGGTAGAGATGGTGGCGTTGCCGTCAATCAGATAGATGGGACGAGCGGTGTCGGCGTGACCCTTAAGGGCACGGCGGACGGGCTCGGGCAGCGTCTCGTCGTCCTCTACAAATCCGAGAACACCTATAAACTCATACTTCTCGCCTACGGTGTAGTTCGACGCGTCGAAGTCGGGGCACATCTCAGTGTTGAGGAAGTAGCTGGTGCTGATACCGGCGCTGGTCTTGCCGCTGAAGGCCGATACCTTAGGCTGGCCGTTCTCCATCTGGAAGTAGCCGATGAGCTTGAACACCTGCAAGTCGGCGGGCTCGAAGTTGTCGTTGTTGAGGGCGAACTTCTCGATGTTGTATTCCATCTCGGCGTTCTCCTCGCCCGAGACGAGCATCAGCGCGCCGTTAGCAATCTTCGTCACCACGAAGCCGGCCGAGAGGCCACCCTGCGGAGCTTGAACGCCGTCGCCCATCACCACCATAGCGTAGTTGCCTTGGTTGTCGGATACCATGCACGCTACAGTGCCGTCTTTCTCTAAAGTATAAGGAGCGATTGCCACGGGGTCGCTTACCACGTAGTTCTCGTTGGCGGCGGTCTCAGTGCTGTTGAGAGCGGCGAAGCTGCTCACGGTAGCGGTCTCAACCTTGATAACCACATCCTTGGCGGGCATAGCGAAGGTCCAGTCGACGCTCGACGCGTTGTGAGTGAACACTTGCGATGCGACAGTATTGTCGTCGGTGTCGTAAACCATGATGCCTACGATAGCGCGGCCGGTGTCGGCGCTAACGGCCTTCACGTAGACGGTCTCGCCTTCGATAGCCTTGCTGAGCACGGTGTCGTACTTGTCGGCTACGGTCACGGTGACGCCCTCAGCCACGGGGTCGACGCTGATGTTGTAGAGCGCGGCCTCGACGCGCATACTGTTGAGCTCGCCGTTTACCACCAGGCGATATTGGCCGGCGGGCAGACGTACGGCGCCCACATAGCTGCCGATAGCGATGTCGGTGTTATACTCGTCGCGGGTAATCTCGAAGTTACCTTCGCCCTCGCCGCGCGGAGCGGGCATCAGGCGGTAGGGAGCGAGGCCGTCCCAGTCGCCAGCTTCGTCGGTGAGCTTGGTAGAGAAGCAGAAGTAACCGTAGCTGCCTTCGCTGCCTACGGTCACGTCGCTCGTGTAGGTGTCGGTGGTCTCGTCGTAGGTCATCTCAACGCCGGCGTTGGTAGCCCATTTGTTGCCGTTCACCTCGCCGATGATGTATACCTTAGGCTGCGGAACAACCCATTCGCCGGTAACCACGAGCCGGCTCTGCTCGGCGTCGTAAGCGAAATGCCAATTGCCGGCAACGGCAATCGCCATATTGTTGCCGCCGTCCTTGAGGATGGTGATATAGTCGCCATTGGAAACCATCTCCTGAGTGATGGCGAAGTTGCCGTCGCTCTGCGCGCCGTACCATACGCCCTCGCCGTCCTTGAGCTTGAACTCGGCGTTCTCGCCCATTGCTTGGTCGGCCTCGTATTTACCGGTCTCCTCGTTATAAACGAGCTCGGTCATCCCGTCGCCCTCATTCCAGCTGTTGAACGTGCCGGTGAGGAAGTAACGCTTGGGAGCGGGAGCATAGTTGATGGTGTACACCTTGGTGGTGGTGAGGTCGTTGCTCACCACAGCCACAAACAGCTTATAGCCGCCATCGGCGGTGGCAACCACCTTCTTCACCAGGTAGGCGTGCTCGCTGATGTAAGTGGCGTCGATGTCGCTGTCGCTGAAGGTCTCGCCGTCGGCGAGAGTGAAGTTATACTCATAGGTGTCGGCATTGAAGCCCTCCAGATCGTTGCCTTTCACCTTGATGCCGGTGATAGCGGCATTGTAAACCAATGCGATGTCGTCGACAAACACCTGGTCGCCACTACTGCCCTTACCGGGGGTGGCGTTGGTCGAGAAAGTGACGAGCAGTGCCTTGCCGTCAATATTCTTGTCGATATAGTCGAAAGGCACGGTGAACTGTGTCCAGCCGCAAGTGGTGATGTCGGTTTTCTTCGACGTCGCCAGCTTGTTGGTGTAAGTCTTGTCCTCCGGGTCTTGATAGGCGGTGCCGTCGGTGATGATGGCGCTCATAGAAGCCAGTGATGAACTTGATTTAGGCACAAACTTCACCCAGAACTTGAAGGCGTCGGGGCGGCCGTGCATCACGGTGTAGTAGGGGTCGCCGTTGGCGTCGGTGTTGGTATTGCTGATGTCCATCTTGCTGCAGTTGGAGGTGCTTTCGGGAGTTGTACTGCCAGCGTTGAGGCGACCTGTGGTCATGGTGCCATTACCAACCTTTCCAAAAAGGGAACCAGATTCCATTACTGCACTAAGGCTTCCGCCATGACAATCTTCGCTTGAACTTAAAGTGCTTGGTGCAAGGCCTGCCCAAGTGCCTGTTGCGCTCTTGAAGCCGTGCCAAGCCAGTGGTTCGCCGTTGCTCTTGAAATTTTCGAAGTTGCTGTTCTTGATTTGGAAACCTGTCAGTTCGCCGTCTTGCGCGAACTTCACGTTGATTGTGTTTCCTTGGTCTGTCACGATGTCAAGGTTGAATGCCAGTGCATATTGGTTGAATGCCAGCACCAAGTTGGCGTTTCCAGCATCGATGTCCTGATTGGTGACAACGCTAGTGAGGCCATTGCCTGTGTTGCCAGGTGCGGTAATCTCAATATTTCCTATCTCCCCCACATTGTTGATGATGAGGGTGTAGTTGCTGCCACTGTTATTGACAGTAACAGAGGCTTGCGACGACGAACCGTCAACGGTGAGCGTGCCGCTATAGTCGGCTGCCAATGCTGCCAGTGCAGTCACTGTGGCGAGCATTGTAGTGAATAGTTTTTTCATGATTTTTTAAATAATACCTATTGAAATTGAGATTGGAACAGGTGTCAAGTGCATTGCACTTGACACCTAACAACAATTAATTATTATTGTTTAAGAGGATGTTGTAGATTGCTGTAATGTCTCCGGCGGTGATGTTTCCGTCGCCGTCCACGTCGCCATAGACGCCACTGCCTTGGCTCTCGTCGCGGGTGTTGAACTTCACGTTGATAAACTGTTCAAGGGTAGAACGCATGTCGATGTCGATGTCGATTTTAGCATCGGTGTCATTAAACTGTCCTGCCATCACGATGGGCACATCGCCGAGAAATGGACCATACCACATGGGCACGTCAGGGTCATCGCCATTTTGAATGTTGATAGATTGGTCGGCAACAACGGTGGTCTCTCCATTAATGAGATAGCCCTTGAGGTTATCGACAACGATGTTGCCCACATCAATAGATGTGTTTGCGTTCAGCAAGCGGAAGTTCTTGATGTTGAGAACATAGGTTCCGTCCTCATCATCATTCTGGTTGATGGAGATGGTGGCATCTTGTGTCACTGGATTTTCGTTGATGGTGACAGTGATTTTTCCATTGTAGTCGGTAGCAGTGGCAGTCATTGCAAGAGCTGCTGCTGCAACAAAAGTGAAAATTTTCTTCATGATTTAAACGTTTAAATTATTAATAATTTTTTTAATGAATCAAATGAATTAAAGCATTGTGCTTTACTTAAACTTATACGCAATTCCTATTGTCCCGTAGATAGGGTAGAGGGTTTGGTCTAGGGTTTTGAAACTGCTCTTGAAGAAACCGCTCAAGCCCCAGTTTAGGTCAGCGTAGATGCCGAAACGGCGAGCGAAAAAGTAGTCAACACCCACTCCCATGCCCCATTGCACCTTGCGGATGTCGTCTTTGAAGTCGTAGTCGCCACGGTCGTCTTCGGTTGTTCCCAGTATCACTTTTGGCCCAGTGGGGTCATCAACACGCAGGTAGCCGTCGTAGGCAAAACCGTCGAAGTTGCAGCTTGTGACATAAGAGAAATAAGGACCAAACTTGAGTTTCCACTTGTCGCTGAACTTATACACAGCCTGAATGGGCACAGTGAAGGTCCACTGCACGGCGTGACTGTCGTTCTTGCCGGTAAACACGCCTTCCAGTGACTGCCCGTCCTTAGTGATTTTCATGTGGTAGTTCTTGACGGTGGCGTCGATGTGCATCGCCTTGTTCTCAAAATGGATGCCTGCAAGCACGCCCCAATGGTCGCTGGTGGGTTTGATAAGGTCGGCACCAAACGACACGTTGGGCTGAAGTATGAACTTGTTGAGTTTCCTTATCTCGGCAGGCATGCCCATAGGGGCAGTGCCGCCAATGGAGTAACCAATTCTGCCATAGCCCTCTACATTGCGGAAGAAGTCTTGCAGGTTCTTGCATCCGCCATCGTTGGGCATGATAGCCCAAGCGCTAATGGAAGCTGTTAATGCGATTAATGCTGATGCTATATATCGTTTCATATTCTTAAGTCTGATTACTGATAACTGATTACTCTTTTATCTCGCAAGTGAGCCTTACCTTATCTACTTTCAAAGTGCTGCCCACAGCTCCCTCGAAGCTTGCTCCCTCAATGCTCGATGAGAACACGATGGTGAGACTGTAGCCTCGATTCTCAAGCAATGTCATGTCGATGTCGCTGTTGTACTCAAATGGAATGTCGAAATATACCCATTGTCCGTTGGTCTCATTCACATTTTGGACTCGTGCCACAGCCACAATCTGCTCGCTTGAGAGCACATTGTCGCCGTAGAGCACTAATGGTTTGCCGCTGGCATCGTGGTTGAGGAAAAGCACGGAGTAGATGTCGCCGGCATCGATGCGCTCTGGGTGTTCAACAAAGCTCTTGTCGGTAAACGGGGCGCTGGGGCTGTACTGGTAGTAGCCCGAAAGGCGAACCGGCTTCTGGGTGAATGGGATGCCAAACTCGGTGGCTTTCATTGCATTGTTGACCATTGCCATAGCGATATTGAACTTGCCCAGAAACATATTGCCGGCAGCTATAGGCTTGCCCGATAACTGTCCTAGTGCTCCCGTATCACGAGTGATGAGTAGAACGCCATGACCGTCGTAACCCTGTTCTAAGACTGTGGTCGGAAACTCGTTGGCAAGAGCTGAACTCTTAGATAGTCTAAAACCAAGATTACCGCTAGCCCAGTCATTACCCAGTGTGCCATCGGGCAAGGTGTTGTGCCAGATGTAATATTGATGATAATTAGGGTCTAACTCATAGTGCTCAAAGTCGAAGTTCCACACGTTGGTAGTGTAGCGCACAATGCGATTGCACTCTACGGTGTAGGTGCGGCTCCACTTGCCGTCTTGTGAAGTCACAGTGTAGGTCACGGGCCCGTTGCTGAAGTCATGTGCCGAGCCGTTGGCGGGCGAGATTGTTGCACCCTCGGTGATGGTGAATTGCGGAGCGAAAGCTGTGACATCGGCATCGTCACGCATGGTGAACACAATCTTGTCGTCGGTGCTGATAACATTGATGAGGGTGTCGGTAGCATTGTAGAAGCTCGCATCTATGTCATCGACATGTACCCAAGCCTTCTCGATGTCGCACTCGGCATTGAGCGGCTCTTCCTTAAAACAGGATGTAAAAAGGGTTGTTAATGACATAACTACCACAACCACAGCTGTTTTGTGAATATAATATCCCATTTCAAATATATCGTTTTTGTAAAAAAAGTCAATTCAAACTGCAAAGGTAGCGATTTTTCTTGAATTTTTGGCTATTTATTTCTAAAATATTATGGATGATAGAAAAAATAAGTTTTAAACACGAAATGTTGTTTGTTTGTTAAATAAAAATTGTATATTTGCCCCGAATTTCCCTAAAATCGCGATTTTTTGTATAAAAAGAGTTGCGACATAGTTTTTTCACTAAGCTCCCTTTGCTTATGTTTGATGTAATAATACGAAAGCTATTTGAGCTGAGATGGTTTAAGGGTCTTAAGACCAACACGGTTCCACGATGGATTATATTGTTCATCGACATGTTGCTCGTGGCTTGCAGCTATGTGGTGTTTGTCTCTTCGAGTCTTGACCCGCAAGTGGCGCGCACTTTGCCAAGCATAGTGCGTAATTTTATCATAATAGTGGCTACTTATGGTTTAGTGACTTATTTGTCTAAGAGCTACACGTGCGTTATCCGCTTGTCGGTGATAGAGGATTTATATAGAGAATTTGTCGTGGTGTTTGTCTCCACCGTTATCCTTATTCTCCTTAATCTTATCTATGGTGCTATCACCCAAGATGTCCTCTTCAGCTACTGGGGAGTGATATTTGTGGGTGTGCTGGCGTTTGCCATGCTCACAATGGAGCGATTGGTAATAAAGTATATGTATGCCCGCATGACGGTTACCGAGAATAAGCGCCGCAAGGTGCTCGTGCTGGGCACGTCGCTCGACTCGTTGATACTTGCCAACGCCCTCAAAAACGAGATTGGCGGCAAGTATGAGCCGGTGGGTCTGCTTAGCATCAAGAACGGCAAGGATAAGGATGAGATTAATGGCTTCAAGGTGTTTAAGTTTACCCCCGAGGAGGTGCAGAGGATATTTGTGGGTGGTGGCATTCACGCCCTGATTTTTGACTCCTCGGCTATTAAGCTGATGCGTAACGGCTTTGCCGACTCGTTTATCGAGAATAACATCGCATTGCTGGCGATTAACAAAGTCGAGGAGTTTGAGCTTGACGATGACCGTGAAGGCTCCAACATCTCCACTTATATCAAGGAAGTGCAGATTGAGGACCTGCTGGGGCGAGATCCTATAGTACTCAATAACACCCTCGTAAGGTCGCACATCAAGGACTCGGTGGTGCTCATTACCGGTGCTTGTGGCTCCATAGGCAGTGAGATTGTGCGTCAGGTGGCGACCTACAAGGCTCGTCGCATTATCCTTGTTGATCAGGCCGAGACACCGATGCACGACTTGAGCCTAGAGCTGAAGAAGGACTTCCCTGATGCCGATGTGGTGTTATATATGGGCGATGTTCATAACCATGCCCGCATGGAGAAAGCCTTTAAGCAGTTCCAGCCTAAATATGTCTTCCACGCGGCAGCCTACAAGCATGTGCCCATGATGGAGCTGAACCCTACCGAGGCGGTGCTAACCAATGTGGAAGGCACCAAGAATATCGCTGACTTGGCCCTCAAGTATGATGTGTATAAGTTTGTGATGATCTCTACCGACAAGGCGGTGAACCCCAGCAACATCATGGGGTGCACCAAGCGCCTTGCTGAGATTTATTGCCAATCATTGTTCTTCGACGCTCAAAAGATGGGCAAGAACACTCAGTTCATCACCACACGCTTTGGCAATGTGCTGGGCAGCAATGGCTCGGTGATTCCGCTGTTCCGCAAGCAGATAGAGAATGGTGGCCCGGTCACCGTCACTCACCGCGACATAATACGCTACTTCATGACCATCCCCGAGGCATGCTCGCTAGTGCTTGAGGCGGGCTGCATGGGTCATGGCGGCGAGATTTACATCTTCGACATGGGTCAGCCGGTGCGCATCTACGACCTCGCCACCCGCATGATTTCGCTGGCTGGCCTGCGTCCGCACATCGACATCAAGATTGAGGAGATTGGTCTTCGCCCGGGTGAGAAACTCTATGAGGAACTGCTCAACGACAAAGAGAACACCATTAAGACCGACAATGAGAAAATCATGATCGCTCAGGTGCGCAAGTACGACTACCTAGATGTGTGCAACAACATTGACAACATCATCGAACTCGCCCAGAGCGGGAATATCCACGACATGGTCAAGAGCATGAAGCAGTTTGTGCCCGAGTACAAGAGTATGCACAGCGAGTACGAGAACATCGACCAAGAACTCGAGGAAGGAAACAAAAGCAACGACAACTACTACTTTAACCCCACGGCACCAGTGGGCGAGTAGTATTCAGAGGTTGATATTTGTTCTGTGTGCGTCCCATGAGTTACAGGCTCACCACTTCTACTGTGCTGCTTGATGAGTTGCCCTCTTGATTTACCCTAATCTGCACTGGAATCTTCTCTTTCAGTTCATCGACGTGGCTGATGATGCCCACTTGACGGCCAGTAGCGTTATGAAGCGTACGCAGGGTATTGATGGCGTTTTGCAGCGGTTCGCCGCTTAGCGTGCCAAATCCCTCGTCGATAAAGAGCATATCAACTTGTAGCCGCTTTGCAATATCGCTCAAGGCGAGTGCCAAAGCCAGCGACACAAGGAAGCTCTCGCCACCCGAAATGGTGCTTGCGGCCCGCGACGCATATCCCTGATAAGCATCCTCAACACTTATCACAAAGGTGCCTGGCTCCACCTTGAGGCGGTAGCGGTCAGTGAGCGTGCGCATATAACCGTTAGCCGAGTAAATCAAATTCTCAAGTATATAACTCAGAGCTATAGTGCGGAACTTCTTACCTGTCTCGTCGCCAATGAGTTTGTTGAGCTTATCCCATTGCTCAAACACCATTTTCTGGCTGTCTCTCTCAGCAATGAGTTCGCCTAGTCGTTTCTTGTTATTCTCATCGGACTCTATTTGCTGCTTTATTGCGCCAATCTTTTGACCAATCTCCGACAGTTCGCAGTTGATACCATCGATTTTAATGGCAAGTGACGGCACTGTGTCATTCTCATCGAGTGCCGGTTTGCTGGCGCGATGGGCTTCAAGCTCTTTGTTTTTTAATTTAACTGCAGTCTCACAAGCTATTACCCTGTTTTTCACGTCTTGAAGGTCTCTTTGCATAGCTGATATGCTCTGCTGTTCGTGGACAGAGAGTGACACAAGACGTTCAACAGTGAAAGCAGCATTTTTCTCAATAAAATTCTCAATATTTGCCGTCAGCTCCTTCTCACGGTTAGTCTCGCTACCAATCTGCTGTTGATTGGCAGCCACTTGCGAGCGCAGATTATTGGCGCTTGTGAGCAAGTTCTTGACTTCAATGGCAACCGTAGGCACCACATCCTTCCATTGCGGCACTATCGCCACGATGGCTTCGAGAGCCTCTTGCACGTTGGCACATTCTTTCCTGCTTTGTTCCAGCTCAACTTGAAGCTTTTGACTGTTTTCTACTAGAGAGTTATAAGCCAACGCCGACTGTTTGAGTTCGTCAGCAAACTCCATAGTCTCTATTTTCCAGTTATGCTCCCACTTAGTGGTTGATAGCAAAACTGAAATCTTATTGCTCAATTCGGCAATCTGATCCTTGTTGTCATTGATAACTCGGTCACTCGTATCAATGTCGCTCTTGCATTTTATGATTGCGGCATCGGCCTTGTCGAGATTTTGCTTTGCAATGTCGAGCAGGTTGCGAGCATCTGTACTCGCTTTGCGTGCCGCTTTCTCGGCTTGTTCAATTTTCTCGGCTTGCACGAGTCTTTCTTTCACCCCATCAATCTCTCGCACGAGTCGTTTATCCTTCTCATCAAGTCGCTGTTGTGTAGTGCTTTCAATAACATCTACTCCACAGTTGCGGCAAGCATCAAGAGCCTTCTTCTCCTGAGCTGCACTATACTCTTGTGATGTACTGATTTCCCGCACTACACGCTTCATCATTTCTTCTTGAGCTTTGATATCGGCTTTACACTTGTTGCGGTTGCCGACAGCTAACTCCAACGCACTTTCGGCTTCTTTCAGTTCACTTTCGACTTGTGCAAAAATACTATCAATCTCTGCCTCATGAGGCATAATGCTTTTTATTTCTTGCTGGCACACAGGGCATTTATCCCCAACCACTAATTTAGAACGAATATTCTTTGCCCATTCCTCCACCCCTTCACGCAACTTGTCATGCATTAAGCGTTTTGCGTCACGCGCAATTGTAGCTTCCTTCTCAACTTGCGCAAGACAGCTGAGATTGTTTTTCAGTTCCTCAACAGCCTTCTCAACAGCCTTTTTAGCTTCAGTTTTTTGGATCACTTGTTGCTTGGCTTCTTTACAATTCTCAAGCATGAGTTTGGCTGTGCCAATGTCGTGCCGAGCAGTGGTCAACTCAGTCTGTTTCTTGCGCAGCTCGGCGATGTGGCATGCCTCAAGCTCTTTTTCCAACGTGGCGTGAGCGTCTTGCTTAGCTTTTAAGTCATCGTTCTTGTCTTTATACTCCTTTTCGGCTTTTTCCTTGACTGTTTTCAGGTCACCAGTTAGCAGTACTGTAGATTTATCAAGAGTTTTCTGCTCTTTTTCTATTCTCTCTTTGCACTCGTGCAGGTTGTTTAGCTTCTCGTTAATCGCCAAATAGCCAGCATATACATCTTTCCTATCGCTCTGCTCGGCAATCTTGTTGCGATTCTCGTTGAGGATAGTATTTTGTGTGTTGATGCCATTCTCTAGTGCCAACAGCCCTTCTTTGAGCGACATGAAAGTGGCTTGGTGATGCGCCATCTCTTGCTTCAAGCCCTCTTGAGCGAGTGCGGCGGCATTTTTCTCTCTAAGCCAGGTTCTCGCCTCGGCGGTTGCGTTCCAGTCGTTGACCAAAGCATCTCGCTGCTTGAAGTCGTCACTATCCACCTGCCGCCTTACCTCTTTAAGTTCTTCGTTGGCTTTTGCGGCTTCACTGGTTTTTGTAACCATGTCCTCGAGCCATTTTTTCTTACCGTCAACAGTCTCGCGCAGCTTCACCAGATTAGCATTCTCGACATTTAATTTATCAAGTTGCTCGTTTATCTCCTTCAGTTGCTCGTCGCTCAAGATTTCCACTTGGCTGACTCTATCATTGGCTTGGCGATAAGCGTCTTTCTTGATGTTTGTCATTTCAAACACCTTTGCGCCAATCTTTGAATACACATTCACTCCAGTAATCTTCTCAAGGATGGCACTCTTCTCATCATCCTTACTATTGAGGAACTTGGTGAACTCGCCCTGTGCCAGCATGGTTGTGCGGCAAAACTGATTGAAATCTAAACCAATGGCACTATTAATCTCGCTGATGATATCATTATCTTTAATGAGGTCGCGAGATTGCTCCACTATGTGCAGAGACCATTTCTTGGACTGAATCTTTCCTGTCTCTTTCTTGCGGGCTCTCGCAACGCTCCACTCGGCTTCGTAGTGGAGGCCGTTATTACCCAAGAAAACCAGCTTCACCCACGCTTCGCCAGTGCCACGACGCATCAGCTGCAAGGGACTGTTGATTTTTATCTTCTCGTCTTCGGGGCTACTGCCCTGCATCTGTGTGTTCTTCAAGCGTGGAGTGGTGGCGAAAAGTGCTAACGAGATGGCATCGAGGATAGTAGATTTTCCTGACCCTGTCTTGCCAGTGATAAGAAACACCTCGCTCGATGCCAATGGTTGCGCTTCGAAGTTGATTTCGGCATCGGTGATTGATGCAATGTTGTGAATAATGAGTTTTAGCAGTTTCATTGTTAATTCCTTTCTTCTAGTTGTAGTGCTGTGATAACTTCGTTAAACATGTCTTCCATCGAGCTGTCAAACGCGACATTCTTGTCGTTAGCGTAACGCTTAACGAGGTCAAGAGGAGACATCTCTTGCAATTCCTGCACGGTGAGTGCCTCACCTTTAGCGCGTTCTCGCTCAGGACGCTTGGCGTTGATAAAGCACACTCGGCACTGCTTGCCGCTGGCAATAGCATCAGCCTCTTCGTTGGCGCCAGTTGGCAGGAAATCCTCCACCTCAACATTAAGTCGCAACCGTGCCTGGATGTCACTCGGATAGCTCTTAAGCAGCTCTTTAGCCTCTTCCCAGGTTGCCAACCCCTCGATAGGGAGTGTGACGAGTGGACGGGGATTGTCGATGGTTATGGTCTTAACAAGTGGCTCATCGCCACGACTGGGGATCTCAACTATCGAGACGCTGTGATCGTAAGTCTCGTCAAAGCTCACTGCCAGCGGTGAGCCGCTGTAGCGCATGCGATGCCCTGTGTCGTGGATAAACTGCGCATGGTGGATGTGTCCTAAGGCAAGATAGTCATATCCATTGCCAAGTGCCTCATGTGGCACGGCATCGACACCTCCCACCGTGCGTTCACCAATCTGGTCATGGCCAGTGAAATTGCAGCCCTCGACAGTAGTGTGAGCCATCATCACCACTGGCAGGTTTTCGGTGTTTTTTTCACTCAGCATGTCGAGCAGTTGCTGGAAAAATCCGTCGGGGATAGTGCGCTCATAGGCGTAGGGCACTGCCACCACCCATCCCTTGCCAGACACCTCAATAATGTGGTTGTCAAGATTCTCTTTGTCGATGTTTCCTATGGCAAACACTTTGAGTTCTCGCCACGGAGTCTGGAAAATCTCATGTCTGCTGCCACTGTCGTGGTTGCCGGCGGTGATGATAATGGTCATCGTGGGGCATGCATTGTGCATCGCCATAATGGCATCGTTAAACATTGTCTGCACCGCTGAGCTGGGCTGAGAGGTGTGGTAAACGTCACCGCTGAGCACCATCGCGTCGGGGGTCTCGCTCTTAATAATTTCCTTAATCTGATTGAGCATCGCCATTTGCTCCTCGGTGCGGTCATAGCCATAGAGCACATGGCCAAGATGCCAATCACTAGTGTGTAAAATCTTCATTAATTATTATTTTTTAGTCTTTTTCTTTTTCCTATATTATCTAGATAGTCCAGAATTTCTAGAAAATCTAGATCACTTATCACTTAACACTTAGCACTTAACACTTAACACTTAACACTTATCACTTAAC
>CALDIG010000263.1 GCA_937904375.1 uncultured Prevotellaceae bacterium
GAAAGGAAACGAAAGTAGGTCAGAAAACTTTCGTTTCCCGACCTACTCGATTCTGTTCATATTTAGGAGGTTGAGAAGTAGGCGGAAGGCGGTGTAACGCACTAATGGCAAGGTGCTGTCGTTCAGTTGTTGCCAGAGTTGCGGAGCGTAGTCGAGGTGTCGCAGCAAGCGGTGGCAGAGCACATCGGCAATTTCCACATTCTCCACGCTATTGCACCAGGCGAGGGCGGTTGCAATGTCAAATTGTTCAATAGGGTAGAGCATCGTTGCTGCCATGCGGCACTCGCGGTGCTGTGAGTCATCCCATAATGCTTGCGCCAGCCGCGCGTCTTTCTCATAGCGATTGGTTATTGTGAAGACATCGGCAAGCTGGCACCCCATAATAATAGTGTGAGGGTCGCCCGCTGCGCGCAGCTGCTCGGCGACAACGCCATTGCGATAAGCAAAAAACTCTTTCCTAATCTTCTGTATCATTTTGTGTTAAATGTAAAACTAGATTCTCTAGAAAATCTAAAACATCTAGAGAATCTAGTTTCTGTTCCACTTTTCACTTTCCACTTTCCACACGTGAAGTGCTTACTTGGTCAGTGGCGAGTAGTCGCGGCTGTAACGCAGGTGCTGGTCGATATAGTTCTCGTCGTAGCTGATGGTGATGTCTTTGATGTCGCCGCTAGCGTCCTTCACCACATGATAAACGGGGTTCACAAAGCCCTTGTAGGGAGCGATGTTGAGCGACTCATAGCGCTTGAGCACCTCGGCATGGATTTTGGGGTCAACCTTCACACCATAGGTCTCAACGAGTTTGCGTCCTGCCTCATAGTCGCCCTCGCTCTTGATACGCTGCACCTCGGCGAGTAACTGTCCAAAGAGGTCGCGGAGCTTCTCATAGTCGTTGATCTTGACGTAGGTCTTGCCATTCTTCTTGTTCTTGACGAGCTATGACTTCTTTATTTGTTCGCTGTGTCTTAATTTCTTCATCAAGCTTAGAATTATTTTCCGTATCGTCACCAATAGAAACCAAAGCTTCGCTATCTTTTTGTAAGACACCAATTAAATTATTGATTT
>CALDIG010000264.1 GCA_937904375.1 uncultured Prevotellaceae bacterium
AATGCCTATTGATAGTAAAAGGGGGAATAATGAAATTCCAACACATATTATGAGCCATTTCACGACAGACATTTTATACGCCTCAGTATTCAAATTCTCCTGATTGGATATAGTTTCAATGATCTTTTTCGCTTGTGTGCCTGAATTTTTTCTATATGGCTGTTGTTTTCTTCTTCCCCGACTCATCTATCAGCAAATTCCTCTTTGTTAACCTAAACACATCTCAGGATTATTCACATTTTGAAATAATTTTATCTTTGTATCCACGGTTGATAATCTCTCCCCTCAAGCACATCCGCAATCCTCTCACAAGCATGTCCGTCTCCATAAGGATTGCACGCATTGCTCATCCTGTCATACTCGTCCTTATCTTCTAAAAGCAATTTAAATGTCTTGTAAATCGTTTCCTCATCCGTTCCGACCAGCTTCAGCGTTCCCGCATCCACGCCACTACCGGTGCGTCTGGCCTGAGTGATAATGCGAATTGACTTGACGGTGTTGGCAAAATAAGCTTTCAGTCTGTCATATTCAGTATCGTAAGTACCACTGGTGATAGCGCTGTTTGAGCCATCCTCATAAGTGTCCTTCATTTCCACAAGCAGCAATGTCAATCCTTCTTTCTCGGGTTTATACTGCTCTTGGTCAAGGGCCGCATAGTAAGCTAAATAGTCCACATAAGGACTCTCTGAGCCGTGCGATGCCAGATAACTCGACGCCTGAACTTCATTGATATTGCCGGTAATGCCCCAGCCATATCTGTCGTAGTACTCGTAGCTGTCGGCAACGTCAACGTAGGTGCCGGTTCTCTTCACGCCACCCACACCGCTATAATACACTGCCTGGTTGGTCTCGCCGTTGTCAGTACCGTTGGCAGCAAAACCACGCTTCAGGTTACCGGGAATCTCGGGGTCCATATACACCTTCTGCAGCATGGCAATCATCTGCTCTGGGGTGGTTGCCGGCTCATTCAGGTAGCTGGTGTGAGTGCCTTCGCTATCGGTCCAGGTGTAAGACTTGCCGCCGAAGAATGCATCGTCTTTTACTGTAATATCGCGTGCCTCAAGATTGGAAAGGTCAACATACTTCTCAATTGTCACTGTAGGCAAGAAAGCTTGGCGAGCAGCACTTCCTTTATTGCAATAAGAAGCATACCAGTCATTTCCACTGGTAGACTGAATGCCAGACCGACCAAGCCAGAGGGTAGGGTCGTTATAACTGTTGCAAGTTCCCAAGGTGGTATTCACGACCTGAACAAAGAGGTTGTTGCCTTGGTACTCGAGTGGTGTGTCAAATACAACAGAAAGTTCGGTAGCCCCGTAAGTCGGGACCACGGTACCTGACACTGTAGTGCTTGGAAGAGACATTAACGCCTCCGATGAAAAATAATTTGTGGTGGTCTCGCCTATAGTGAAGGTGAGTTGGCCCCCACTAAATTTGATGCCATTGTCATCGGTGTAGAATGTCAACTTGGTAATTTCATCGCCAACATTAAGTCCATCCAGCAACGACGCCGGGTAAATCATTTGGCTGGTACTGTTACTAGTATCATAATACCAACCATATACCGGCACATAAATATTTGTACCGGTATATCCTTCCAGCACGGTAATGGAATTTGCATTTATTTCCGACTTTGTGGAAGCTTTGGGCTTTGCTGTAGCACGCCCTTTAGGAACGAAGTTGTTTTTCAAACCGGCAGCGTCTTTCATCATCTGAATATTCAGATTTTTGGGAGAAGGCATCTGCTCCGGTTTCACTTCTTGCGCCGCAGCGTTGCCGAAGTAGGGCAAGGCGATTGCGGCGATCAGTAGTAATCTCAAAATACGTGTCATAGTTAATAAAAAATTTTAGATAAGTTATTGATAAAAAACACTTTTTTTTCGTTCGCATAATCGTTGCGGCGGCACAATTTATAAATCCACAATCTATAAATAGCTCATTCAACCGCTAACACAGTCTATTGTGTCATGGCTGTCGTGATGGAAGTTATTTATGCTTACAGATCTGACCCACAATTGTTTGTCCACCCAATTTAGTCAGCGATTCTACTAAAAATAACCATCCATGCATTCAGTCTTAAAACACAACTGGCGATATTTCGCTGCAAATTTACACATTATTATTGAAACTGCAACCAATTAACATGAAAAATTGACCAGTTCACGGCAAAATTAACGACTTTGGCAGATATTTAACATAATTTAGGAAACGAGGAGGATAGATTAACAAAATAGTTCATAATTCACAGTTGCCCCCTCGCCACGTTTTTTAGACACAAGAACAAAAGGACATATATCACCCTCTTCTCACTTTTTGACATAAGAACATAAGCACATAATTGCATTGAGGACACATCCCGCAGCGGCAGCCTTATGTCATTATGTTCTTCTGTCTAAAAAACACACCCCTCGGACGAGGCAGGCCTCGTCCCTACTTAACACTTAAAACTTAACACTTTACACTTAAAGACCTACTCCACCCACAGCACCAGTCCTTTTAGGTACTCGCCTTCGGGGTGGTAGATGTTGATGGGGTGGTCGGCGGGCTGGGTGAGCTGGTGCAGGATGCGCACCTTGCGGCGGCTCTGGGCGGCGGCGGTGAACACCGCCACGCGGAACTGCTCCTTGGTCACCGCCTGCGAGCACGAGAAGGTGAACAGCACTCCCCCACTCTGTATCTTGCTGAAAGCCTTGGCGTTGAGGCGTCGGTAGCCGATGAGGGCGTTCTTCAGCGCGCTCTTATGCTTGGCGAACGCCGGCGGGTCGAGAACAATTAAGTCGTAGGCGTCGCGCTCCATGCGGTCGAGGTAGTCGAAAGCGTCCTCGGCGAATGCCTTATGGCGCTCATCATCAGGGAAATTCAGCTCCACGTTGCGCTCGGTAAGCATCACTGCCTTGCCCGAGCTGTCCACGGAGTGAACGAGCCGCGCCCCGCCACGCATGGCATAGAACGAGAATCCGCCAGTGTAGCAAAACATATTGAGCACTTTTCGGTCTTTAGAGTAACGCTCCAGCAAGGCGCGGTTCTCGCGCTGGTCAACGAAGAAGCCCGTCTTCTGCCCTCGCAGCCAATCTACGTGGAACCGCAAGCCGTTCTCCATCGCCACATCGGTGTCGAACTCGCCGATAAGGTATTGGTTCTCAGGGTCGAGGTGCGCCTTGTAGGGCAACGTGGTCTCGCTCTTGTAATACACATTATTTATATTAGCACCCGGCAGGTCAACGAGAGCCTGGGCGATGCTCTTGCGAGCGAAATGCATACCCGGCGAGTGAGCCTGGATGACCGCGGTGGAGCCATACACATCCACCACCAGCCCGGGCAGGAAGTCGCCCTCACCATGAACCAGTCGGAACGAGTTGTTGTCGGGACGCATCAGGCCGAGTGCCTGACGCACCCGCCACGCCTGCCGCAGACGGTCGCTGTAGAACGCTTCGTCGATGGCGGTGTCGCCCCAGGCGAGGATGCGCACCATGATGCTCCCCACCTGGTAATGGCCGTTGCCTATGTGGTTGCCATCGCTGCCGAAGACCGACACCAAGTCGCCCTCTTCAATGGCAGAGTCGGCATGGGCAATCGCCCCCGAGAACACCCAGGGGTGGAACCGCTTGAGCGACTCTTCCTTGCCCCGCCGCAGGATAATCTTTTTATAAATCATATCTTAAGTTAACAAGTTGACAAGTTGACGAGTTGACGAGTTAACAAGTTGACAAGCTAATAGTAAAATCTTATCGGTTGGCTAGAAAGTCTAGAAAATCTAGAAAATCTAGAAAGTCTAGACGATTTACGGAAAAGGCGCGCCTTTTCCCCACTTAACACTTAAAACTTCACACTTATTTAATAATGAATCGGTAGAAGTCGTTTCCTAGTGCGAAGACCATGAGGAGCACTATGAAGTAGAAGCCAATCCTCAAGCAAATGTCCATCGTCTTCTCGCTGGGCTTCCAACCGGTAATCATCTCAATGAGCAGGAAGAGAACATAGCCGCCATCCAGGATTGGAATTGGCAGAATGTTCATAAACGCCAGTATAATCGACAGATAGGCAGTGATAAACCAGAAGAAGTACCAGTTAATCTCACCTCCAAACATGCTGCCTATAGCGCCAAAACTGCCCAAACTCTTCACGCCTTCTTTAGAGAACACATACTTAAACATGGTGATATAATCAACCAGCAGGTTCCAGCCTTTCTGGAAACCTATCTTGACTGATGGGAAGAAGCCATAATCAACATATTTGACCTCAAAAATCTCGTTGGCAGGTGTCACGCCAATACCTATCTTTCCTCCTTCGCTGATTGCCACATCGGCGCTGTTAATTTTTCCGTCACGCTCGTAAGAAATCACAGCCGTGGTGTTTTTGTTCTTTTCAAGCTCACTAATGAAATCTCTATAGTCTGGGGTTTTCACACCATTGACACTCAACATTTTGTCGCCAGCTTTAAGACCTGCCTTATCGGCCCCGTCGCCATTCTGGATGCTCTTGATGACCATGGGCACCCTGTAATCCATAAACAGCTGAGGCTTGTCCTTCTTCTGCTCTGCCTCTGCCTCTTTATTTGCCTCCAGCAGATAGCCATCAGGGATATTGATAGTGACAGTGTCCTTGTGGTCGCGCAGCACTTTCACCTGCTTTGCCTCGAGCAGAGCCTGCAGGTTGCCCACCGGCAGCTCCTTGCCATCGGCACTAAGCGGGATGTCGCCATCACGGAAACCTATCTTCTCGGCGCAAGGGCTGAAAATCATGCCCTCGGTGGCATTCTCGTAGGGGATGTAACTGTCGCCATAATGGTAAGTCATTCCGCCAAAGATGATACAAGCTGCCAGGAAATTAAACAGCACGCCGCCTATCATCACAAGCAGTCGCTGCCATGCTGGCCTAGAGCGGAACTCCCACGCCTTGGGCTTCGCGCTAAGCTCCTTGGCGCTTGTCGTCTCATCAACCATGCCCGCTATAGAGCAATAACCTCCCAGAGGCACCCAACCAAGGCCATAAACGGTGTCACGCCAAGTGGATTTCTCGTTCTCATCGTCAGTGGCTTCCGACTCGGCGACTTCAGCGGACAGGGCATGCCCTGTCCCTACATTGTCCTCGGTAGCCTGTTCGGCAGTCTCCTCGGCAGCTTTCTCGTCGGCTTTCTCCTTTTCGTCATCGGGATTTTTCACAAAGAATCCCAGCTTGTGGTTCTTAGGGTCCCATCTCACGAGAGAGAATTTGGGGTTGAAGAACAGGTAAAATTTATCTACCCGCATCTTGAACAACCGGGCAAATGAGTAATGCCCCAACTCATGCACAAAAACGAGCAGACTAAGCGATAATATCAACTGTAAAGCATTTATCCAGAAAGACGCTGAACCAAAAGTTTCTACTAAATTGTTAAAGATATTCATTATTTTGTCAGTTATCAGTTTTGAGTTGTCAGTTGGCTAGACGTTCTAGATTCTCTAGATTATCTAGACGATTGTGAATTATGAATTATGAATTATGCATTATGAACTGTGAACTATGAACTGTGCATAGCTGCGCGCCTCAGCGTTAGTGGCGATGTAGTCATCGTGGGTGGGAGAGGCGATGAACGGCGCCCAAGCCATAGTTTTCTCAATTATGTTGTAAATGTCGTTAAAGCCTATCTTGTCGGCGAGGAAGGAGGCGACGGCGATCTCGTTGGCGGCGTTCATCACGCACGGCACGTTGCCGCCGCGACGGGCTGCCTCGTAGGCGGTGTCCAGCAGCGGAAATTTCTCGAAATCGGGCTTTTCAAAGGTGAGCGAGGCATAGTCGGCAACTGTCATGCGGCGCTCGTTGGTCGCCAATCGTCCCGGCAGTCCCAGCGCATAGCGTATGGGCAGGTGCATATCGGGCAATCCCAGCTGCGCCTTCACCGAGCCATCGACAAATTCCACCATGGAGTGTACTATCGACTGCGGATGCACCACAATCTCGATGTTTTCTTGCGAGATGCCATAGAGCCACTTCGCCTCAATCATCTCAAAGCCCTTGTTCATCATCGTGGCACTGTCGATGGTGATTTTCGCGCCCATCGCCCAGTTGGGGTGGCGCAAGGCATCGTCTTTGGTCACAGTGGCAAGCTGTTCGCGCGGCATGGTGCGGAAAGGTCCTCCCGAGGCGGTGAGGATGAGTTTCGACACATTCTTCATCTCCTCGCCCACTAGGCACTGGTAGAACGCCCCATGCTCGCTGTCAACAGGATAGAGCATCGAGTCAGAATCCTTGAGAAGCTCGTTGATTAGTTCGCCAGCCACCACAAGGGTCTCCTTGTTGGCGAGGGCAATCTTCTTGCCCGCCTTGATGGCGGCGATGGTCGATGCCAGGCCGGTATATCCCACCATGGCAGTCACCACAGTGTCAACCTCGGGCTGCGCCACCAGCTCCGACACCACGCTGTCGCCAGTGTGAACGGCAATGCCCGAGCCATCAAGAGCCTGAGCCACCTTGTCGTAGAGGTCACTGCTGGCAATCACCACGTTACGTGGCTTGAAACGCAATGCCTGCTCGATGAGCAAGTCGGCGCTGCGGTTCGCCACCAGTAGATCCACCTCAAACAGGTGAGGGTACTCAGTGGCGATGTCGAGCGTCTGCCTCCCTATCGAGCCAGTGCTTCCCAAAACGGCTATTTTTCGCTTTTGTTCCACAGAAATAGTTAACAAGTTGACAAGTTAACAAGCAAATACTAAATTTTCCAGATTATCTAGACTACTAGACAATTGTGCATTCTGCATTCTGCTTGTGCATTCTGCATTCTGCTTGTGCATTCTGCATTGTGCATTGTGCATTGTGCATTTTTAAAGTGCTAAGCGGAAGCCTATGTCGTCGTCGCTATCATCAACACCTAGGCTGAAACGCTTAGAATTGCGACATTTCTTAGCTGAGCTGCACCAGCTGCCACCACGCAAAACTTTCTCTTCGCCCGAGGCTGGACCGGCGGGGTTGGTCTGAGCGTCAGAACCATAGTCACCAAACCAGTCACTACACCACTCCCAAACGTTGCCACTCATGTCATAGATTTCCAGTTCATTAGCAGCTTTGGTGGCCACGCTTTGTGAAATGTCGCCAGAGTTGTCACTATACCATGCCACATCGGCAATATTGTTGCTACCGGCATAAAGATAGCCCTTGCTCTTGTTGCCACCACGAGCGGCGAACTCCCACTCGACCTCGGTGGGTAGGCGGAAAGTCTTGCCAGTCATCTGATTGAGTTTAGCGATAAACTCTTGGCAGTCGTTCCAGCTAACCCTCTCTACAGGCTTAGTAGCATCAACAAAGTGGCTTGGATTGCTGCCCATCACAGCTTGCCACAATTCTTGCGTAACTACGGTCTGACCAATGGCAAACGAGCCTACTGTCACTTGATGCGCAGGACGCTCGTTACCGCTTGCGTTAGTGTCGCCATCGGCAGCTCCCATCATGAAAGTGCCGCCTTCAACGCTCACCATCGCAAATGTTACGCCATTAACTGCATATTCGGTTGTTTCGGTTGGAAATCCGTTAAGCATCACATCATAAATCGCTGTAATGTCGGCAGACGTAATGCTACCGTCACCATTCACGTCATAAGCGCTTTCAGGATAAGTTGCATCATTATTAAGCAGTTTACTATAAACCGCAGTAACATCGGCAGCGGTGACTTCACCGTCACCAGTAACATCCCAATTGTCGGCCGACATAGGCAATGCAAGCATCAACATCGCTCCCATTGCAAGTAAAGATTTCTTTGTCTTCATTGTGTTATTATGTTTTATTATTTTTTTTCAAGAAAAATAAAGCACAAAGGTATTACAAATCGTGTAAACCGCAAAATTTTCAGTCTATTTTCTTACACAGGCAGGCTGCAGTGCGGGCTGCGAGGCGCGCATTGTTGAGCACGAGCTGGATGTTTGCATCCAAGCTGTTACCGCCAGTGATATCCTTGATTTCGGCGAGCAGGAAGGGAGTCGTCGCCTTGCCCTTAATGCCCTTTTCCACGCTCTTTGCCACGGCGCGGTCGATGGCGGCGTTGATGTAATCGGGGTCGAGGGAGTATTCCTCGGGAATGGGGTTTGTGACGAGCATACCGCCGGCAAGACCCACCTCCAGCTTGGCGCGGAAGGCAGCGGCGAGTTCTTCGGGAGTGTCGATACGGTAATCCACCTTAAAACCGCTGCGGCGGGTGTAGAACGCCGGCAGTTCTTCTGTGCCATAGCCTATCACCGGCACGCCCTTCGTCTCAAGGTATTCGAGCGTGAGCCCCAGGTCGAGAATCGACTTTGCCCCGGCGCAAATCACCATCACGGGAGTCTGGGCAAGCTCTTCGAGGTCGGCACTGATGTCCATAGTGGTCTCAGCGCCTCGATGCACGCCGCCTATGCCGCCGGTGGCAAACACCTTAATACCAGCCATAGCAGCGATAATCATAGTGGTGGTCACGGTGGTTGCGCCATCTTCGCCACGAGCGATAAGCACTGGCAGGTCACGGCGCGACGCCTTAGTCACCGCCTGCCCTTTCTTGCCTAGATATTCTATTTCCTCGGGCGTGCAGCCAGCCTTTAGTTTGCCTCCAATGATAGCGATAGTCGCCGGCACAGCGTCGTTGTCGCGTATGGTCTGCTCCACCTTGAGGGCGGTCTCCACATTCTGCGGATAGGGCATTCCGTGAGAAATGATTGTTGACTCGAGCGCCACTACCGGCCGTCCTGCCTCAAGCGCTTCTTTTACTTCTTGTGAGATTGAGAGATATTTGTTCATTTTATTACTGTTTTTGTATGTCGCAATGGCATCGCGACATACAGGACTTATTGTTTAATATTCAAGTGATTAATGCATGGATTGACCGCTGTGGGTGATTGCAGGGCGAGGGCGGCGGCTTTGATGCCTGTTGCGCAGGCTTCTTGCATGGTAGCGCCACTCAATTCTGCATGTACCACCCCTGCCATGAACGCGTCGCCGGCGCCGGTGGCGTTAACCACCGTAACCGGCAGGGAAGGCATCGCTATGCCTTGCTTGCCATCGCTGCAATACACGCCTCGGGCACCCATTGTGATGTAGATGCGAGTCACACCTTGCTCAATGAACCATCGCGCCATAGCCTCCACATCGCCTTTTATTCCCGAGAGTGCCACCGCCTCGGCTTGATTGACCTTAACGATGAGCGGAGCAGAGCGATTTATGCCCAAAAGCAGATTTATCTTTATCGCTTTGGCAGCCGAAGTGGCATCTATATATAAAGGTGTGGCGCAATGCTCCACAAGATAACGCAACACTGCCTCGCTAACATTGCAGTCGGCAACCACAGCATTGCCGGCGTTGATGCTGTCGATGTGAGCCGCCACCATCTCGGTAGTGAGATGCGACATCAGCTCCATGTCGGCGGCACCCGCCTGCATCTCGCCGTTGTGGTCGTTCACGCAGATGAAATAGTTGCTCCTGGCTCCCGCCACTTCAAGGATGGGGTCAATGGTCATGCCCACACGGCGGCAGTCGTCACGCAGGGTAAGGGCGATGCTGTCGTCGCCAAAAACGGTGAACAGCCTCACCTGCTCGCCCATCAGGCACAAATTGTGGGCAATGTTGCGCCCCACCCCGCCAAAGGCAATCTCCACACGACTGGGATTGGAGTCGCACGGCACATACCTCCCCAGCGGAGAGGCGGTTATATCAACATTAGCTGCGCCTATTACGGTAATCATATTCGTTTATCATTATTCGTTACAAATTTATCCTTCCACGTTCCTCATTCCACTTTCCACGAGACAAGTGCTTCGGCGCAGCGTTCGCCGTCGATGGCGCTCGACACTATGCCGCCAGCGTAGCCTGCTCCCTCGCCACAGGGATAGAGACCTTTCACGTCGATGTGATGCAGGTGCTCGCTGTCGCGAGTGATGCGCAAGGGCGACGAGGTGCGGGTCTCAACACCAATGACTATCGCCTCGTTGGTCAAGAAGCCTTTTGCCTGACGACCCCAAAGCTTGAACGCCTTTGTCAGGCGATGGCTGATAAACTGCGGCAGCCATTGGTCGAGGCGCGAAGGTTGAAGACCAGCGGCAAACGATGACGGCGGAATCAACTTCGAAGGTTTGCCCTGAACGTAGTCGAGCATTCGCTGAGCCCCGGCGCACTGACTGTTGCCAGCCATCTGGTAGCAGCGTTGCTCGAGTGCCTCCTGGAAGCGCATCACACGCAGGATGCCATGTTGGTGAAAACGTTTAGGCACGTCGTCGGGATGCACTTCCACCACCATGCCGCTGTTTGCCCAATAGGTGCCACGCGTGCTCGGCGACATGCCGTTGACCACCAACTGTCCCGGCTCGCTGGCCACCGGCACCACGATGCCGCCCGGACACATACAGAAGGAATAGACTCCTCGGTTATCAATCTGAGTGACAAAGCTGTATTCCGCCGCCGGCAGATAGTCGCCACGACCGCCAGAGCGGTGATACTGTATTTGGTCAATGAGATACTGAGGATGCTCGAGGCGCACGCCCACGGCAATCCCTTTCTCCTCCATGAAAATATTGGCATCGAAGAGCATCTGATACACGTCGCGTGCCGAGTGACCGGTGGCAAGGATGACAGGACCGTCAAACTCCTCGCCGGTGGCGCATCTCACGCCTGTGACCTCGTTATTGTCATTGATTTTCAATTCGATGACACGGGTATTGAAATGTACCTCTCCCCCATTATCGAGGATGGTGTTGCGCATATTCTCAATGATGCCAGGCAACTTGTCGCTGCCGATGTGAGGGTGAGCGTCAATCAAGATGTCCTCGCTCGCGCCATGCTGGTGGAAGATACCCAGGATGCGCTCCACCGAGCCACGCTTCTTGCTGCGGGTGTAGAGCTTGCCGTCGCTGTAGGCTCCCGCACCACCCTCGCCAAAGCAGTAGTTGCTGTCGGGGTTCACGATGCCGTTACGTGAGATTGCCGCCACGTCGAGACGGCGGTCTTTAACGTTCTTGCCACGCTCTAGCACAATGGGCTTCACGCCGAGTTCTATGAGTCGCAGGGCGGCAAAGAGTCCGCCAGGTCCCGCACCCA
>CALDIG010000265.1 GCA_937904375.1 uncultured Prevotellaceae bacterium
GCATTTTCTCGCTGAGGTTAGCCTTCTCGCTTGGCGAGACGGCATATTTGTACTTTTGAATCAGTCGGGCGTTTCGAGGGCGGCAGGCGTCGGCCGAGCCATTGACGGTGACCACGAGCGGTAGCGGGCATTGCACAGTTTCGAAACCGCGCTCGACGCGACGCTTGATGGTGGCGACGCCGTCGGCTACAGTGAGTTTCTCGGCGTAGGTTACCTGTGGCAGCCCCAGCTTCTCGGCTATTTGCGGTCCCACTTGAGCGGTGTCGCCGTCGATAGCCTGACGTCCGCCGATGATGATGTCCACTTTGCCCATGTGCTTGATAGCTTGAGCGAGCGAATAGCTTGTGGCGAGGGTATCGGCACCGCCGAGGGGTCGGTCGGTGAGCACCACGCCTTTGTCGCCACCGCGGTAGAGACTTTCGCGTACCATCTCGGCGCTGCGGGGCAGACCCATTGTGAGAAGGGTAATCTCTGAGCCGGGATAAGCGTCCTTGAGTTGGAGCGCCTGCTCGAGTGCATTCAGGTCTTCGGGATTGAAGATAGCGGGCAAGGCGGCTCGATTGATAGTGCCATCGGCCTTCATAGCGTCTTTGCCCACATTACGAGTGTCCGGCACTTGTTTTGCCAGCACAACAATGTTTAAACTCATACCTTAATGTTTAAAATCTTAAGTCGTTATTGTTATTTGTTTAATTGTCAAGTGTTTGCGCTGAAATAGCGTTATAAAACATGCAAAATTACAAAATTCTTGTCACACGGCAAGTGAATTAACATTCTTTTGCGTTGAGGCATGACTCTGCTTGGCGCTGTGACACCGGTCGCGGGTATAGATCGCGGTATAAACCATCAACTTTGCGACAACGGATTTGTAAAAACTAATTAGCACGAATTATTTTCTTGGGTGGGATCTCGTCCTTAGTCAGATTTCAAGTTCGAGTCCCACATGGTCGCTCATTTTGAGGTCGGCATCCATCACGCGGAAAGACTTGACTGCCGCATTGTTATAGGCATAGTCAAGCATGAATGGATGGTCTTGCTTGAACATATGGTAATAAGTGGGCTGAGTCTCTTGACCAAGAGGCTCGCCAGTGTGCTTGTGGTACACACTATGCAGTCCGCATTGTTCAAGCATTTCGTTGACTTGCCGGATGTCGCCATACTCTTTCGTCCAGTCGTTCTGGTCAACGAAACAGTTGAAGTCACCGATAACGACTGTGGTTTGCTGCAAAAGGTATGGCGCATATTCCTTGATTATCTCCTGGGCGATTTGGGGGTATTTCTTTTTGTCGGTGAGGCCACGGCGTTTTGTGGGCCAGAAGCCCAAAATCAAAACGTCATCGACAAAAAGAGGAATGGCATAGTAAAGCTCGGGGTTGTACCACGGAGCGATATGCCCATGGCCTTTCCTCCAAATCATGCCCAACCCTTTCCATTTCGGCTTGCCGGCGAACTGCCAAGTGATGCCGTTCCACGCCATTTCCAACTCATCAGGAATGACGGCTTGCTCGATGCAGGTGATTTCGGGCACGACGAAAACGTCTGCATCGAGATTGAGCAAACGGTCAATCTTCCATTGCTTGCTATCAGCGATGTTGTAACTTATTATCTTCATATCTATATGGTTTGATTATTCATTAGGAACGTCGTAACTGATTGTCAGCGGATTGTCTTTCAAAGGGCAGTCGGCTGTGGCCGATGCGACTTCTACAAAGTTATTAGAGTCACCTTTGCTGACTTCAATAGATATTTTAGCTTTGGTGTTGGGTAAAGCCTCCGGCACATCAACAAAGGTTGATAGCTGGATGTGTGCCCCCTTCGGAACACGCCTTACAAAGAAATAAGCTCGATGTTCTCGATGCGGTCGAGCGAGTAGATGGCAAAATAGTCATCGGCTTTTTTGCTGCCCTTGTGGTGTGGGCGGTCGAGCTTCACGAGCACGTACCACCGGCGGCGGAACAGCTTGATGCAGTATGGTGAAGCCGAGAACGAGTTGGCCTGTGCCGCGCCATAGCGTCGGTAGGTCATCATGATGCGGCGGTTCTCGCGCATCGCCAGAATCACTTGCCGCAAGGTGTCGTCGCCCGACGGCACGCTCTCCAGCACGATGCGGTCGTGCAGCGCCTTGTTCTCGTCGAGCATATTGCTCACGCTCAACGTCGAGAACAGCCAGTTCTTCACGCCGTCTTCCTCCAGCACGTTCTTGTTCTCGATATAGTAGCGGTAGCCATCGTGTCGGTCGCACTCGATGATGATGCCGAACATATCGAGAATCGCGTCGCGGTGGCGGTTGAACGACGTGCGTGAGAACTCCGCTCCCGTCGCCTCCGGCCGCCGTTTCCGCAACTCGCCCAGCTCGGCAAGCGAAATCTTGCCGTAGCGGTTAATCGTCTCAATGAGCCATATATACTCCTTAAACAGTCCCGGAATCGTCATAGTTCAATAATCGTTTTATGATGTCGCACCCGATATTAACACGGTCGGATGTATCAAAGCCTTCTTCATTTTGAGGAATTTCGATAGTCTTAATAAGTTCATTATTTGACTTGTCAAAGACTTTGTAGCAATCGTTTTCCATTGAGAGATATACTTCTTTGTCTTCTTTGATGACAACAAAAAGCTTGTCTCTTTCCTCGTTGTTATACATTGAGTAGGAATATTCGCCAAGCCGCAGATGGACATTGTTGTCACCATCATTCAGCTCATAGATGGTCTTGAGGAAAACGTCGTAATTACGCCCCGACAACGAGTATTCTGTTGTCATCACTATGAGATTGTAGCGATGATTATTCTTGTCGCCATGCCAGTAATATTTGCCGAAGTGACTTTGGCGCATTGTCGGGTATTTCACGAGGTAGTATCGCCACGACAGACTTGTTGAGTTGCTCAAGAAGTCATCACAAATTGTGTTGAGCACATCAATGTTGAAGTTATCGCCATGTGAAAGCAATTCAACAAGTACATCTTTTGTTTTGGCGCGGTCTTTACTGCGGTCGCCAACGGGTCCGAACATTTCACGCCAGATGCGTGGCATGTCGGGCGAAGCGAGCTGGTAACGGAATGTGTTCACCTGACCATAGTCACCGATAGCGAGCATGGCGCGCCCGATAGCATCGAGGTCGCACCGCAAATTACCATCTTCGTCAATAGGGAACAGATTATAGAAGCGGTCAACCAAAGCGACAATGTTTTCCAAACCAATTACAGTGATACTGCCATTAAGCAGCGGATGGTCTTCAAGACGATAAAGAGCCTCTGCGCGGTCGGGATTCTCGTCTGTCCAATTGCGCTTCTCGATTTCCTCCAGGGCTTGAATATTATTGAAGTGGTCTTGCCCCTCCTTGATTTCCACGATTTTTCTATTGACGATAATGTCTTCGGTCTGCCTGACCAGACCTGCCATTAAGCGATTTCTTAATGCGTCTTCGGAGTTCTCGATAAGGTTATTGAGTGAGCGTAGGCGGCGACGAAACTCATTCTTATCAATGCGGTCTTTGTTTTGCAAGTACAAGACAAAAGCATATAGCAATAGGAAACGAGGCAGCGCGAAACGGCGGCGGTCAGCCTGACGCAAACCGCTATTGCGGCAGCAGTCAGCGAAAATGTCGGTCTCCTTTCCTGCCGGCACTCTATTCTCGGCATGGCCTATAGAGAGAAAGCGGTTAAAGAAGTCGGTCAGGCGTAGCCGGCGGCCTCGCTCATCACGAGGCTGGACTTCAGCCCAAACGTCGAACAATCTTTCGAGATATTCGGCGTTTTCCCGGGCGTTTTCACATTTTGCAGAGAAAAGTGCGTCAATAATTTCAAAGTCTTTCTCAATTTCGCCCTCGCCGTTTTTGAAGCAAATGATGTCGGCGACAAAATGCACATAATGGAGAAATTCGTCATCTATGACTGCATCGGCTTGCTCATCGCCGGTCTGCGAGTCGCGGTAAGGCCAAAGCAAGTCGGTCCAATCCATGTCAATTTTTTGGGAGATTCGTTTTGACAATGATTCGTCCACTTCTTTGAGTGCCAACTCAAACTCCGCTTTCCAGTGCTCAAACTGCGTGAGCGGTTTGCCACGAGAGTTCATCTTGATGTAAAGCTCATCGGTCAATCCCATTTCGTTGATAGGCAAGAAATAGAATGTGATGGCATCATCGGTAATCTTAGGCCAAAGGTCGCTTGTGTTCCTGAATTTTTCGTGAATGCTGTCGAGCATGACAAGCATTGACTGCACGGTGGGGTCACTTTCCCATTCAAGCAGGAACCACGCCTCATCGGTGATTTGTTCTGATATGCTGGGCTCAGAAAAATCAGGGTTGAAATCAACCAATTTCTCGCAGAAGTCACGCGAGCCGGCACGGGTCTCGTAGGAGAAATTTTTGAGAAACGCATATTCCTCGGGCGGTACGGCTTCTTTCTTGGCGATATAGTAATGCAACAGAAATAGCGTTGTCAGTCGCTGCTGACCATCGAGCGGCGTGAGCACGTTCATCTTTTTGTCGTGCAACTTCACGCACTCGATATTGCCGTAAACAAAGTCAAGCGTTTGCTTCTCGTCATCGACCAGTGCTTTGTATAGCGATGTGAGGAAACGCTCACGGATGCGGTTTACGTCCTCACTGGTGCGTCCTTGCGCATAGTCGCGCTGGATGATTGGAATGACGACACCCTCAACTTGCTGGCCGTCTTTCTCCCAACTGAATATGTCTCTGAAATTATGTGGCGTAGTTTGTATCATGGCTGTATCTCCTCTGCTAAATAGTCTTTCAGTTCACGGTTCATTGCTGCAACGTAGGCTTTGCGGTCGGCCACACTCCAGCAGAACATTTGCTTCTCATCGGCACGCTCGGTGTAATACTTCAAGAACACCATGCGTGTGCAGTAAGGGATGTATTCCCCACGGCGATCCATGTCAATAATCATGCGGCGCTTGGCATCGAACAACGAGTTGTTCAACGCCGAGTTCTGGTCTTTGCTCAGCAAAGCCATGTTCGACAATGAGTGTGTAAGGTCGTCACCGCTCTTGTCGCTTAGTGCGTTGAGCACCTTGTCGGCAATGGTCTTGAACATATCCATGGTGACTTTCTCTTTGGCAAGGAAGTCTCTCATCTCGCCGAGTAACGACTGCTTGCGGAGTGCCGCGTCCTCATCAGTCTCGTCCAACTCGCTCACCGAGGTGAGGTGGTTCTTCACCCAGTCGCGCCAAAGTTCCTGTCGGGGCGGCATGTCCTCGGGGTGCTGTGGGTGAATGTGTTCAAGGCTCCACTCTGTGCTATTGTATTTCTTGAAAGGGAATCGGGCCACGCCGCGTTTCATTACCGAGATGACGTTGAACAGCAGCAGGATTCGGCTGATGTAGCCGTAGCCTGTGGCATTGTCATAGCGCAGGTCGCTGTATTTCACTTTGGGGAACTTGATGCTGCTGCGAATCTCCTCATCGAGGTATTGCTCCAACTCGGATTTGCGCATATCGGTGGTTTCATCAACGATTGCGCTCATTTCTTTGTGTCCACAAGCTACAAGGTAGCCGATTTTGTGGTAGAGCGGGTCTTTCTTGAACCATTCCTTGAGGCGGTAGTAGTATTTCAGCACCTCTTTCCAGTATTCTTGCAGGTTGTTTTTCGTGCTGAAATAATAGAAGGTGCTGTAAGAATCTTGTGAGCGTTCATCTTTGGGCACCATGAAATTGAAGATGAGTTCTATGCGCGACGAGTAGTCGCTGGCATTCTCTCGCGTAAGGAAGTTCCAAAAGTCATCGTCGTGCAGCTCCCGCTCGATGGTGTCCCATTGCAGGGCGATTTCCTGCTGCCATTTCTCGGCTTGCACGTTGTCTTCTTTCCTGCAAAGGAAAAGTGCCTTGACCAGCTCAGCGTTGGTCAGCGGTATGCGACCGATATTCAATCGGGTGAATAACGAGATGGCATCCTTGTCCTCGACGTTCTGCACCTCATACCATATGAAGCGCACATTGCCGCCTGAATCTGTTTGGTTGAGTTTCTCATTAAAATAGTCAATGAATCGGCTTGCTATACGGTAACGCTGTTGTTTAATTTCACTCTTATTTTTGAACCACTCGTCAATGGCGAGAAAAGCATTATACATGAAGCGATAGTCGATGTAATCATCGGCATGTTCCTCGGTCATGTTATTCAAGAAGTTGTCTGACCCTTTACGCATCTGATATGATAACGAATAAAGGATTTCAAGATTATCATGCAAGTAGTTTTCTTGAATATATTTGAGCAAGATATAGATAGTGGTCAGCCGTTGCTGACCGTCAATAAGTTCAAACTTCCCATCGTCTCGCTTGCGTACAACGACAGGCTGGAGACAGTACGGTTTATCTCCATTGTCCATAATATCATTCAGGAGCGTTTCTACCTGCTTTCGCTCCCAGCGATAGCCACGTTGGTAACTTGGGATGATAAATTCACCCTCAATCTCACCAACGAGTTTATCTTCAAGCGTTATCTCTTTTGACATAGTTGGAATTTGTAATTAATTGCAAGTCACCAATGAGTAGTCACATAATAATATATGTTGTGTTTTACTGGACTACAAAGTTACAAAAAATAAATGTTTCAGCGTTCATAATTTGACCCAAAAGTTGCAACTTCACGACACAGACCTGAGTGATATGGTATTAGCGAATCCTAACCCTAGATGGAAATTAGTGAAAACAAAAAATCAGCCAATGCGCTAATTGTTAGCTGATTGGCTGAATTTCTTTGTGATCCGCCTGGGGCTCGAACCCAGGACCCCAACATTAAAAGTGTTGTGCTCTTCCTACTGAGCTAGCGAATCTTCAAAAAGCGATGCAAAGGTACTGCTTTTTTTTGAACTGGCAAATATTTTTGCCAATATTTTCTGAAATCCGTCTATAAAATGCTATAAAGAGCGCCGCAAAGCCCTCCTCTATGCGTTTAATGAGAGTCATTTTTATTATTAGAACGGTATCCTGTCGCCATCGGCTGTAGTGTTCTGCTCGGCTAGTGGTGCCGGCTGAGCAGGCTGTTGTGCTACCTGCTGGTTAGCAGCAGGGGCAGTTTCCCCTTGTCGCTGTCCACCGCCAAGCATCTCAAAGGTATCGACATAAACCTCGGTGGTGTAGCGTTTCATCTTGTTCTTGTCCTCCCAGCTACGTGTGCGCAGTCGTCCCTCGAGGTAGAGCTTGGTGCCCTTGTGGATATATTTCTCTGCCACCTCGGCATTGCGTCCCCACATCACGATGTTGTGCCACTCGGTGCGCTCGGGGACCTGATTTCCCGATGAGGTGGTGTAAGCCCTGTCGCTGGTGGCCAGGGGGAACGACGCAACGGTTTGTCCTTGCGATGGATAGCGGACATCAGGGTCACGACCCACATTTCCTAAAAGAATAACTTTGTTTACTGACATAGTTCATATATTTTATAGTTCACAGTTTATAGTTCACAGTTTATAGTTCATAGTTCACAGTTTATAAATCCTAGTTTTACTTCGTCTCAATACAAAATTTTCCTATTCAACTCTTAACTATGAACTGTTAAAACACTTGTGCTTTAAGGGCAAGTCCCACTTTCTCGTGCAGCCCGAAGAGCAGGTTCATCACATGCACGGCATTGCCGGCAGAGCCTTTTAATAGAGCATCGATAACCGACGTGATGTGCAGCTTGCCGTCCTGTGCCGATAGATTCAAGAGGCATTTGTTAGTGTTAGCCACGTCACAATCCTCCACCTTCTGATTCACAACGAAGGTGAAATTATGGTCTTCATAATATTTGTTGTACAAATCATTAATGCTATCAATGTCGGCATGTGCAACGACCTCCACATGAGCCACCAAGCCACGAGTAGAGACTCCACTCTCCTCCTCCAGATTTATATTGCCCGTGAAGTCGCTGTCTAGTGCCTTTACCACAGTCAGGATTTCCTGCTTGATGGAACTGATGTTTACGTTATTATTAAAGCAATTATTGAAATTGACCCTGATGTAAACATCGCCATGAAGCAGACGCTCCTTCGCTAGCGGCACCAATGCCAGCAGCACCGCCATCGCCTCGGCCGATGGGATGAGCACATAGCCATAGCAGTCGTGCACCATAAACTTGCGGTTTATCTCGCACAGGCCATACATTCCTGAACCTTCCACAAAGCCATAGCTTCGCGACAATTCTATAACACGCAACTTTTCATTGCTCGCAAGAGCCTCGTCGCACAATGGGCTGTCGAAGGAGTCGCAGTTGAAAATCAATTCCACCTCATCGGTGAGTGGCTCGCCAAACTCCAGGTCGCACTCACCCGTCAACCCCTTGTGGACTCTCGACAGCTTGCCATGCTCGCTGTGGCTGCTAACCCATTTCACACTCGCGTCGGGATGATTAATTAACAGTCTCACCAGCTCACCCGCAATCTTAGTCTCGCCACCTGTTATTCCTATGTCTATCATAGTATCTTTTGGTTGTTATTACTTTTTTTGTTCTTAACTTGCAACTTGTCAAGCGGCACAAATCTCGAGAAGAACTTCATGGCATCCTCATGGGAGAGGTCTTCACGCAAGATGGCAAACACGGTGTCGGCACCGGCAATGGTGCCTAGTACCTCGCTGGAGCGGCTCATGTCGATGTCGTAAGCGAGACCTGCCGCATAGCCGTTGCGAGTCTTGATCACCGCCATGTGCCCCGAGAAAGCTATCGACACAAAACCCACCTGCTGCTGCACAGTGAGGCTGTTGCGGCCACTCATCAGTAATTGGTCCTGTAAGTCATTGTTGTCGGGGATGATATACATATATCCACCGTCGTTGGTTGCCACTTTAGTGATTTTCATCGCCTTGAGGTCTCGTGAGAGCGTTGCCTGAGTCACTTTGCAACCATTCTTCTCAAGCATTTCGGCTAATTCGTTTTGGCTTCCAATACAGTTCTTCTTTATCAAATTAATGATAAGCTGCAATCGTTCTTTTTTATTCTTCATTGTTTGTTGCGGGTTAGCAATGTTGGTTTCATTTATAGTATTTCTTTTTCTGCAAAGATATAATAAAAATTTAATACAAACCTAATAAAAAAACAAAAATAAGTGTTTTGTTAGTAATTTTATGTCACTAATATTATTTTTGTGAGGTTTCAGAGGAGATTTCGCAAACGTTTGCATTCTATTTTCCTGTTGCGCATAACGATTGTTTTTTAATTTTATCACAAAAATATATAATTTTGCTACACAATAAAATAACACTTTTATGACACATAAACCACACCTTTCACGACTACTGTGCTCGGCAGTGATGGCTATTGTTGCTCTCGCGAGCTGGGCCGAGACCACTTTTGTGGGCGGTCGCACCGACTTCCGCGACGAGACCATCTACTTTGCCATGACAACGCGTTTCTACGACGGTGACTCTGGCAACAACACCTACTGCTGGGACGGTAACCACGCTGGCAACGTCGCCAACCAAGACCCTGAGTGGCGCGGCGACTTCAAGGGGCTTATCGACAAGCTCGACTACATCAAGGCATTGGGCTTCACAGCCATCTGGATCACGCCAGTGGTTCAGAACGCGTCGGGCTATGACTATCACGGCTACCACGCTATGGATATGAGCAAAGTGGACCGCCGCCTCGAGAGCGACGACGTGAAATTCCAAGACCTCATTGATGCCGCTCACGCGCGCGGCATGAAGGTGATATTGGATATCGTCATCAACCATACCGGCAACTTTGGCGAGGAGAACCTGTGCAAGCTCTTCAACCGCGACTACAGCGTGCCGCAGAGCGACCTGAGCCAGTGCATGGTACCCTGGACCATCTCGCAGGGCGGCAAGTTGCAGGACAACTACAGCAACCTGGGCGGCAGCGCACAGTACAGCGACCGCCTCACTAAGATGAAGAACACCGATGGCATCAACCACGACAACCACAATCTGTGGCACCACTATGGCAACTTCAACTGGGATGAACCCAACCGCTGGTGGGCGCAAATCGCCGGCGACTGCGTGGATCTCAACACCGAGAACCCCGAGACCTACAATTATCTCATCAACTGCTACGGCGAGTTCATAAAGATGGGTGTGGATGGCTTCCGCATCGACACTGGCGGACACATCTCGCGACTGTCGTTCAACGCCGCCTTTGTGCCAGCATTCAAGGCACTTGGCGAGCAGTATAAGAGCAAGCGGTTGAACGAGTGTCCGTTTTATATGTTTGCCGAGGTATGTGCGCGTTTCAGCGATGTCACCTACCGCGGGCAGCCTTCGCTCTCGCCCTATTTCTACACCTGGCAGAGCGACCAGTCGCTGCTGAGCCAGTGGAACAGCGACCCAAGCTACTGGAGCGGCGTGGCGGTGTATGAGAGCACCGACCCCGCCACCCTCGACAACCAGCAGCTGTGCCTCGCCGAGCATAACGCCAATCTTAGCGAGAGCGCGCAGCCTCGCAGCACCAATGCCCTGCTCGACGGCAACAACTACCACTCCCCCGACTACAGCCAGGCGAGCGGCTTGAACGTCATCGACTTCACCGTGCATTGGAATTTCCAGAGCGCCAGTCGTGTGTGGGGCGTGCTCGACAAGGACAACCTCTATAACGACGCCACCTTCAACGTCAACTACGTTGAGAGCCACGACTACGGTCCCGACAGCTTCGACCGCTTCAACGGCGGCACCGACCAGTGGGCTGAAAACCTATCGCTCATGTTCACCATGCGTGGCATCCCCTGCCTCTTCCAGGGCGGTGAGATAGAGTTCCGCAAAGGCGTGCGCATCGACGAGGGCACCAACATCACCCTCAAAAACAGCGGGCGCGCCTATTATGGCGGCTACCTCAAGGGAGATGTGGCCACTACTGACTTTGGCGAGTACAGCAGTGCCAGCGGCAACGTGGCGGCGACACTTAGCCGTCCGCTGGTGAAGCATCTGCAGCGCCTGAACAAAATACGCGCCGCAGTGCCCGCATTGCGCAAGGGGCAGTACAGCAAGAGTGGCTGCTCGTCGAGCGGCGGTTACGCTTTCAAACGACGCTACACCAGCGGCGACATCGACAGCTACGCCCTCATCGCCCTCAATGCCGGCGCCACCTTCAGCAATGTGCTTAACGGCACCTACACCGATGTCATAACCGGCAACACCATCACCGTTACTAACGGCACCCTCACCACGCCATCGTTCAGCGGCAAGGGCAATATGCGCATCTATGTGCTCAACGGACCAGGCAAGATAGGTGAGGACGGACCGTTCCTCTACACCACAAACAAGGTCACCCCTACCCTGCTTGCCTATGACGGTTCCGAAGAAGAGGGCGACCCTAACACCGTGTATGTGAGCGGAGGCGGCAGCAGCGGCGGAAATATCGACATCGACAATCTGGAGATTTACACTCCCACCATCAGCGACGACGAGCTTAGCGTCTTCTATGAGACCTCGACATCCAACACTTTCATCACCCTGTGGGTGTGGAACAGCGGCACCAATTTCACCGGCGGGAGCTGGCCTGGCCAGAACGCCAAACTCATGGGCAAGAGCGAAGACGGCACACGACTTATTTTCAAGTGGACCTATGATGGCGAGTTCCCTGCCAACAATATGCCCACCGGACTCATCTTCAGCCAGAGCGGCAGCAACCAGACCGCCGACCTTACTTTTGTAAACCACGGATATTACATCGATGGCGTGTATAACCACACCGTCACCGAGCAGGAGCCGGTTGACCCGAGCGTGGCGACGCTGAGCGTGGACAAGGAGAGCGGCGAGTATATCGACCAGGTGACAGTCACAGTCACATCGTCGTTCACTAACGCCACCATCGTATATACTACCGACGGCACGGCACCTACCGCCTCAAGCCCGCGAGCCACCGGCAGCCTCTCACTCACCTTCAACCAAACGACAACGCTGCGCGCCGGCGTGCTGCACAACGGCGAGGTGAAGAACACCATCACACGCACCTACAAGATACGCTCAAGCCATGCGCAGAAGCTGCACGCCTTCTTCATCGCACCTTCCAACTGGACCAACACCATCTATTGCTGGGCTTGGAACGCACAGCTAGGCAACAAGAACTACACTGGCGGAACCTGGCCTGGAGTAGCATGCAACCTCGTGGGAAGCCATCTCTACAACGGTCTCGACATCTGGGAATGGGATGGCGGCTTTGTGGGCGACGACATCCCCACCGGCATCATTTTCAGCAACCACGGCAGTCCTCAGACCGCCGACCTCGCTTTTGTCAACGGAGCCTACTACAATGAGAACGGCATCGTGACCTTCCCCATAGGCGACGTGAACCTCGACGGAACGGTCACTGCCAGCGATATCACCGAGATTTATAATGTGCTTTTAGGCAACGACAGCACTTACAGCTTCAATGCCGATGTTAACGGCGATGGCTCAATCACCGCTTCGGACATTACAACGATTTACGACATAATTTTAGGCAATTAGAAAAAAAGTGAGTGAAAACTTGCTCTTTTCGCTCACTTTTTACTATTTTTGCAAGTCACGTCATAATTAACTGAATTATTAACCCTATAATTTGTATTCTCTAAATGAAGAAAATCACTACTTTACTTATTTCTCTCGCTTGCGTGGCTATCGCAGCCAACGCTACTGTTACGATCAATGTGCGCACATCTACTGGTGACGCGCCCTATCTCTATGTGTGGGATGGCGGTGGCAATCAGCTCAATGGCGCATGGCCTGGCACGTTGATGGATGCCGAACAAACCTACACCACCACTAGCGATGGTCTGGTTTGGTTCACACAGAGTTTTGAGGAGGATGCCATCAACATCATCTTCAACGACGGCGGCATTGACGGTGAGGAGCCATTTGTCCAAACCTCAAACATCATGGGTGTGACTGAAACCAATTTCTATGTTTTCGACCCAGAAGAGGGCGGATATGAAGATGTTACCAGCACCTACATCACTCCAACTGGCTTTGACATAAACACTCTGCCTAACACAGTAGTTTATGTTGAAGGCAAGGAGTTTGCCTATTTCATCGCTCCTAAGAGCTGGACCAAGTGCAACGTGTGGGTTTGGAGCAACACTACAGGAACCAACTTCACCACCTCTGGAACCTGGCCCGGTGATCCCATCAATTATGTTGGCAACACCACTGATGGCAGTCCAGTTTACCAGTGGATAGGTCCTGACATTGATGAAGCCGACCGCACCGAATTCATCATCTTCAACAACGGCTCGTCTCAGACTGCCGACCTCGACTATGTGGCAGGTGGTGTTTACAACCTATCAGGCAAACTGCTCTACACCGTTCCTGCTGGCGGTGGCAACACCCCAATACCCGGTGACGTTAACGGTGATGGCAACGTTACAGCTGCCGACATTACCGCACTCTACGACATGATGCTCAACAATGACTCGAGCAACATCGTTAACGGCGACCAGAACGGCGATGGCGAAATTACAAGTGCCGATGTCACAGCCGTTTACGATGTCCTGCTGGGCAACAACTAAGCATCCAAGAAACCAACCGCACAACAACGGTTGAGTCGAACATCTATCATGAAGGGCGCACCATTTTGAGGTGCGCCCTTCATGATTGGGGTTCGACGCAGTTTTCGGACACGTCATGCCATCTCCCTACTTATCACTAAGGCTCAACACTACCTTCTTATTCCTCTCTCTCGCAGGGCTTGGTGGTACTTGGCAGCATAGGCTTCGTGCTGGGCGTAGGTCTCGGCGAAGTTGTGGTAGCCCGAGAAGTCCTCTTTGGCGCACATGTAGATGTAGTTGTGCTGCGGAGCATCGAGCACGGCATCAATCGATGCCTTCTCTGGGAGGCAAATGGGACCTGGGGGCAGACCGAAAACATAGTAGGTATTCCACGGCGACTGCACGCTGCAATCCTCAAAGGTGATGCGGCGCAGGGCGAAATTCTTGAGTGCGAATTTCACAGTTGGGTCGGCCTGCAGTTTCATGTGCTGTTTCAGGCGGTTCATATACAGTCGCGCCACCATGCCTTTCTCATCGGCTTTGTTAGTTTCACCTTCCACGATAGCAGCCAAAGCCACCACTTCGTTAGGCGTGAGTCCCAGTTTCTCGGCTTTTGCCTTGCGCTCGTCGTTCCAGAAAGTGTCGCTGAACTTTTTCATGTGCTGCAAGAGCTTGGCAGGCTCCACATCCCACAGGAACTGGTAGGTGTCGGCCATGAAAAGTCCCGTTATGTTGTCGGTGGTCATTCCTAGACTTTGGCACAGCTCCTTATCGTTGAAAGCCGCGAGGAACTCCTCTTTAGGTCGCATGAGTGTCTTGGCAAGGCGCGCTGCGAGGTCTTCCTTGGTGCGCAGGTTGTTGATGGTGACCTTCACCTCATTAGCAGCGCCACTGCGCAGATGCCGGGCTACGCTGAATGCGCTCTCACCCTTTTTGATCTTGAAAGCTCCCTGTCGTTTGCTCAAGTCGGCGTGGGTATATTCAAGCAGCGACACCACCTTGTCGGCAAACTGGTCACTGGTGTTTCGTGCAAGAGAGTCTTTGATAGTTTCTATGTCAGAGCCTTTGCGTATAAGCACTGTGGCGTCTTTGTCGCTTTTTGTTGTTAAATATGGCGCCAAAAAAATCGCTCCCGCTGCTGCTAGTGCCACAAGTGCTACCACACCGCCTATCACCCATTTTTTCCAAGCAGGATTCTTGCTAGATTTTTTGCTTGTTTTTGCTCTAGATGTTGTCTTTTTCTTCTTTACTTCTGCCATTATTATAAATATGTAAAGTTTCGATTGTTGTTGAAAAGCGTTGCAAAGGTAATAAAAAGTTGTCAGTTTTCAGTTGTCAGTTGCCAGATTTTGTTCCTGGCTTTCAAAAGTTATAAGAAAAAAAGCGTGACCTTCAGTTTTCCGCACAGGTTAGTTATTGAGATAAATGACATTTGATAATCAGATAGATAGCTTAAAATGTTTACATTATTGCGTGTCCCATGCAGTTGTTTATTGTTTTTATGTAAAGAAAACCGATCTATATCGATGTTCGTCAATAAGTCTGAATATCTTGAAAAATAGCAAGTTATGCCAATTGCGTCGAAGACGCTGAATGCTTCGAAGAAGCTATTTGTCGTTAAGACCATGCAAGAGGGTCGAAGGCCCTCGCAGCTTGGTCCACACGTCATCTAATGAAAGGTGCGCCGAAGGCGAACTTTATTGCCACTTTATATCTTGACCTTTATCGGTTCATGTCAAGTTGAAGTTCGTCTTCGACGCACCTTTCCCATTGATACACAATGACCAAGCTGCGACCATCTCCGATGGTCTTGCATGGTCTTGCGAATGAAGTCGGGTCTTCGACCCATCCAGCGTCTTCGACGCAAAATTGCGCCCTCTCTTCGGGGGTCTCATTGCGGAAAATAAAAAAGCGTGACCTTATCACTGAAGGTCACGCATTTTATTTAGAATGTTAGGTGTTTGGGAGAGTATAATGAAGAGAACGTAGTATCTCTAAACTCTCACCACTAAACTCTAATCTTTAATTACTTTACAACCTTAGTTGTTGAAGTAGTGCCGTCGGCGTTGGTGGTAACCACGATGTTCACGCCCTTGAATGGACGGTCGCTCACGCGGCCCATAGCGTCGATATACTTAACTGAAACAGCATTTCCGTTGATAACGCTGATGGCGGTGTTGTTGTCGTCCTCAAGAACTACTACCTCAGGAACATTCTCAAGGTCAACGTCCTCAAGAGTCATAGTAACATAGCCGTCCTTCACAAATGCCATGTCGTAGGTAGCGCCCTCAACAGGAGTTACATCCATGCTGTAAGCACCCTCGGCATCGGTAGTGGCGGTGTAGCTGGTGCGGCTCTCGTTTACGGCGAGAGTAACGTTTACACCCTCGATTGGGTTGTTCTCATGGTCAACAACAGTACCGGCAACTGTGATAGTCTCTACTGGAGTCTCGTCCTTAGTATAAACAATTGTCATCTTAGGCAGGAACTGAATCATCTGGTTGTAGCCACCAGTCTCGGCCCACTGTGCGTAGGCGGTGTTGGTCTCCTGGTTCACGCCATAGAAGTAAGTGCGCTGCCAGCTGCCCTTAACGGCTACGAGAGTCTGAACGGCGAGGTTGCCACCTTCGTAGGTGTAAGGCTGGTCCAGTACAAATCCCAACTCAGTGTCGCCAGATGCAAGTGTAGTGCTTGCCACGGTAGTAAGCTCAGTGATGAGGTTGGTGGGAACAGCGATAGCGCTCTCGGTCTCAAAAGCTGTCTCCTCAGTGCCCTTCAGGCTCAGTTCGATAGTTGGAGTGCCCAGAGTCATTGCAGCGCTAGGATAGAACTTCACTTCGGTAATCTTTGCGCCTTCAAGCTCGGTGAGCATGTCGGCAGGATAGAGCATCTGTACGAAGGTGCCCTGAGTGTCGCAGTAGTAGCCGTAGATAGGTGCATACTGGCTCTGGTTCTCGCCATCGCACACGGTCAGCTCAAACTCGTTGGGGCATATTCCATTCAAGGCAACAGTGAATGTGCCGGCCTCGCCGCAGTCGATGGTCATAGTGCCAGTATATTCGTTAAACTCTGTTGGAGCGAAAGTTACAGGAATCTCTACTGACTCACCCGAAGCGAGCTCGGCAGGTGTGTAAGTGGTGCTGAATGGAGCCTCAAGACCGCTGATGGCAGGAGTGAAGGCGTTAAGACCTTTGTTTTTCAGCTTCACGTTCAGAACCTTCTCGGTGTCGATAGTGGTCTTGCCATAGTTGAGCTCATTTACGTTTACATTTGCAGCATAATCTTCCATCTCGGCGGGAGTGTAGGTGAATGTGGTCTGGGGCAGGAAGTTGTAAGTAGTAGTTCTGCTCATCGAGATTTTTGCATCTTGGTTTGCGCCAAGGAAGTTGTTGCTCTTCCAGCCGGCCGAAGTGGTAACGACACATTCAAATACCAAGTTGCCACCCTCATAAACGAAAGGAGTGTCAAAAACATATTCAACTTCGGTAACACCACTTTCGGCAGATACTGCTTCTGGCTTTACTACAGTAAGACCGGTAATGGCGGTGGCTGAAGTGTATTCACTCTGGTCGGTAGTACCCATAGAAAGCTGGCAAACGGCATCAGGAACTTCAGTGAATGTGCCGCTAACATAGAACTTGATGGCAGTGATAGTGCCACCTTGCATGTCCTCAAGCATAGAGGCGTTATAGATTACCTGGGTGGTAGTACCCTGAGAGTCCCAATACAACATGTTCAGGGGAACGGTACTGCTTGTGTTGGAGCCTTCTCCAACGGTGAGTGTCTCGGTAACTTGAGCGCTCAGCGCAAAAGCGCCGGCAACCAAGATTGCCATTGAAAGTAAAAATTTCTTCATTTTTAAATTAATAGTTTAAAATGTTAATAATAAAAGAAATAAATCACAAAAAAGTTTGGTTCTCTTTTGGTTCTTGGGTTTTCTGGGCGCAAAGGTACAACAATTATTCTGATAAAAAAAATAATTGTTTGAAATGGTAATTATTAAGAGAATAGTCGCTAGTCGCGGTTGTAATGCGGCATGTCGTTGGGGATGACCATTGAGATTTCCACCATGCCGGCGACTTTGCCGTTGACGCGCCAAGGCGACTGGTAAATCATTTTGCGCTGGCCGTTTTTGGTGATGGTGTAGGCGTTGATGGTGTCGCTCTCCATCATGTGCCTGATCATCTGTTGCGAGCGTTCGTTGTGGCAGGGGAAGAGGTTTTGCCCCACCATCGACTTGCCGCCTTTGTTGAATGTCTCACGTGATTTCTCGTTCATGTAAATCACTTTACCCTCGGTGTCGCACACCGTTACTGCGCAATGCAGCTGTTCTGCCCAATCCATAGTTTTTAGTTTTCACACAGTGTCGCTTCGCTCCACAATGTGTTAGTTATTAGTTATGTTTTTTTCTAGAATTTCTAGAAATTCTAGATTGTCTAGAACATCTAGTTTTTTAACAATTTAGACTTAATCTCTCACCTTATTAATCAGTGCTCTGAAGTAGCTCACGCCCTCGTAGAGTTGCATGAAGTTACTGGCGGTGGTGGTGTTGTCGAGGTGCTGGCGCACCGCTTCCTCGGGGTGGAACTGCACACCCAGGGCGAAGGGCTTGTCTTTGCGCTCTATCGCCTCGATGATGTCGGTGCCCTGAGTGGGGGTGATGCCGGTAACTTTCAACTCGGTGCCCTCCACACTGCCCACTACCTGATGGTGCCACGACGGCACATTCTTGATTTCATCACTCAGCACGATGCTGTAAAGCAACGACGAGCGGTCAATGACCTGCACGTCGTGAGGGGTGTAGTGGCGTTTGCCGCTGGCGTCACGCAGTGAGCGATGCAGGTTGTTATATTCTATGCCCTGCTCCGAGTAAAAGGTACCTAGGTCCTGAATCATCGTCGCCCCGGACACCACAGCGAGCATCTGCATGCCTCGGCACAGCCCCAGCACGGGGATGTCATTGTCGAGGCAATATGCCATCGTGAGATATTCCGACACGTCGCGCGTGGCATCGCATTCATCGCCGGCGATGCCATGCCACGGCTGAGGCTCGCGGAACAGGGTAGGACTGATATCGTCGCCGCCCAGGAACACCACAGCGTCGATGCCTCGCATCAGCGAGTCGATGGCGGTGCCGTGATAGGTGTCGCGCTTCACAATCTCGGCATATTGCAGTAGCAACACGCCATCGTTGTCAAGATACTTTTTTTGAAGCTCATCGTCGTCATAGTCAAAGCTGCTAGGCCGCATCTGTGGCAAAATGACCGCCACGCCACCAGCCAGCTCGATGGATCGCGCCACCCGGTCGTAGGCCTTGGGGGTAGGCTGCCACGCCATCCCCACGCGCACCTGTGCAAAGGCTGCATCACAGATGCTAGCTAGTAGCACAACAAGTAGTGCGATTCTAAGAATGATATTTTTACTTTTTTCCATAAAAAAGCATTTTTCCACTGCAAACTTACAAAAAAAATACTATTTTTGCATCGTTAAATTATTTATTTTTGAATTCTCGCTTTTTCGAACGCTCGAACGCTCGAATGCTCGAATGCTCGAAAACTCGAAAAATAAATTAAAAAAATCAAAAAGATGGCAATTGAAATTAAATCAATTAAAGGCTATTACTATCTTGACGCTTGGGTGATGTCTCACATCATCCACCAGGCGACAATTAGTTTTTGCCAACGCTATCTTAACAAAGACAATGACCCCGGTGGTCGCCTTTATGACCAGATGATGATGGCGGCACGAAGCGCGCCTGCCAACATTGCCGAGGGGAGTTCGCGTCGGCAGACCAGTCGTGAGACTGAGATGCGGCTTACCGATGTGGCACGAGCCACTCTGAGCGAATTGCTGAGTGACTTCATGGCATTTTCATTGACCTACAATATAGAACCCTGGCCAAAGGATAGCGAGAATTATCTTGCGTTCAGGAAGCTTCAACTTGAACAACCCAATTATGGTGCCGATATCGAGCGTGAGGCATGGCTGCATGTGCAAGCACAACGAAAGCGCTTTGCGCCGTGGGTAGAAAGCGATAACCTGTCGGTGCGTGTCAATTCCATCAAACAGCTGATAAACCGTAATATCTTCATGCTCCAGAAAATGATTTCCCGGCAGCTTGACGAGTTCAAGGTCAATGGCGGGTTCACCGAGGGGCTTAGTAAGGAGCGGTTGACAGCACAGGCGTCGCAGTCTGTAGAGCAAGGCGCGCCAAATTGTCCCTTGTGTGGCAAACCGATGATTAAGCGCACTATCAAACGCGGAGCTAAAGCAGGACGGCAATTTTGGGGCTGTTCTGCCTATCCCGAATGTCAGGGCACGCTTGACACCTGAATTGCATTTCAAAAACTAATTCACTAACAACAAAAAATAAAAACAATGAAAAAAATTACTCTTTTACTTTTGGTTTCGGCACTTGTGTGTCTTAATTCCGGGGCGCAGGGGGTAACGGCGGCTTTTGGAGCTAGCGAGGCTATGGTGCCCTATTATGAGATGGGGTGGGACAGCCAGACCGAGTTCAACACTTGGACTTACAGCAGCACCAGCTCCTCCACATGGAAGCTCGGCAACCCAAGCAAGTCGTTCTCTACTATCGACAGCAACAGCCAGTCGTCGATGATTCTCAATTATGCCGGCGGGCAGAACGAGGTAGCCACCTCGCCCGCTATTGAGGTACTTGACAATAGCCAACTTGAATTCTACTGCTATGCCAGCGGCATTTATCTGGTCTATGGCGCTTGGAAACTTTATGCTATCGTTGACGGCAATTCCACATTGCTCCTCGACCAGTTCCAATGGGCACAGAATGCGGGCTACGACGGTCCCAGCTGGGAGAAATTCACCGTTGACCTAGCCAACTATGCTGGCAAAAGCGTGCAGTTCTCGTTTGTCTATCAAGGCGACTACGGCGAGGATGAGGCTATCGACGGCTTCAAAATCAAGCAAGCCAACTCTGGCGACGATGCAACAATCAATATCAAGGAGGGCGAGAGCGTACACTTCCTTGACATGAGCACTGGCAACGTGACATCATGGAACTGGACCTTCGAGGGCGGCACTCCCACCACCAGCACCGAGCAGAACCCCGTGGTGACATATAACAAGGCTGGTTCATATTCTGTTACCCTTACCGTGGGCGACGGCAGCACAACCGCCACCACCACCCGTGAGGCTTATGTCAACGTTGAAGGCGAGGCACCTGTCGCCAACATCGGTTTGCCCGCTGGTGCTTATCAGTCACCGTGGGTATATATGTTTGTGCCAACTAACGTGCCTCTCACGTTCACCGATGCCAGCACCGGCAACCCATCGCAATGGGCTTGGACTTTCCAGGGCACCGATCTTGCCACCAGCGACGAACAGAACCCAACAGTGACTTATACTCAAGAAGGCAACTTTGGCATTCGTCTCGAAGTGTTCAACGACATGGGCAGCAATGTGTTTGAGACTGTTGACGACGCTATCCAGGCTGGCGGCGAGCAGGAAATCTGGAACATCGCTCCCGAAGAGAACGGCGACCTGATGATGATGGAGATGGGGTGGTATGGCAACTATGCCGGCACCAACTGGCTCGGTATGGGCGAGTTTGCCGAGCACTTTGACGCGCCACTCGCCGATGCCACCATCAGCAAGGTGAACATCTACTTTGGCAAGACTACAGCCGCATCGACCGATGCCGACATCGTGGTGAAGATTGTCGCCGCTGGCGACGATGGCATGCCAGGGGAGGTTTTGGGTAGCACCAGCGTCAAGGCAGGTGACCTTGCCTTCGACCCGACTACCGTCAACGCCACCGAGTTTGTCTTCGACACTCCCGTAAGTGTGAAGGCTGGCACCGAGTTCTTCGCCATGGTGGGACCATTCCCCAACAATAACGGCGATGACATCGCTATCTTGCTGTGCCGCCGCGATGTGGGCGAGAAATGCACAGGCTACCATTTCGTCTATGACGAGGATGCCAACTACAACTACCTCGAGACCGGCACTTGGTACCAGAACGTTGACGATCCAATTTCTATGGCTATCGCTCCCGTGCTCAAGTATGCGGCGCCAACTGCCATCAGCACTGTTGACAGCGACAAGCAGGTAATCTCGCGCACCTACTATAATGTTGCTGGCATGGCAAGCGACAAGCCTTTTGATGGCATCAACATCGTGGTGACCCGCTACAGCGATGGCTCACAATCTGCGACTAAGATAATACGTTAACACTCTGAAAAAAGTGTGCTAGGCTCGTGTCTCGGCACACCTTTTTCTTTTTATTATTGATTAAGAATAAATCACAATTATTTTTCAAAACTCACCTATAAAGAATGTTATGAAACGAACAGTCTTACTATTGCTTTCTCTTGTGTCTATAATGGCAAGTAATGCATCCAATTACCTGCTGGAGTTTGGTACCAATCATTTCGACGGATGGATATATACTCAAAGCATCATCGAGATTAGCAATAGCAACATCAGTCAGGATAACATAAATCTCTATTGGGATTATGCGCTGATTTCCCCCGAGGTTACGGCACCGAGTGCTAAGATTATCACGGTGAATGTCACAGGCCGCACAAAAAGCTACGAAGAACCAGAATACAGCAACGCGCTGGGTAAGGTGTCGGTTCAGTTGATTAACGAGAACGACTCGCTGTTGAATGAGGTGAGATACACGTTCAAGAAAAAGGAGCAGGACCGTAATTTTCAAGTGGACTTTGATGTCACCGACGCTAGCAGTGCCCCATTCAAGTTGCGTCTCTCATGCCCCGATGCAAATATTGAATCGAGGTTCTCGGTGCGAAAAGTGCAAGTTTCGGTAAAGGAATATAACTTGAGTGGCGTGGCTGGCGATGTGAACAACGACGGAGTGGTCACCAGTGCCGACATTACCGCCCTTTATGACTACCTGCTGAACAACGACACCAGCAAGATCATTAACGGCGATGTCAATACCGACGGCGACATTACCAGTGCCGACGTAACAGATGTGTATAACATCTTGCTGGGTGTGATGTGATAACCCTTGGCTTTTGTCGCTTTTTCGCTCTTTTGCTTTAGCTGATGAAAGTGTAAAAAACTACATTCTTACACATCCTCACCACATAGCTCACGCAGTAACACGGGGGCGAGAGTGGGATTTGATGCCAAGATACTCCAGTTGCGGTCGGGGCGGAAACGCTCGGCCCATGCTCCTGCCTCGTGGGCGATGAGCATAGCAGCGCACACGTCCCACTCGTTGAGATTGAGTTCCCAGTAAGCATCGAGAAATCCCGCCGCTACATAGCAGATGTCGAGTGCGGCAGAGCCAAGTCGCCTGAGTCCTCGCACCACTGGCATGATGCGCTTGAAGTTGCCGAGGTTGTTGTCGGGGTTCACGGCTTTGTCGTAGGGGAAGCCGGTGGCTACAACGGCTTTTGTGAGGGTCGGAGTCTCACTGGGAGCGATAGGCTCGCCGTTTAGTGTCGCCCCGCCGCCTTTCACCGCTGTAAACATCTCTCCCAATCGCGGTGCATACACGACTCCCGCCACCGTTTCGCCTTGATGCTTGATGCCTATCGACACATTGAACCACGGCAGTCCAGCACTGTAGTTGGTAGTTCCGTCAAGAGGGTCGATGACCCATTCCCAATCGGGGTTGCCGTGCAAAGATAATCCCGACTCCTCGGTGAGTATCGAGTGGTCGGGATAAATATCGTTAATCATATCAACTATCGCACGCTCGCTGGCTTTGTCGGCGGTAGTCACCACGTCGAAGTCGTTCTGCTTAGTGGCGATATTCAGCTCTGTTGACCTGAATAGCCTGAGCTGAATTTCCCCTGCCTTTCTCACCATTTCCACGGCGTGGCACAGGATTTCGTTATAGTTGCTCATGACAGTTATGATGTGTCACTTCTTGAATATGGGTTTCTTGATGGGAATTTGGCGCTTGAACACTTCTTTAAAGGTAATCAGCGTCTCGGTGCGGCCCAGACCCAGTTGCAGGAACTTGTCGTGGATGAGCTTGAGAAGGTGGTCGTTGTTGTGGGCATAGAGCTTCACAAACATGTCGTACTTGCCTGTGGTGAAGTAGCATTCCACCACTTCGGGCAGTTCTCTTAGATGCTCTACAACGCTTTCAAACTTTGATGAGTCATTAAGGAAGATACCCACATAGGCACAAGTTTCATATCCCACCGACACGGGATTGATGAGTGAAATAGAGCCGCTGATGACACCCATAGAATTGAGTTTCTGTATTCTCTGGTGGATTGCGGCTCCCGAGACGTTACACTCTCGGGCTATTTCCAGGTAAGGTTTACGAGCATCGCTCGAAAGCATATTCAAGATTCTGTAATCGAGGTCGTCAAGTTTTGGTGTTGCCATAGTCTCTTTTGTGTTAGAAATGAGTTGTTTAATAAGTTCGCTGTTAGATTGAGAATGGTAGAATCACTATCCGAAGGAGTAGTTGGGACTCAAAATCATTTGCAAATGTAAGAAAAATTTCTTAATTTCCTACAATTTGTAATGATTTTTTCACAAAGAGTGCTATATTTTTTGAGCGTTTTGAACAATAATGAATCATTTTTGCGATTCACAATACACTAAAGCATATTGTAAATATCTGATTGTGTGTCAAACGTGCAGGGACGATCTCACTCTTCCATATCGGGAGTTTCTAAAGGATTGGAATCCATTATCTGCCAAGCCCTTTGCAGGTCTTTACGAAAGACCACCACACGCATAGTGCCTTGTTGGAAACCCTGCATGAGAGCATTGGCGGTGGAGTCACCCATCACTCCGGCTATCACACCGTTGCTTTCCAGCACTCCTTTCACGATATTAGCCTCAATCGGGCTGTCGTACATAGCGAAAACAACCACATCATCTTCTTTTTCCATAATTATTAATTTAGCTTACATGTTAACAAGCTGACGAGCTGACAAGACAATAGTAGTAGCTCAGCATATAATCAGCATTGTCTCATTAAATATCCTACATTGTGCATTATGAATTGTGCATTATGCATTGTGCATTATGCATTATGCATTGTGCATTATGCATTGTGCATTATGCATTATTATTATCGTCGCTCATCTCGTCGAGGACTTTCTTGAGTTCCTCATCGGTGGCAGTGAGTTTAGCCTTGCACACTTTGAGTAGCTGCAGCGAGCGAGCGGTGTATTGGCTCAAGTTATCGATGCTGCACTCGGGGCTTTGCATCTTCTTCACTATCTCCTCAAGCTCGTTGACAGCCTGAGTGTAGGTCATTTTTTCAAGTTCCTGGTTTTCCATATTATTGTTTTTTTAAATTATTTCTCTATTACGCTTTCCACACTACCGTCTTTCAGTGTGGTAATGATGTGTGCGCCAGGTTTCAACGCGTTGACGCTGGTTACCACATGGCCGTCGCAGGTCGTGAGCGAATAGCCGCGGTTGAGGGTGTTTTGCGGAGAGAGCAGCTGCACCTTGTCGGTGAGCGCCGCGAGTCTCATACGTTGTCGCTCTAAGGAGGTTGCTACGCTTGTTTTGACAACATCAACATAACGCTGAAGCAACAAGTGCTGATTGTCGATGCGCCCCCTAACCACTAAGGGTATAGACTGGGCATAACCATTGAGCCTCAGTCTGCTATTATCAACAAGTTTATGTGCCGCCAGGGGGATAAAGCTGCCATAATAAGAGAGTTGCTCGCGGGCATGCGCTATCGCCTCGCGAGAGGAGGTCACCACCGCTGCCGCCATCTCGTTGAGGCGGTTGAGCTGTGCCAAGCCGCACTGCACGAGAAACTCGGCGGCGGCCGTCGGAGTCTTGACATGGAGCTTCGACACCATGTCGGGAATCGTCACGTCACGGTCATGGCCTATGCCGGTTATTATGGGCAACGGGAACTGGGCTATGTTGGCACCTAAGTCATAGTTATCGAAAGAGTTGAGATCGCTCGTGGAACCGCCGCCACGAATTATCACCACGCAGTCAAACATCTCCTCCACGGCGGCTATGCGGTCGAGTGCGGCAATGACGCTAGGCACAGTGTTCACGCCTTGCATCACCGCCTCAAAGAGGCAGGTGTAGAACTTGAGACCGTAAGCATTGTTATGCAGCTGGTTAAGGAAGTCGCCATATCCCGCCGCTCCCCTAGCCGATATTACCGCAATGCGCTGCGGCACAAGCGGCCACGACAGCTGCTTGTTCATGTCGATGATGCCCTCTTTTGTGAGGCGTGCGATGATTTCCTGTCTGATGCGCTCCATGTCGCCCAGCGTGAACTCCGGGTTAATGCCGTTGATGACAGCTTTCAGACCATACTGCTCATGAAAGTTGGCGTTGACGTTAACCATCACCTTCATTGCCGAGGCAAGATGCTTGCCAGTAACGTGGAAAAACTGAGCGTCAAGTCGCGCGAAAGTGTTTGCCCAAATCACGGCACCGAGTTTCGCCACAGTAGCACCCTGCTCATTCTTCTGTATCAACTCAAGGTAGCAGTGCCCGCGGCTCACCCGCAGGTCGCTGGTCTCGGCGGTGACCCAGCAGTTCTGCACGTCGGGGTCGTACATCAAATTCTTGATGCGCTGATTATATTCCAGTAGGGTTAAAGATTGCGGCATTATGTATTATTTCTTCTTGAACGTGCCTTTATTGATTATATAAACCACTTTCTTTGCCAGATAAGGCTGAAAAGTATTGAAGTCATCACCCATGAAGAAATCGTTGGCACGGAACTCTGCCACCAGTGTGTCGCCTTCGAAGCGCAGCTCTATCATTGTCATCATCAAGCTATTGACAAAGTCGTTTCGCAGATTTTTGGGCATCGACGGCAAGATAAAATCGTCGAATGTGGGCATTTTTATAAACCGCGACGCATCAAGCTCGTGCCACTTACTATCGTAGAACGTGAGACGGCTATCCTTGTAGGGGGTGGCTACGGTTTCGATTACGGCAATCACCGTGTCGCGTTTAGACTTGTGCAGCAGCTTCAGCTCCACGGTCTGCGCCGACGAAGTGGCGATTTTCATATACTCATCTTCAAGGACAAGGACGCGCGATTCCTCGGTTCCCAGATCATTGAGGATTTCGGTCTGGTCAACTCTGCCATAGTTGTTTATAAGCTCATAGCGTGTTGCCACAGCGATAGAGTTGAAAATATCGGCATTCTCCTCCACAAAATACTTGCTCACGCCTTCATAAGCCCCGGCATCCAAAGCCGCTAGAGCCATGACTACCACAATTATAACGTTCAATTTTTTCATTATTTCTTAGGCTTTATTGTGCCGTCGTCGGCAATATCGAGTTTGTTGTCTATAAAATCATCAAGAGTCAGAGACCTTATATCCTTGGGAACCAAGTTGGCTGCATCACGGCGAGGACCGGTGCGGTGACCTTGGATGAAGGAGTGTATCTTGCCCTCCACGAAATAGCCATAGCCATCAAGCTTGGCGACAAGCAGGGGGGCATAGCCCGTTTGTCCAGCAGTGCTCATGCCCAAGGTGCAGAAGTTGCCCAAGCTGTAGGCAATAAGGTGGTCATTATACAGCTCCATGCCACGCGGCACATGAGGACCGTGACCATACACGATATCAGCACCGCAGTCAATCGACAGGTGAGCAAACTGCCTCACGTCGCCGCGGTCCATGCCGTGGAAATATTCCTTGCCCTGCGGCACATGGCGGCATCCGGTACCCTCGGCACCGCCGTGGAAGCACACTATAAGGATGTCGCACTGTGGTCTCAGCCCAGTGATGACGCGTCTCACGGTTGCCGTGTCTTGCGTCTTGAGCGAATAGTCCTCGTGGCCGAAGGCGCAGAAGCCATATTTCACGCCGTTTATCTCTTTGATGCTTGTCTCGCAGTCTTTAGTGCCGGCAACGCCAATGCCGGCATCGCGCAACGTCTTTATAGTTGATTGAATGCCAGCGTCCCAAAAGTCGTAGATGTGGTTGTTGGCGATGCCCATAAAGTCGTAGCCGGCAGCCACAAGCAAGTTAACATATTTCGTGGGCATCATAAACGAGAACGACAGCGGTCCTGGCGCTTTGCGAGTGCTGCCATCGTCAGCAAGCACACCCTCGAGGTTGCCGCACGCCACATCGGCATTGAGCGTTATCTCACGGCTGTCGCGCAGCAAGTCTTTGCCATCATTGTCGGGCAAGATGCGGTTGGGCTTTATTGACCCAAGCATCATGTCGCCATTCATGGCAATAGTCACAGTGCCCGAGATGCGTGGCTTGGCAGCTTGCGATTGCGCCGTTGAGTCGTTAACACTCTGCGAAGATGACTGTTGCTGCTCTGTGGTAGTACCGCCACAGCCAGTTAATGTCACAATGGCGACAAGTGTCAGATATTTAATGAGTTTCATTTCTTGATAGTTATCGTGCCGTCGTCGGCGATATTTAAACGATTGTCATTAATATCTTCTTCAGTGAGCGACCTAATATCTTTAGCTACCGAATTGGTGGTATCTAGGCGAGGACCCTTGTCTCGAACCTGGATGAACGAGTGAATCTTGCCATCAACGAACTTGCCTTCCTTGTCAAGGCGAACAACCAGCAGCGGGGCGTAGGCGGTCTGATAATGCAGTTTCATGCCACGAGGGGTGGCAAAATTGCCTAAGCTATAGGCGATAAGATGACCATTGTATAGCTCTATGGCGCGTGGCACATGAGGTCCGTGGCCATACACAACGTCGGCTCCGTTGTCGATGCACAGGTGTGCAAACTGTCGCAGGTTGCCGCGGTCGGCCTTATAGAAATACTCTGTGCCGTAGGGCAAGTGCCGCTGGTCCAGCCCCTCGGAGCCGCCGTGGAAGCACACAATCACAATATCACATTCTTTGCGAAGTTTCTTGACGATGCGTTTCACGGTAACGGTGTCCTGGGTGCGCAACGTGTAATTCTCGTGACCGAAGGCGCAGAACCCATATTTCACGCCGTTTATCTCCTTGATACTCGTTTCGCAATCCTTTGTGCCGGCAACGCCTATGCCGTTGTCGGTCAAGGTCTTGATTGTCGATTGAATCGCCACAGGATAGAAGTCGTTGATGTGGTTGTTGGCGATGCCCATGAAGTCGTAGCCAGCATCCACTAGCAGCTTCACACTCTTGGTGGGCATCATAAACGAGAAGGAGAGACGCCCGGGGCGCTTACGCGTCTTACCGTTGTCGGCAAGCACGCCCTCGAGGTTGCCGCACGCCACATCCACGCTCCTGATAATAGAATCACAATCAATGAAAATATCCTTTCCATCATTGGGCAGCATGTCATATTCGGGCTTAATCGAGCCAGTCATGATGTCGCCATTAAACGACAAGGTCACATAACCAGCGCCATTATCTTGAGCACTGGCTATTCCTAAACTAGCAACCGCCGCCAAAGTAGCAAGCAATAATCTGTTCATTTTCATGTTTTTATTTTTTATCGAGCATTCGAGTAATCGAGCACTCGACAACTCGAGGAAATACTCTCAACTCTAATCTCTAAACACTAAACTCTAACCTGCACCGCAGGTGCATTATTTATAAGCTTTAATGTAAATCTCCCTTATGTCGTCGGCGGTGTATTCACGTGGTGCGTGCGAGGGGCTTCCGCTCATGATGGCCTCATAAGCCATATCATCGATGGCAGCCATATAATCGTCGCGGTCTATGCCATACTCACGCATTGTGGGCACATCGAGTTTGTCGATAAGCTTCTCCACCTCTTCCACAAATTTCTCGCTGGCATCAATTTCATCCACAGCCTGAATGCGCAGGTAGGTAGCAATGCGGGCAAGGTTGTGACGCGCAGCCATCTCCATGTCGCTCAGGCACACGTTGAGAAGCATGGCGTTAGACATGCCGTGAGGCACATGAAACTTCGCACCAATAGGACGGCTCATGCCATGAATCAGCGTCACACTGCTATTGTTGATGCAGATTCCCGCCTGCAATGCAGCAATCGACATCTCTCGACGTGCATTGAAGTTGCTGCCGTCGCGGTAGGCCTGCGGCAAATAGCGCATGATACGCTTAATGGCACTAAGCGCCAAGGCGTCGCTCAAAGGCTGGGCGTTGACCGAGATAAACGCTTCGATTGCGTGAGTCAATGCGTCGAGACCTGTGGCAGCAGTCACCGTCTTAGGGCAGCCGTTAGAGAAAGTGTAGTCGAGCATCGCCATCTTGGGAAGCAATGAGTTTCCTGTCAATAGCATCTTCACACCGGTGTCCTCGTCGGTGATAATGGTGTATTTCGTCACCTCCGAGCCCGACCCTGAGGTGGTGGGGATGCAAATTACTGGCGGCAACACGGCATCGTCGATGCGCACGCCCTTATAGTCGGCTATTGAGCCTTCCAGCACCGTCATCGCTGCTATCGCCTTAGCGGCATCAAGAGGACTGCCACCACCCAGACCTATGATGAAGTCGCAGCCATTCTCCTTGTAGGCCTCCACTCCATGTTCAACCATTCTTACCGTGGGCTCGCCTTCGATGCTGGTAATCACTGTGTATTTCACGCGGTCGTTATCGAGTGTGCGCTCCAGGCTGGCAATCATTGTGGAGCGAGCCACATTAGGGCCTGTCACTATCAATGCGTGCTTTCCATAGAGATTAAAAACGTTCTCAACCGAGGCAACGATGTTGTCGCCCATCATTATCTTATCGGGAACTTTAAACTGATACATAATTTCTCATTATTTGAATATTAACTGCAAAAATACAAATAAACTTTCACATTACACACGATAATGCGAAAGTTTTATATATCATTGACATTTTAACCCTAATCGGGAACGTGTCTAGTAGTTGGTGATGATGTATCCACCGTTGACTGTGGGGCGCACCTTGTACATGTTGAGGCCCACTTTGCGGTCCATCGCCATGCCGCTGATGGGACCGCCCGAACCCAGCAGCACGTTGTAGCGCGACTGGCACTTCGGGCAGTAGGCCTCAAGGTTCGCCTCGTCAACAGTCACCGTCACTTCGGGGTTGCGTTCCACCGGGCACGCCATGTCAAACGCCAGCGGAGCTGGTCCACCAGTCGTCATGTCCTGACCCATAAATAGTAACACGCCACCAAAACCAGTGTAGGTATTCACATTATAGGGAAAATTCGACGGTATGCCCTTCGCGCGATTAAAGAAGCGGTAGTCGCCCAGCGCATGCACGCCGTAGGTGTTCCACTTGCCATACTCGCCCAAGTCGATACGCACCGTGTAGCCCTTGATTGACTCATTGTTAATCTTGTCGCAACTGGCAAAGCCATAACACACAAGTGCTAACAGCAGTATATTTACAATCTTTAATCTCATAATTTAAGAAGAAAACAAGAGAACGAGAGAACAAGAGAACGAGAGAACAAGAAAACAAGAGAACAAGAGAACGAGAGAACGAGAGAACGAGAGAACGAGAGAACGAGAGAACAAGCCTGGGCGTTGTTGATGTATTGCGCCGCATCAGCGGTGTTCGCCCACTCTCACCTCTCCACTCTCCACTCTCCACTCTCCACTATTTCAGTGGGAATGTGAAATAAGTGTTAGGGAAAGGCTCGTTCTTGAGGGTGAAGTGCCACCACTCGGTGTCGAGGGGCTTGAAGCCGTGGCGGAGCATCGCCTGACGCAAGATCATGCGGTTGCTGAACTGCTCGGCGGTGATTGACCGTCCC
>CALDIG010000266.1 GCA_937904375.1 uncultured Prevotellaceae bacterium
CGAGCTTGACCGCACAATGTGTTTCGCACACCGCCAAGTCTCCGACTTGTCTCTTGGCACACTTGTTTCCCGACTCAAAAAACATTCTTAACTTCCCCCCCACCTTTTTGCGACTGATTCTTTCTTTTTTATATAAAACCAGCGAAGCGACTCAACTAGCGAAGCGACTCAACTAGCGCGAAGCGCGACTAACTAGCGAAGCAAAGCGAGCGGCAAACTAGCAAAGCAAAGCAAGCGGCAAACTAGCAAAGCGACACAACTCTTATAAAAATACTTAAATAATGAATGCCGATTAAGAGGAAATCGTTATTTTTGCAAGTTATTTAAACTGCTTTCAATATAAGAAGTAAAATGACCCTATTGACAGCCACACAATCAACTAAGAGTCAACAGAATGAACACTATCACACTTCATAACACCCTTCCAGCGGTCTTTGCCGGTCGTGAAGATACCGGCAGCGAGATATGGCTTCGCGATGTGACCTTTGAGCGCGGCAAGAAATATCTCATCAGCGCCGAGAGCGGCACCGGCAAGTCATCGCTGTGCAGCTACATCTACGGCTACCGCATCGACTACAGCGGCACCTTCGCCTTCGACGGCCGCGACATCAAGCAGCTGAGCGTCGCCGACTGGTGCAAAGTGCGCACCCACCACATCGCCTACCTAGCCCAAGAGATGCGCCTGTTTCCCGAGCTCACCGCAATGGAGAACATCATGCTCAAGAACAGCATCACCAATTTCAAGACCCGCGACGAAATCGTGGCGATGATGGACAAGCTGGGAATTGTAGAGAAAGTTGACAGCCAGGTGGCAAAGCTCTCTATAGGCCAGCAGCAGCGCGTGGCGATTATACGCACTCTGTGCCAGCCTTGCGATTTCATCATGCTCGACGAGCCGGTGAGCCACCTCGACGAGACCAACAACCGCATAGTTGCCGAAATGGTGACCGCCGAGGCCGAGCGTCAGGGTGCCGGCATCATATCCACATCGGTGGGCAACAATGTGAAAATCAATGTCGATAAAGAGTTCAAACTATGAGCAGGAAAGACAATAAAAACAATCCAGACTACAGCAGCCGCGGTCTCATGTGGAAGCTGCTGCGCAAGCACATTAGCCCATCGCAGCTAATAGGTTTCTCGCTCGCCAGCTTAGTGGGACTCACTATTGTGATTCTAGCGGTGCAGTTTCATCAAGACGTGAAACCTCTGTTCAACGACGAAGATAGTTTCTTGCGCAAAGACTACTTGATTATCACACGTGAGGTGTCAACGGCATCTACCGTGCTGCAAGGGAGCAACGACTTTACCACCAGCGACATTAAAGACATCGAGAAACAACCCTGGTGCCGCAAGGTGGGACGCTTCTCTAGCAACGACTACAGTGTGGAAGCAACTATCAACGTGGGAGGCGGTCATGGCATGCGCACAATGATGTTCTTTGAATCGTTGCCCGACGAGTTCCTGGATGTCACCGACAGGAATTGGAAGTTTGACCCCGACAACCCCAAAATTCCTGTAATTATCTCAAGAGACTATCTCACGCTCTACAACTTTGGCTTCGCTCCCAGCCAAGGACTGCCGCAGGCTAGCGAGCTGGCAGTGTCCAAGGCGGTAAACCTGCGGTTCACACTTCACGGCAACGGGCGGGTGCAGACTTTTGAAGGCATTTTAATAGGTTTCTCGTCGCGCCTTAACACCATTGTCGTGCCCGAAGATTTCATGGAGTGGAGCAACGAGTGCTTTGGAACTGGCGCTGAACGCAACCCATCGAGACTCATTGTTGAGGTCAACAGCCCCGGCGACGAGAGGATTGGCAGCTATTTCTCAGAGCATGGCTATCAGGTTGCCGGCGACAAGATGCAGCAAAGCAAGGCACAAGGCTTCCTCAACATAATAGTGAGCATCGTCATCCTCGTGGGCATCATCATCAGCGTGCTGGCGTTCTTCATCCTTATGCTTAGCATCTACCTCCTTCTCCAGAAGAACACCAAGAAGCTGCAAGACCTGCTGGTATTAGGTTATTCTCCCGACCAAGTGTCACGCACCTACATCAACATGGTCATTTACATCAACTGCGCCGTGATGGTGGTTTCAATTATTCTCATGCTGATGATGCGAGCTTACTACATGCCCATGCTCAAGGCGATGGACGTGAACGGTGGCTCTATAATTTTATCGCTTATAGTAGCCGTGATCATCATGGCACTTATCTCGCTGGGTAACATCCTAGCCATCAAGCGAAAAATTAAAGACCTGTGGATTCAAAGTTCATAAGCGCTACGGGATTAGAGATCATTAGAGAATAAAGAAAAAAATTGAAGAAAAACCACAAGCGACAACATCTACAATTGCCTTGTTTGCTTGTCAGCTTGTTAGCTTGTTTACTAGAATATGACAAAAATAATTGCTTTAGCCAATCAAAAAGGAGGCGTGGGAAAGACCACCACAGCCATCAACCTAGCTGCTTCGCTGGCACAATGCGACAAACGCGTGCTGCTCATCGACGCCGACCCGCAAGCCAATGCCACATCGGGACTCGGCATCGACCCGAAGCAGCTGCAAGCCTCTATATATGAATGCCTCGTAGATGAATATCCCATCGAGAGCGCCGTGGTGCCGTCGTGCATCGAGCGACTCGACGTGCTAGGCTCTATCATCGACCTCGTGGGTGCCGAACTTGAGCTCATCAAGAAGCCCAACCGAGAGAAAGTGATGGCGCGCATTCTCAAGAGCGTGAGCGACAGCTACGACTACATCCTCATCGACTGCAGCCCATCGCTGGGACTGATCACCGTCAACGCCCTTACCGCTGCTAGCAGCGTGATAATACCCGTTCAGGCCGAATACTTTGCCCTTGAGGGCATCAGCAAGCTGCTCAACACAGTGCGCATCATCAAGTCGAAGCTCAACAGCGGCCTGCACATCGAGGGATTCCTGCTCACCATGTATGACGCACGACTCAGACTCGCCAACCAGATCTACGAGGAGCTGAAATCGCACTTTGGCGACATGGTGTTCACCACCGTGATACCACGCAACACCCGCCTCAGCGAGGCGCCCAGCCACGGCCTGCCAGCAATACTCTACGACCCCCAAAGCCGTGGCGCCATCAGCCACCTAATGCTCGCAAAAGAACTGATCGAGAGAGAGTCACAAAAGAAATAACCCAACGATGAGACTTGTTACAAGCCCTCATTGTTCAAGTTGAAGGAACTCATATACAGTTGGTTAAAATAATTGATAAATCAGCTAAATCACAACCGAATATTGTGAGAACTATCGAAATAGCGGAAATAACGATTCAAGTTATTGGGTAACTATAATACACTTATTGGGTAACTCGGAAAAGCTAGTGGGTAACTCAAAATACAGATAATTATGACACAGATAAAAGACAACCTGAAGCTTGAGGCCTTCCCCGAGGAAATCACTGAGGATGGCATTAGGATTTATGGCGAAACCTCTTACGAGAACCAGATGGCGGTGCTAAGTCAATTCCTACACAATGGAGGTATTGAGGGCGAGGACATCGACGCAAAGGGTAGGCGCGAAGAAATCGTAATTGCCATCCGCAACTTTCTTGAAAGTAAAAAGGAGGTTGAGACAATCCCAGAGATTGACGAACATTATGCTTGGCTTGTGGCCGAAAGCCCCTTGGATTATCCGCTCTTTACAGACTTTTTTAACGTTCCGTTTCCCGACCCACAGCCATCTCATTTTACTTTTATCGACCTCTTCGCGGGTATGGGCGGTTTCCGTTTGGCCATGCAAACCCATGGCGGCAAGTGCGTATTCTCATCTGAGTGGAACAAATACGCACAAAAGACCTACTTTGCAAACTTCGGCGAAATGCCCTTTGGTGACATCACTAAAGAATCGACCAAAAGCTACATTCCTGAGCATTTCGATATTCTCTGCGCTGGATTCCCATGCCAGCCTTTTTCCATTGCGGGCGTATCTAAGAAGAAGAGCCTCGGACTTGAGACGGGTTTCAAGGACAAGACACAAGGAACGCTATTTTTCGACGTTGCCGACATCATCAGTCGCCACCGTCCAAAGGCATTCTATCTCGAAAACGTGAAGAACCTGACCTCGCATGACAAAGGCAATACGTTCAAGGTGATAAGAGAAACACTGGAGGAGCTAAACTACTCCATTCACTACCAAGTGATGGACGGGCAGACCTACGTTCCTCAGCATCGAGAGCGCATTATGATTGTCGGTTTCGACCGCGAGCGATACAACGGCGAGGAACATTTTGAATTCCCCAAGCAGCACAAAGCAACAAGAACCATCCGCGAAATACTCGACCCCGAAGTCGACCCCAAATACACGCTTAGCGACAAACTTTGGGACTATCTCCAAGCTTACGCTGAGAAGCATAAGGCCAAGGGCAACGGCTTCGGCTACGGTCTCGTCGATCTTAACGGAATCAGCCGCACGCTCAGTGCCCGATATTATAAAGACGGTTCCGAAATTCTCATCCCACAAGGCATTGGCGTGAATCCCCGTAAACTCTCACCCCGGGAGTGCGCCCGCCTTATGGGCTATCCAGACAATTACCGCCTCGACCAAGTTTCCGATGTTCAGGCATATCGCCAGTGCGGAAACTCAGTTATAGTTCCCCTCATCACCGCAGTTTCAGAGCAAATCATTCAAACCATAAACGAATATGAGCGAAATATTGAACTCCGCAATCCGCAGCGTGCAGCAATCTAAGGCTGCTTGGTGTCGTTTCATTACAGGCAATGATACTGGTAAAACAGGTAGCCATCAAGCTGGCTTCTACATTCCCAAGTGCGCATCCTCCCTGCTTTTCAGCGAGCCTGGACGCAAGGGAGAGTTCAAGGAAAAGATAGTCAAGGTCAAGTGGCAAGACAACTTCACGACTGAAAGCTGTATGAAATATTACGGTCAGAAGACACGCAACGAATACCGTATCACTCGCTTCGGACACGGATTCCCATTCCTACAGGATGACAATGTAGGCGACCTTCTCATCCTTGCAAAATTCAACGAGGAAGACTACGCAGGTTACGTCTTAAGCAGCGACGAGGACATAGACGAGTTCTTTGCCACCTTCAATCTAGCACCCAACGAGACTAACCAGCTAATCGACGTGTCAGGTAGCGTCAAGCCCGACGTGAGGATTGCCCAACTCCTACAGAATTTTGTCGACCGCTTTGACTGCTTCCCTGAAACCCGCCAAATGGCACAGGGTGCACGAGAATGTTTCAACAAAGCTTACAAAGTGGCAGATTCCAACCTCAAGGACAAGCCTGACGAAGTGTTGCTGAACTGGGTTGATACTGAATACCGCTTATTCAAGTTCATGGAGGAAAAAGTCTATGCCGACGTGATGACAAAACCCTTCGGAAGCATCGACACTTTTGTACAAATGGCCAATGAAGTACTCAACCGCCGCAAGTCCCGTGCAGGAAAGTCGCTCGAACACCATCTTGCCGACATTTTCACAAAGAATGAGCTAGTATTTGAGGAGCAAGCCGTTACCGAGGACAACAAGAAGCCCGATTTCCTTTTCCCAAATGCCGAGTGCTACCACAATTTGCAGTTCCCTGCCGACGACCTTATAGTCCTCGGAGCTAAGACCACTTGCAAAGACCGATGGCGTCAGGTCCTGACCGAGGCCGACCGCGTGGACGTCAAGTTCCTCTTCACATTGCAGCAAGGAATCTCCAAAAATCAGCTCCGAGAAATGCACGACTCTCACCTGACCCTTGTCGTTCCGAAAAAATATATCTCTAGCTTCCCGAAGGAATATCAGGCAGAGATAAGCGACCTGTCAGGCTTTATCCAAATGGTCAGGAAGAAGCAAGAGAGCTTACCAAAATACTATTTATTAACATAGTTTATTGAATGCCAAACTGAAAATGAAAATAATTCAATTGTCTAATCTTTAAGACTGGTTTTATTTGTCTGGTTTTATTTGTCTGGTTTTATTTGTCTGGTTTTATTTGTCTGGTTTTATTTGTCTGGTTTT
>CALDIG010000267.1 GCA_937904375.1 uncultured Prevotellaceae bacterium
CAGCGCCATGCTTGCATGAGCATTGCCGAATCGCAGCCTGATTTATCAAAAATCAGTGCAAGATGAGAGCAGCGCCATGCTTGCATGAGCATTGCCGAATCGCAGCCTGATTTATCAAAAATCACGGTTTCGCGATTACCTTTTCACAAAAGTTTGATATAGAAAAAGAAACTAGGTCACTTATTCACTATTTTCTATTTCACTATTCAACTATTTTATTAACCAATTTAAATTATTTAATTATGAGCTACAATTCAAGACTGAGAAAGAGTGAAGTTCGCAACCATGAGGGTGCTCAGGCTTGGGCACTGAGTCCAGAACTCGAACTTTACACAGCTGTGGTGACTGCTTCCCTTAGCGACACTTTCTATGAGAAGCAGGACAAGCGAGTAGAGCGTATCACAGAACTCGTGGGCAAGGTTGACCCAGAGTTTGTCGCTAAGCTGGCTGTTTACACCCGCAACGAGATGCACCTGCGCAGCATTCCATTGCTGCTTGTAGTAGAACTTGCCAAGGTACATAGCGGTGACGACCTCGTGTCACGCACCGTAGAGAAGGTGGTACAGCGTGCCGACGAAATCATGGAGCTGCTTATGTGCTACCAGTGGCGTAACCCATCAAGTGGCGCCAAGAAGCTTGGCCGACTCTCGAGCCAGATCAAGAAGGGTCTGCAGAGCGCGTTCAACCACTTCGACGAGTACCAGTTTGCTAAGTACAACCGTAGCAACCTTGAGGTGAAGCTCCGCGACGCCCTGTTCCTCATCCACCCAAAGGCTAAGGACGAGGCTCAGCAAGCTATCTTCGACAAGATTGTGAACGATACCCTCGAGACGCCTTACACTTGGGAGGTAGAGCTCTCGGCCCTTGGTCAGGAGAACTTCCGTAACGAGGCCGCCAAGAGAATGGCGTTCACTCAGAAGTGGCAAGAGCTCATCGCCAGCAACAAGGTGGGCTACATGGCTCTGATGCGTAACCTGCGCAACATGCTGGAGGCAAACGTGGACACTAAGAGCGTCAGCACCGTGTGCAGCCGCCTGAGCGACCCAGCACAAGTCGCTAAGTCAAAGCAGCTTCCATTCCGCTTCCTCTCGGCTTACCGTGAGATCCAGAACATTCATAGCGTGAGCACCACCGCTATAATGCGTGCCCTCGAGTGTGCCGTTGTAGCATCGGCTATGAACGTGGAAGGCTTCGATGACAACACCCGTGTGCTGCTTGCCAGCGACGTTAGCGGCTCGATGTGCTTCCCAATCAGCCAGCGCAGCAGCGTAGAGTGCTACGACATCGGTCTGCTCCTGTCGATGATTCTCCGTTACTCTTGCAAGCAAGTGATTAGCGGTATCTTCGGCGACCGTTGGGAGGCCGTGAACCTGCCAGGCAACGACATCCTCAACGCCACTATGCAGCTCCGTAACATGGAGGGTCGTGTGGGTTACAGCACCAACGGCTACAAGGTTATCGACTGGCTTATCTCAAACCGTAAGGTGATGGATAAGGTGATGATGTTTACCGACGGACAGATGTGGGACAGCACCTACAGCGGCAAGAGCTTCGCTAAGTCGTGGAAGGAGTACAAGAGAATTGCTCCCGAGGCAAAGCTCTACCTCTTCGACCTCTCCGGCTACGGTCAATCGCCACTGCGCGTTACCGACCATGATGTATATCTCATTGCTGGTTGGAGCGACCGAATCTTCGATGTGCTCAGTGCTATCGAAAAGGGTGGTGATGCCCTGAGCGTCATCAAGAAGACTCAACTGTAATCGCATTTATTATGCTCTCTATAATGTGGGTGGAAACCGTCACAGGTTTCCACTCACTTTTTTTTCTTTTTCAGAAAAAAACAAAAAAAAATATGCAAAAACATTGATACACTTTTATTTTTTACGTAAATTTGCAAAGAAATAGCGAATTAATAACGGACGAGACAGGTCTCGTCCCTACAATAATATAACTGATAACCCATATCTCTATGCTGAAACTAATAAGACGTATTCTCGCCGTGCTGTGCTTTGCGGCTGTGACTTTGCTTTTCCTGGATTTCACCGGCACGCTGCACCACTGGTTGGGGTGGACTGCCAAGGTTCAGTTTTTCCCCGCCGTGCTGGCGGCAAACTTCATAGTGATTGCCGTGCTTGTGCTGCTCACACTGATTTTCGGGCGCATCTACTGCTCGGTGATATGTCCGCTGGGCGTGATGCAGGATCTCATCTCGTGGCTACACGGCAAGCGCAAGAAAAACCGATTTTCCTATTCCAAAGAGGTGAAATGGCTGCGCTATCCTGTGCTTGTAGTCTTCTTAGCTTTGCTGGTGGCTGGAGTAGGCTCAATACTCACTCTGCTTGAGCCTTACGGCACCTACGGCATGATTGCCACCAACCTGTTCCAGCCCATCTACTTGTGGTGCAACAACCTGTTTGCAGCCATCGCCGAGCACTACGAGAGCTATGCGTTCTACAGCGTTGACGTGTGGATCAAGAGTGCCACTGCACTGGCACTGTCGTTAGGATTATTTGTCGTCATAGGCATCCTTGCGTGGCGTGGCGGACGCACCTATTGCAACACCATCTGCCCCGTGGGCACGCTGCTGAGCTTCGTTTCACGCTTCTCATTTCTGAAAGTTCATATCGATGATGATAAGTGCATCAAGTGCGGTCTTTGCACCCGCAACTGCAAGTCGTCGTGCATCAACCATGAGAACGGCACCGTGGACCACAGCCGCTGCGTGACCTGCGGCAACTGCATCACCAAGTGCAAGAAAGACGCTATATACTACGGTCGCCCACGCAAAACGTCCCAAAATGTAGTGACGAGGCCTGCCTCATCCGCTGAAGAGGGAAAGAGTATGACCGCTCCCGAGAATTTCAGTGAAAAATCAAGTGAATCAGTGTTTGATAAGCCCAAGGAAACTATCGACAAGGGCAAACGCGCCTTCCTCATTGGTACCGGCACTGCGGTAGCAGTGGCAGCCTTGGCACAAACCAAGAAGAAAGTTGACGGCGGACTTGCCGCCATAAAGGACAAAGAGGTACCCAAGCGCAAGAACCCGATCACGCCTCCTGGCTCATGGAGCGCACGCAACATGGCACGGCACTGCACGGCATGCCAGCTGTGTGTCGCCGAGTGCCCCAACCATGTGCTGGTGCCGTCTGGCGACATCCTCACCCTTATGCAGCCCATGATGACCTACGAGCGCGGCTACTGCCGCCCCGAGTGCACACGCTGCTCGCAGGTGTGTCCCACGGGTGCCATCAAGCCCATTACCCACGAGGAGAAATCTTCTATTAAGATAGGATATGCCGTGTGGGACCACTTCCTGTGCATCCCCACACGCGTCAAGGACAAGGACGGCAACCCCATCTCCTGCGGCAACTGCGCCAATCATTGCCCAACTGGTGCCATCACCATGATACAGCTTAACAAAAACGACGAGAACTCCCCGATGGTGCCTAGCATCAACCGCAACAAGTGCATAGGCTGCGGCAACTGCGAATATATATGCCCAGCACGCCCCACCGCCGCTATCCACGTCGAGGGACTGGAAGACCACAGAACCATTTAAGTGTTAAGTTATAAGTGTTAAGTGTTAAGTAATAAGTGTTAAGTGTTAAGTGTCTAAACTAAGAACTATGAACTCTGAACTAAAAAATAACATGAGCCGGCGCCACTTTTTTAAGGTGGCGGGAGGAGCCGCAGTGGCTTCAAGCGTAGTGCTCGCGGCTTGCAAAAACCAAGAAGGCAACC
>CALDIG010000268.1 GCA_937904375.1 uncultured Prevotellaceae bacterium
TTTCAGCAATTTCTGACTGGAATTATATAGTGGTCAGAATTGAGATTTTTTTATTCAATTCGTGTGATTTATTAGCTCTGTCATTTTTTAAGGTAGCATCTCCATGTTGCCAGAAGTTACCTTTGCAAGTGTGTGGTATAGTGAATAGGGTGTGTTAAGTGAGTTTGGTGGTATTGTCCCAAATGACTCAAATAACCCAAATGAACCAGGAGACTCAAGTGAGTCTGGTGAGTCTGGTGAGTCAATTCGGCATTGTATGGTCAGAATTATTACTCACTAAAAAATGGACGTTTTATTCAAAACTTGCATGTTTCGGATTTTTTTGCGATATTTGCAGCAAATCGTTAATAACATTTCAAAAACACACTATTATGAGAAAGTTTCTATCTCTGGTTTTTATTGCTGCATTGATGAGTTCGTGCAGTACAGTAAAGAACCAACAATTAACCAACTACCAGTTACCAGCGACCGACGATGTGGTGATGTACCAGGTCAATCCCCGGGTGTTTGCCCCTAACAAATCGCTGAAGGCCGTGGAGCAGCGTGTTAAGGCAATCCATGACTTGGGCGCTAACGTGATGTGGGTGATGCCCATTTATCCCATCGGCAAGGTGAAAAGCAAGAACTCGCCTTATTCTATTAGCGATTATAAAAAGGTGAATCCTGAGTTCGGCACTATCGCCGACATGAAGTCGCTTGTCAAGACCTGCCATGCCAATGGCATGTCGGTAATCCTCGACTGGGTGGCGAACCACACCGCATGGGACAACGTGTGGATGAAGAACCACAAAGACTGGTACACCCAAGATGCCGATGGCAATGTGATATATCCTCCTGGCACCGACTGGACCGATGTCGCCGACCTCAACTACGACAACCCCGAGATGCGCGCCGCGATGATCGACGCTATGAAGTTCTGGGTTACCGAGGTGGGCGTTGACGGCTTCCGATGCGACGTTGCCGACCAGGTGCCAGCCGACTTCTGGAAAGATGCCATCGGCCAGTTGCGTAAAGCTGCTGGCGGCCGCAAGATATTGATGCTCGCCGAGGGTGCCAATCCCGACAATTTCACCGTTGGCGGTTTCGACATGAACTATGCGTGGGGCTTTATGGGCACTCTCGACAAGGTGTTTGTTAAGGGCAACAAAGCCAGCGACTTGATTGATTGCGACAAGAGGGAATATGGCGAGATTCCTAAGGGGAAAATCAAGCTGCGCTTCACCACCAACCATGATGAGGCGACTAAATACTCCACCGTTCAGCAGTTTGGCAGCGTGGACGGCGCCTTGGCAGCCTTCGTTGCCACTACATTCCTGCATGGCGGTATGCTCGTCTATGGCTCGCAAGAGGTGGCTTATCCCGAGAAAATCAACTTCTTCAACTATGTGCCGGTAGATTGGAACTCCAACCCCGACGTGTTTGCCACCTACAAGAAACTCATTGCTATCTACAAGGAAAATCCCGCTATCAGCAAAGGTGACTTGGTGACCTATCCCGACGACAACGTGCTCGCTTTTGAGAAAACCGATTCCAAAGATGACTTCCTGATTCTTGTGAACGTGCGCAATTCAAAACAGACGCTGAAAACCCTCCCCACTCAGTGGCAGAACATGACTGCTCTTGATATGATGACAGGAAGGGAGATAAGGCTAGCACAATCGTTTAATCTAGAACCATTCCAGTATCTAATCTTAGAGAAAAAGTAGAATATTCAAGTCCTGAAGTATTTGCCACTTCAGGACTTGAAGTTTAGTATCCCATCTATCCTTTTTGATAGAAACTATTGTGCTGCTATTACATGTCCAGTGGTGTCGATAAATCCACTATATCCGTTTCTCCTAACAGCAGCAATCCCTTCAGAAAACTCCGTTACATAATCAAAAATGATGGGTATAACAACCTTGCCTTGTTTATCAACAAATCCAAATTTTCCATCTTTTTTCACTGGAAGCAAACCATCATTGAACTTTTTAGCCGCAGCATCATAAATGGGAGGCACGATTACATTGCCTTTAGTGTCGATAAAGCCTATTTTATCGTTTTTCCAAAAATATAATGTACCGTCGTTGACATTTCCAATATCCTCATACTGCAGAGGCAAAATCACGTTTCCCTTGCTGTCGATTAATCCATATTTCTTTTTTAATCCTACTTTGGCTAATCCTTCAGAAAAGTTATAAGCATAGTCATACTTGCATGGTATAACAATCTTTCCTTCATGGTTTATGTATCCCCATTTATCCTTCATTTCAACGGCAGCGAGGCCTTCAGAGAATTTTTTTGCATCGTCAAACTTCTTTGGAATAACGACCTTACCAGTTTTGTCAATGTAACCATACTTACGATTTAAAAGATTTTGGGAACTAGCTACTGGCGCTAAATATTCATTGAACGCTATTACATTGAAGCTTATCTCAGGAGAAAAATATGCACTTCTTTTTTGAAGGTCGAAAATTCCAAAATTGTCATTTGATTCAACAATAGCTACATCACCATCCGACCACATATATACATTATCATTTTCTATGGGAACTATCACTTCCCCTTTTTTATCTATCAATCCCCATCTACCAGAAATGCACACTGGAGCATATCCATTATTAAATGATAATGCTTTATCATAAATGTTGTCGATAACCATATAGCCTTCTTTGTTAACATATCCCCATTTGCCATCAGTCTTTACCGCTGCAAGTCCTTCGGAAAAAACCTTGAAATCTTCAAAACCTCTGATACAAATAAAGTTAACATTTTTATTAACAAGAATCCAGAAACCATCACTCTTGACTCCAGCTACACCATCTTTGAAAATAGTACACTCGTCAAAATAAAGATTAGAATCATAATATGACTCATCTAGAACTTGACCTTGAATATTCGTTTGAACAAGAACAAACAAAGCAAAAAAAACTGTGAAAAATTTTGTTTTGATTTTCATTTTTTTGTGTTTTAAGTTAAATTTATAGTGAATAAAAAGTGAACAAGAAAACAAGAAAACAAGAAAACAAGAAGACAAGAAAACAAGAAGACAAGAAAACAAGAGGACAAGAAGACAAGAAGACAAGAAAACAAGAGGACAAGAAGACAAGAGGACAAGACAATAATGTTAAGTTTTAAGTAACTGCGCAACTGATAATTGAAAACTTACAAAGTAGTTTCTAATCGTTTCTAGTCGTTTGACACTACACTTGAGGACTTGAGGACAAGAATTGCCCGACTTTTGACTTCTTAACTATTTTCGCTATCCAACAGACGATTCCATACATAAAAAATAATAGCGTGGAGACTCGTTCTGTTTATTGATTCTGAGGCATCGGCAAACGCCCACATTGTAACAAACAGCCCACCCCCACGCATTGCCGATATATCGACCCCTCCTGCGGGGTGGATACAGGCACGCGAAAGGCATTTTTTGACTGCTTAATCCTACAATGTGAAATTTTTGCCGAATTTTCAGAATCAGGATAAGCAAAAAACGCTTTCAAACATGTAAACTATCAGCCAAGTTGCCACCGCCTCTGCGGTGAAAGCTGAAAGTTTGGTTGCAAAGATAGTGATAATTTTCTAAACAGCAAAGGAGAGAGGAGTAATAATTATTGCCGTTAATAATATTGGGAATAATAGGGCTAATGGGACTAATGAGACTAATTGGGCTGATAGAACCGCTAATTCTCTGAAAGCAAAATGCTTGTGTTTAAAATTGAGCCTCATGCCACAAATAATTGTCAAAAAAGCCATAAAAAACTTGTGTAATCCACAGAGTTTTACTACCTTTGCACCGCTTTTTGCAAAAAGCTTACTGATGAAGCTCACAAGCTGACAAGGAACAAGCTGACAAGACAATGGTAGTTGTCGAAGCATTACACTTGTCTCGTTAGCTTGTCAGCTCGTCAACTAGTCAGCTTTTTTCGAAAAGCACACACATTTTATTAATTTCTTATTTAAAAATTTTTATGTACAACTACGAAACCGTTTTCATTTTAACTCCCGTTTTGTCTGACCCTCAGATGAAGGAAGCGGTAGAGAAGTTCAAGACTGTGCTCACCGACAACGGTGCCACAATCGAGAATGAAGAGCTGTGGGGAATGCGCAAGCTCGCTTATCCCATCCAGAAGAAATCTACCGGATTTTATGCGTTCCTTGAGTTCGCTGGTGAACCAACTATCGTAAGCAAGCTCGAGACTGCCTATCGTCGCGACGAGAAGGTGCTCCGTTTCTTGACTTTCCGTCAGGACAAGTTCGCTCACGAGTATGCACTGAAGAGAAGAAGCTTGAAGAAGAATGCTCCCAAGGCCGAAGAGGCTCCCGCCGAGGAACCCGCTGCCGAAGCACCTCAAGCCGAAGTTAACGAAGTAACTAACGAATAATGCAAGGAGGAAACATAACTATGGCACAAGCTCAATCTGAAATCCGCTATCTCACCCCACTGAGTGTAGATACCAAGAAGAAGAAATATTGCCGTTTCAAGAGAAGTGGCATTAAGTACATCGACTACAAGGACCCCGAGTTCTTGAAGAAGTTCCTCAACGAGCAAGGTAAAATCTTGCCTCGCCGCATCACTGGCACATCGCTCAAGTTCCAACGCCGCGTTGCCCGCGCCATCAAGCGCGCACGCCACTTGGCATTACTGCCCTACGTAACCGATTTGATGAAATAATTTAAAACTGGAGGTAACACACTATGAAGATTATATTGAAAGAAGACGTTATGAACCTTGGCTACAAGGACGACGTTGTTGAAGTAAAGAACGGCTACGCCCGCAACTATCTTATCCCAACCGGCAAAGCCATCATGGCATCGCCTTCAGCTTTAAAAGTGCTCGCCGAGAACCTGCGCCAGCGCGCCCACAAGATCGCCAAGATCAAGGGTGACGCCGAGGCTATCGCCGAGTCGATGAAGGGCATCGCTCTCACCATCAGCGCTAAGACCGACAACTTTGGCACTATCTACGGCTCAGTAGGCAGCAACCAGATTGCTGAGGAGCTCGCTAAGCTCGGCCACGAGGTTGATCGCAAGATCATCAAGGTTGACAATGTTAAGGAACTTGGCAAATACACTGCCACCATTCTTCTGCACAAGGAAGTTTCTGTTGAGATTCCTTTCGAGGTAATTTCTGAGAACGCTCCCAAGCAGGAGGCTCCTGTAGTTGAAGAGGCTCCCGCCGTTGAGGAAGCACCAGCCATTGAGGAAGCACCAGCCGTTGAGGAAGCTCCTGTAGCAGAGGAAGCTCCTGTAGAGGAAGCTCCAGCAGAGGAAGCTCCAGCAGCTGAGTAAGAACAGTTGCGCTTCGCGCAGGTTAGAGTTTAGAGTTTAGGGTTTAGAGGTTTTGTGATTCAACTATGAACTGTGAACTATGAACTATTAACTGAAAACTCTATCTCACTACTGCTCAAAATATTACTGACCGCATCATTTAGCGTGATGCGGTCAGTTTTGCTCTCTAAACACTAAACCCTAACCTCTAAACTTCAAGTTTATAAAGCTTTATAAACTTGAATTTGTGAATATCGAAGATAATTTGTAATTTTGCGTCAAATATCAAACGACTATGGCAACATTGAGATTTATAGCTATCATTCCGGCGAGATATGCCTCAACACGTTTCCCTGGCAAGCCTCTGGCGATGCTTGGCGGCAAGACGGTGATTCAGCGCGTGTATGAGCAGGTGTCGAAAGCCATCGACAATGTGCTGGTAGCTACCGATGACGAGCGCATACTCAACCACGTCACAGACTTTGGCGGCAAAGCGATGATGACCAGCAGCCAGCACCGCAGCGGCACCGACCGTTGCCGGGAGGCTTACCTCCTAAACGGCGGCAACGAGGACATTATCATTAATGTGCAGGGCGATGAGCCGTTTATCCTTCCTGAGCAGATTGAGGCACTGATGATGTGCTTTGACGACGAGACGACCGACATTGCCACTCTCGTCAAGTCCTTTGACCAGCAATGCTGTTATGAAGAACTCGAGAATCCAAACTCGGTGAAAGTAGTGCTTAACAGCAACATGAACGCGATGTATTTCTCGCGCTCGGTGATTCCACACCAGCGTGGCATCGACAAGACGCTGTGGCCTGGCAAGCACCAGTATTTTACCCACCTCGGCATCTACGCCTATCGCGCCGAGGCGCTGGAGCGCATCACCGGCATGGGGCCGTCGGCACTCGAACTTGCCGAGTCGCTCGAACAGCTCCGCTGGCTTGAGAACGGAATGACCATCAAGGCGGGCATCACTAACCATTCGTCTATCGGCATCGACACGCCACAAGACCTAATGCGCGCCGAGCAGTTCCTTAACCAACAATGAAAACATGGCAGTAGATCGCAGCACTCCCCCACCAGTCAGTGACTTTGGCGACATCAGTCTCAATGTCCCCGAACCCATCACGCTCTCTAACGGCATGAAAATGTGGATCGCCAGCAACGGTGAGGAAGAAATCAACAAACTCAGCATCTATATGACCGGCGGCGCGTTCCAGGAATCGCGACCCATGCAGGCGACAGCGTGTTCAATAGCTGTATTCAACGGCAACAAAAAGATGAATTATGCCGAGATTGCCGAAGCCATCGACTATTATGGCACTTGGCGGTCGGCGCATGTCGATGACAACTGCACGGCATTTTCCATGTCGTCGCTCAACGAGAACTTCGACAAGACGCTCCCCATCTTTATTGAGAGCCTCAGAACCCCTACCTTTCCTGACAGTGAGTTTGAGACACTGAAGCGACAACTGGCTGTGAACTGCGCCATGGCACGAGAGAAAGTGAAATATCTTGCCAACAAAGAAATTATGAGGCTCTATTATGGCGAGAATAACCCCCTCGCCACTGACCCCACGCCCGACGACATCAACGCGCTGACTAATGAGCACATGCGCAATTTCCACTCCAGTTTCTACAAAGCCCAGAATTGCAACTTGGTGTTTGCGGGAAACATCAGCGACAAGGAGATTGCCACAGTAGAATCAGTGCTTGGCGAGTGGCAACCTGACGGCGAGCCTGCGCCGCAAGTGGAGCCTCCGTTCTGCCCTGCCGACGAGATGCTCAAGATTGTTGACAAGCCTGGCGCGGTGCAGTCGGCTATCATAATGATGCTCAAGACAGTGCCACGCAAGCATCCCGACTACTTCAAGCTGCGCATCCTCGCCACCGTGCTTGGCGGATACTTCGGCAGCCGTCTGATGAGAAACATTCGTGAGGAGAAAGGATTCACCTACGGCATTAACGCCAGCCATAACGGCAGGGCATTTGACGGATATGTGGGCATAGCCACTGAATGCGACACGCGCCACACTTGGAACGTCATCAACGAAATCCATAACGAGATTAAGAAACTGCAAGACGAACTCATACCACAACAAGAGTTAGAAACAGTGAAACGCTACATGCTCAGCGACTTGGCGAAGACCCTCGACACGCCGTTCAACGTAGCGTCATATATCGGCAATATGTTCTGCTACGGGACTTATCCTTCCTATTTCAACGACCAAGTGCAGGAGATCAAGAATGTCACAAGCCAGCAGCTGCAAGACATCGCCCACCAATACCTAGACATCAGCAAACTGCGCACGGTAATCGCCTGTGATAAGAGCAAATTGCCTAAAAAGAAAAGTCATAAGTGTTAAGTGTTAAGCAGACAAGTAAACGAGTAAACAAGCAAAATGTTTTTTCTATATGCTTGTCAACTTGTTAACTTGTCAACTTGTCAACTTGTCAACTTGTTAACTTGTTAACTTGTCAACTTGTTAACTTGTCAACTAAAATTGTTTGAGAAACTTTTTTAAGAAAAAAACGCTGCAGTTCTTGCACAGAATAAAAAAAAGCAGTACCTTTGCAGTCGCAAAAGTGAAATGGCGGGATAGCTCAGATGGTTAGAGCGTCGGATTCATAACCCGGAGGTCCTGAGTTCAATTCTCAGTCCCGCTACTTTTCAAGAGACTCAAAGACATGGTTTTGGGTCTCTTTTTTGTAGAACATGGCGTGGCCATGTTGCAATATGCGCAGCCAAATTATGCATTGTGCATTTTGAATTATGCATTATAAACAACAAATAGAGCTTCTTGCGCCAGCCAAGAATGCCTACATTGGCATTGAGGCGATTAAGCATGGCGCCGATGCGGTTTACATCGGTGCAACGGCTTTTGGCGCACGCGCCCAAGCAGGCAACGACATAGATTCCATCAAGCGCCTAACCGATTTTGCCCATCAATTTGATGCCCGAATTTATTGCACGGTAAACACCATTGTCTATGACAACGAGTTGCATGATGTGGAGCAGATGATAAAAGAGCTGTATTATGCCGGTGTGGATGCTCTTATCGTGCAGGACATGGCGCTCTTGCGGCTCGACATCCCTCCCATCGCCCTTCATGCCAGTACACAATGCGACATCCGCACTCCCGAGAAGGCTCTGTTTCTTGAGAAGATGGGCTTTGCCCAACTGGTGCTGGCACGAGAACTGACTCTTGAGGAAATCAAGGGCATCAGTTCCAGCGTGAAAGTTCCGCTTGAGGGGTTTTGTCACGGGGCATTGTGTGTGAGTTACAGTGGTCGCTGCCAAATCAGCCAAGCCCTCAAGAACCGCAGCGCCAACCGTGGCGAGTGCGCGCAGTTTTGCCGGCTGAGCTACGACCTGGAAGATGCCCAGGGCAATAAGCTGATGAAGTCGAAGCATTTGCTCTCGCTGCGCGATTTCAACGCCAGCGACCATCTTAAACAGATGATTGATGCGGGAATCTCTTCGTTCAAAATTGAAGGCCGCCTCAAGGATGTGGACTATGTGAAAAACGTGGTGGCTTATTATCGCCAGGCTCTTGACAAAATTATCATTAACGACGGTACGCTCAAGCGCAGTTCCTCAGGGTCTTCATCTTTGACCTTCGAGCCATCCCTCGCCAAGAGCTTCAACCGCTCGTTCACTCATTATTTCATAGATGGGCGTCATCCTAAAAATGGCATGAAAATGGCGTCAATTCACACCCCTAAGTCACAAGGCGAATATTTAGGCAAAGTGCTGGCGGCTGGTGGCAACCGCATCACTCTTGACACCTCCACCCCACTCGCTAATGGCGACGGCTTGAGCTTCATCGACAGCAACGGCAACTACGACGGCGTGAGGGTGAATAAAGCGGCAGGAAACCGCATCTTCCTGAAAGAGTCATGCGGCATGAAACGTGGTGACAAGGTTTACCGCACACACGACAAAGCGTTTAACGACTTGCTCTCTAAGCCAAGTGCAAAAAGGTCTATTGATGTGGACTTCACTATGTGGATTGCTGGCTCACGACTATGCCTGAAAGCCAGTGACGAGCGCGGCAGTTCGGTGGTTCATTCAATAATGCTGGAAGATGAGCCTCAAAAAGCCCTTAAACCACAAGCCGAGCGACAGCGAGAAGTGCTGTCCAAACTAGGTGACACCATTTTCACATTACGCTCTTGCGAGATTAAGGGCGACTTTTTCATTCCTGTGTCGGTTATCGCACAGCTCCGCCGAGAGACTATTGCCCTGCTAGAGCGAAGCCACCGCATCGCCTATTGCCGAGACCTGCGACAAAGTGAAGACAAAAACGCCACATTCCCCTACCAGAACCTCGCCAGTGCCGACAATGTGGCTAACCACATCGCCAGCCACTTCTATCGTGAGCACGGAGCGACCAGCATTGAACCTGCAATCGAGTGCAAATCAGGCAACACTGAAAAAGACACCGTGGTAATGACCACACGCTACTGCCTAAGGCGCGAACTCGGAGCATGCCTAAAAGAAAAGGGAAGCAGCAAACTCCCCTCTCCCCTATCCCTGCGCAACGGCAAGACCTTACTCAAAGTGAACTGCGACTGCTCCCGCTGCGAGATGACAATAACACTCGCCTAGTGAGTCCTCAAATATGTCCTCAAAAAGATCCTCCCTTTGAGGACGGCATTGGGGAAAGACTCAAGTTTATAAAGTTGCTAATTGACTTAACAGCAGCTATATAAAACAACAATCACAACGAAATAAAAACAAAAATGCGATTAAGCGAGCAAAGAACTGAGCTTACTCAAGTCATTTCGTGCGTGAGCATTTTATTCACTAAGCCTGCTTACGCAGGAATAAATTATAATTTTAGACATAATGACAAACAGAACAAACTGACTGACTATATTATTCTTGAACCTGTGTTCTGTATGTCTGTCTTTTGTGATAATTAGTGAAATTCGTGGTTTCTTCACAAAGCTGCGAACAGAGTTCATCTAAAAGCCTGCTTACGCAGGAATAAATAACCATGAGACCGGGATAAATTCTCCGAGCTTGCGAGGCTTTGCGACACCGAGAGGTGCAACTTTTTGAGAGGACATGCCGCGTGGAGGGGCGCTTCGCTTAAAATTTATTGAAAATTAGTTCTAAAATTTCAGATACACACTCGGCAATACCCCTTGTATCTAACGCATTATGTAAACTTATGTTCTTATGTCTAAAAAACATTATGGCAGCCAAGATTGTGCATTCCGAATTGATTAAGCATTCTGCATTAATGAACCACTTTCTCGCTCTTGCGCGAGCCGTCGCTGTAGGTCGTCACCTTGATGTTGAATCCGTGGAATGGAGTTTCTGAGTCAATGCCCTGTAAATTATAATAAATCACCGACTTCACTTCTTTGTTGCCTGCGATTGAGTTGATGCCACTAAGTTGCTCCATGATCTTTTGAGCATCAAAGTACCTGGAGTTATATAGCCTTGTGTTGACAAGATTGTATAGCACATAGTAGTTTTGCAGATACCTGTCAAAAGGATAGTTGGCGCCGCCCATGATGGGTGGACGAGCCACATACTGCACATCAACGTAGCTCGCTCCGTCGTCAAACACCACTCTGTCACCATCAAGATGTCCTCCGTCAAGTACTGTAAGTCGATTGAGGTCAAGCCCATTGGCAATATCCTCTTCAAGACTGTAAGCGTTGTCGTCATCGACCTCTACAAGTCGCACCGCTGGCTCATTTGTCACATATTTAAATCCCATGCGCATCAAGGGGTTGCTGAATTCCACACCATTAGTCTCAGGCAGTTTCAAGTCGATGACTTCGGCATCGGTACCCAAGTAGAAATATTTTAAATTGTGGTTTTGTGATAAGTCCAGATTCCGGAAATGGAAAATCTTAGTATTGTCATCAATGTTCCAAGTGCGGTGTCCAAACGACACACCCTCCAGATTATACAGGTACTCAATGCCCTTAAAGTTAATGACATTCTTGAGCATCTCTTCGCCTTCAAAATCATCGCTGTCATAATAATTGCAGAAATGCCATGAACTGCTGTAGGTTCTCAACAAGTGCACATTGCCCAGTTCCTCATAGCTGAGGACTCCGTCTTCGTTTGTGTCGATATGAGCCGAAAGATATTGCCTGAAGCTCACATCGGGGAAGTGCTCCTGGTCGAGAGCGACGCTCTCGCCTTCGGCGATGGCTTGTTTCTCAAGGCGGTTCCATCCAGTTTGTGCCTGGATCTTGATGGTGCTGTTGCATGTGTATTGATTGTCACCATCGGCAGCAATCAGGTACCGCATGTGAGCCTCACGTGCTCCGCCATTGAATTGCAGATAGGTGTTTCCATCATCTTCAGTAACCACCCGGGCATTGTCGATGTTCAAGATGCGGCTCACATCAAGACCCGCGGCAATATATTTGTTCAGGCTAAAAGTATAACCACTCTCATTGCCCAAGACTTCTCCCTCGATGACAAATTCGGGGACTGCCACGCCATCTTGCGGCTCGTAGTTGAAGAACAGCATTGGTGAGTTCTTGATGATGACACGCTCGAGCGTGCCTGTCGCGGGAAGATAGAGGTGCGAGAAAGGCCTGTTGCCTTTGAGATAGACACTAGTCGTGTAGCTCCCATCTGGAATTTGGTTTCTCGACAGACACAAAGCCTCGTTCTTGTCGCCAATGAGATAACGCCAGTTGGGATGGTTGAGCTCAAGGCGCTCAAGGTTTGGAAACCAGTCGAAGTGATAATCTACCGCATTCCTGCCCAGCAGGTGCTCCGGGTCGGCATTGCTGTCAATCACTGTCACCGCCTCTAGCTCCTCGGCTGTGAGGATGCTGTCTTTGTCAACGTCCACATATCTCAAGCACCAGTCGTAGAAACAGTTCCGGGCATTATACTCAGGAGCGCCAAATCGTGACTGCAGTTCTTGCATATTATCTATCGACCATCCCAAGTCAACCCAGCCCTCAGAGCCGATCAGAGGATTGTAAATCTGATAAGCAGCAAAGGTGCTATTGAAATAGTCGATATAGAAATCATAATAGTTCAAGCCGCTCAGGTCCTTTTCAGCAGTGGTTGAGGCACATAATATCGATGCTCTAGGCATGACGGGAGAAAGCGTAAGGATCAGCAAAATAATTAAACCTCTCTTTTTCATAACTGTAATGTTTTAAAATTATTAGCACACAAATTTAGTAATATAATTTATTATTTCAAAATATCATTCTATTTTTTTTAATAATAACGAAGAAAAAAGCATCAAAAACATCAAAGTCATTTCATCCTGTCAAGTCTCGCACATGATCAAGGTGCTTGATGACGCATGCCGGCACACCAGCCACCACGCTATTGGATGGCACGTCTTTGACTACCACGGCGTTGGCTCCGATGATAACATTGTCGCCAACGGTTATGCCTCCTATTACCTTGGCACCGCAGCATATCTCCACATTGTCGCCAATCACCGGGGCACGCAAGTCATGGTTGAAGCCTATGGTGACTTGCTGATAAACTTTGCAGTTCCTGCCTATCTTCTCGGCTGAAATTATGGTAGAAAAGCCATGTTGAATTATCAAGCCTCCACCTATGTCGTTGGTGGAGATCTCGAGGTTTGTTTTGCCTCGCAGCCACCAACGTGACAATATGCCAAGCAGCCTAGCTCTCTTATAGAAAACCGACCTGAACTCCGGCATACTACCCATAAAGTAAGAGAATCCCCACAAGTTGCATGGCTGATGCTGCCATCGCGTCCATTGTTTCAAGTCTTCCATCACTAACTGCCTAACCTTTGAAGGCATGGCAAGCCAATATATAAGAGCTAATGGGAGCACTAATAATCCGTATATTTTTCTTTTGATAATTATCATAAAAGCTAATTCAAAAGAATGTTGTTTATGTTTATCACATTCTGGCTGCTAATGTAATTTAGGATAATTGACATTATGTCATTCACCACACCCTCAAACACATTATTGGCAAAACAGAAACGACTGGCGCCACATCCCGTTGTTGAGTAATAAAATGTTGAGTTTCCTGTTTTTTTATGGTGGGTTCTATAAATACGTTTTTTGAGCCGCATTGAGGGCAGAACCCTGT
>CALDIG010000269.1 GCA_937904375.1 uncultured Prevotellaceae bacterium
ATGTAGAATTTTTATATGCATGTACTAATTTAAGAGCTGAAAATTATAATATATCGTCATGCGAGGGTTGTTCTTCACTTCGCCAATGAGGGTCCAGTCGGCTTCACCGTTATACATCTGCGAACGGGTGCGCCCGTGAATCGTTAGGGCTTGGATGCCACAGTCTTGCAGCTGCTCGGCAAGCTCCACGATTATCTTGCTGTTGCAGTCCCACCCCAGACGCGTCTTGACGGTGACAGGGAGGTCAACCGCCTTCACCACCTCGCGAGTGATCTCAAGCATGAGTGGTATGTTGCGAAGCATACCAGCACCAGCACCTTTGTGCGCCACTTTTTTCACCGGGCAGCCAAAGTTGATGTCGAGCACCTCGGGCTTCGCTTCTTGGGCGATTTTTGCCGCTTCGACCATGGGTTCCACCTCGCGGCCGTAAATCTGAATGGCGGCAGGTCGCTCGCCAGGGCTGATGACCATCTTGCGCAGAGTGCTGTCAATGTTGCGAATCACCGCGTCGGCACTGACAAACTCAGTATAAACCATGTCGGCACCCTGCTCACGGCAAATCTGGCGGAACGACACATCGGTCACATCCTCCATAGGCGCCAGCATCACCGGGCGGTAGCCTAAATCTATGTCTCCTATTTTCATTGACGTAATAATCGCTATATCAACGTAGTTTAGCCAACATTACAAACTAAAAACTCAGAAGAGTTAACTAAAAACTAATAACTACTTAATGTGCGTGCCAGCTTGGAGGTCGCTGAAGCGGGCGGCGTTAATGAGGACCACTTCTCCCACGCCGTGGTCGATTGCCGAGAAGGCATTGTCGATAGTGGGGAATGCACTCGGCTTGATGATGCCCATCTCCCGCAGGGCTTTGTACTGGGTGCGCCGCAGCATGGGGATGACGCTGTCGGGGTTATTCTCGTTGGTGAGCACGCCGTTCTCCTCGCCCATCACGTTGATGATAGTCACGTCGTAAGCGATAGTGAGGGTGCGCGCTATCTCGTAGGCAAACATCTTCACGTCGCCGTTGAGCAGGTTACCCTTGCCGTCGTGGGTGAGCGGCGCTATCACTGGCACCACGTTCTCTTCAAGCAGCTTGATGAGCATCGACGAGTTCACACGCCGCACCATGCCTACCCTACCCACATTCACGGGTTTGACAGGCAATTTGGTGCTTTGCACGAGGTTCAAATCTACTCCCGTAAGCCCCACGGCGTTGAGTCCTCGCCACTGCATAATGGCGACCAGGCGCTTATTGACAAGTCCGCCATACACCATTGTCACGAGGTCCATCACTCGGTCGTCGATAATATCGCGGCCGTCACTGGTCTGGCGTATGGTGATGCCCATCTTCTCGGCGACCATCGACGCCATGGTGCCCTCGCCATGGACAAAGAGCTTAAGCCCCTCGATAGCGGCAAAGTCCCGAATCAACGCCCTCAGGTTCTGCGGATCCTCCACCACCACGCCATCAACATTTACAATAGTAAGCTTCTTCCTCATAAGATTTGTCAAACGATTTATTTATGTTTGTTGATTATTATCAAACGACTAGAAACGACTAAAAACGACTTTATCACATCACCTATAATTTGTCCTTCTTTTTTTATAGTAGTGAACAACCTGTCCATGAACACCTATGATTTGTTTTGTTTCTTCATCATAGAAATACCGTTCATAGTCAATATCAGGTGGCAAGAAATTAACCAATATTCCACATTGCTTGCGCATCAATCGCATGTAATTAAACAACTGCGCCCTATGAATATTTTGTAGTTCAGAAACAGCTTTACATTCAACAATTATGTCATCCTTGCAAAGATAATCCAACCTAAAAAGAGCATCCATCGTTTTTCCGTGATATAAAGGATGAAATGCTAATTCACGTTCAAACGGAATATCTCTTTCAAAAAATTCCATTTGTAATCCTTCCTGATAGCACGATTCATTAAGTCCCGGACCCAATTCATCATGGACTGAATATATAGCACCAACAACATCAAACATTTTCTTCTTTAATCCGTCAATGTCAAGCATAGCAGTAATGATTTGTATTAAAAAAATCGTTTCTGGTCGTTTCTGGTCGTCTGATAAAACTAAATGTCAAAAAGGTCACTCGTCAGTGGAGAATTCCATCAGGTAGGCTTTGATGAAGTTGTCGAGGTCGCCGTCCATGACGGCGCCCACGTTGCTGGTCTGGTAGTTGGTGCGGTGGTCTTTCACGCGGCGGTCGTCGAAGACGTAGCTCCTGATTTGACTGCCCCACTCTATCTTCTTCTTGCTGTCCTCGATTTTGCGCTGCTCCTCGCGGCGGTGCTCGAGTTCTTTGTTGTAGAGGATAGACTTGAGGTTGCGCAGGGCGTTCTCGCGGTTTTTGGGCTGGTCGCGCGTCTCGGTGTTCTCAACGAGAATCTCCTCCTCCTCGCCAGTGTATGGGTCTTTGAACTGGTAGCGCACGCGCACACCGCTCTCCACCTTGTTCACATTCTGGCCGCCGGCGCCGCTGCTGCGGAAGGTGTCCCACGAGATGCGTGCCGGGTCGAGGACGATCTCGATGGTGTCGTCAACCATAGGACTGACGAATACCGAGGCAAAAGAGGTCATGCGCTTTCCCTGGGCGTTATAGGGCGACACACGCACCAGGCGATGCACGCCGTTCTCGCTCTTGAGGTAGCCGTAAGCGAAATCGCCCTCGATGCCAATCGTAACACTCTTGATGCCAGCCTCGTCGCCGTCAACCAGATGCTGAATAGCAGTCTTGTAGCCGTGCTTCTCGCACCATCGCAGATACATGCGCATGAGCATCGACGCCCAGTCCTGACTCTCCGTGCCGCCGGCTCCCGAGTTAATCTTCATGATGGCGCTAAGCTTGTCTTCCTCACGTCGCAGCATATTGCGCAGCTCCAGCTTCTCCACTTTGTCGAGAGCGTCGGCATAGAGCGTGTCGAGTTCCTCCTCGGTGAGCAGCCCTTCCTTCACGAAGTCGAAGCCCACCTCCACTTCACCTACTGCCGCCTCCACTTCGGCGCATTTCTCAATCCACATCTTCAGTGTCTTGATTTTGCGCATCTGCGCTTCGGCTTTCTTTTGGTCACTCCAGAAGTCGGGCACATGAGTGCGCAACTCCTCTTCTTCTACTTGGATTTTCTTGTTGTCGATGTCAAAGATACCTCCTCAACGCATCCTTGCGTTCTTGTATCTCTTTTAGCTGGTCGGTTGTAATCATCTGAGCTCAATGATTTAGGGGTTAATAAATTAGTTTAGTGTTTAGAGTTTAGAGTGGAGAGTGGAGAGTGGAGAGTGGAGAGTGGAGAGTATAAAGTCGCATTGTGAATTCTGCATTCCGCATTGTGCATTGTGCATTCTGCATTGTGCATTGTGCATTCTGCATTCTGCATTCTGCATTCTGCATTCTGCATTCTGCATTGTGCATTCTGCATTGTGCATTCCGCATTCTGCATTGTGAATTCTGCATTATGCATTATGCATTGTGCATTATGCATTAAATAAACTCCACGTCGAGTTTTTCTTCTTTCTTGCCTTTGGAGCGGTAATCGACGGCATACATGGCGTCAATCAACTTGGCATATCGCTTGTTGACAACGGCGCGCTTGATTTTCAGGGTGTTGGTCAACTCGCCGCTCTCCATTGTGAAAGGTCGTGGCAGCAGCACGAAGCGCTTAATCTGCTCGTAGCTGGCGAGGTCTTTCTGATACTCATTGATGAGTTTCTCTATCATCTCATGAACCTTGGGGTCGTTGACCAGTTCCTCGTTGTTCTTAAACTTGATTTTGTGCTTGGCGGCCCATACACCCAACTCGTCGAAATCGGGGACAATGAGCGCCGACACATATTTGCGACCGTCGCCAATCACTGCCACTTGAGCCATGTATTTATCTTGTGCCAATAGCGACTCAAGCACTTGCGGAGCGATGTATTTGCCGTTGCTAGTCTTGTAGAGGTCTTTCAGGCGCTCGGTCATAATGAGATGACCTTTCTCGGTGAGCTCGCCGCAGTCGCCAGTGTGGAACCATCCGTCGGCATCTATGGCTTGAGCCGTCTCCTCGGGCTTGTTGTAATAACCTCGCATCACAGTGGGGCCCTTCACCAATATCTCGTTCTGGTCGCCAATCTTGACTTTCACGCCAGGAATGGGCTCGCCAATGGTGCCAAGCTCCCATCCCTGGTTAGGATAGAAGCACACCGAGGCGTTGGTCTCGCTCAATCCGTAGCCTATCACGATGTTGATGCCCACAGCATGAAGCAGCGCGGTGATATTGTCGCTAAGCATAGCGCCGGCAGTGGGGAAGAGTTTGCCGTTCTCCACGCCTATCGCCTTGCGAAGTCGTGAATACACCTTCTTCTCAAAATACTGATATTGTTTCTCAATGAGATAAGGAGGTTTCTTGCCGTTGCGCACATACTTGATATTGCGTGCTTTACCAATGCGTATTGCACTCTTAAACAGAGTCTTTACCACTGGCTTCGCACCGTTCACATTGTCCATGATGGCGGTATATACCTTCTCCCAAAACCGTGGCACGCTGCACATGCAGTTGGGGCTGACCTCCTTCACTGAGCGCTGAATATCCTGCGGGTTGTAGTTGATGGCTACCACTATGCCGTGAATGAGGCAGAACATTGTCCAGCCAAGCTCAAAGATGTGGCTCAAGGGCAGGAAGCTGAGCGACACGTCGTTGTCGTCAACGTAGGTCAACCTCATGCCGTGCGCCATCATCGCCGCGCTGAAGTTGCTGTGGGTGAGCATCACGCCCTTAGGCTGACCTGTAGTGCCCGAGGTATAGATTAGGTACATCAGGTCGTCGGGGCGACCGTCTTCCATGCGCTTGGCGAGGGCACTGCGCTCAAGCTCTCCCGCCTGACCGCCGTCGCTGAGGAAGCGACGCCAAGTAGTGACATTCTTCAGGTTCTTGGGAACCTCCACCTTTGTGTTCATCACCACCACAAGTTTCAGGCAGGGACACTCATCAAAGAGTTTCAAGGCGATATCATATTGGTCTTGTCCGCCAACCATGAGCACCGTGGCGCCCGAGTCGTTGATGATATATGCCGCCTCATCCTTGCTGCTGGTGGCATAGATGGGCACTGGCACAGCGCAGTTGTAGAACGACGCAAAGTGCGTTATCAATATCTCCGGGCAGTTTTGCGATAACACTGCCACCTTGCCCTGATGCTCAACACCAGCTTGCAGCAGAGCAAGAGCGCAGCGCTCTATGTCTTGCTTGAAACTCTTCCACGACATCGACGTCCACTGGTCGGTAAGGTAGTCTCGATAGCGCAACGCCTCGCGGTTGCCATATTTCTTTGCCTGGTTACCTATCAGGCTCACAAATTCGTTTTGCATAGTATTTTAGTAAATAAGTTAACATGTTAACGAGTAAACAAGTTAACAAGCAAATTGTAATTATCTGGTGCAAAAATAGTGAAATTCTCGCGATTCTGCAACCTTCGCAACACTTTTTTGCGACGACAGATAATTTAATAAAACTTAATGCGTTATAAAATAAAAACATAAGCGCAACATCAGTCAAGTGTGAGCAATAAAAATAATTGTTAATAATTGTTTGTAATTGTTTGACAAGAGATGCTCAATTGTTTGCAATAAAAAAATTGTTTTGTATTTGTTTGTAATTGTATGACAAAAAAAATCTATGTCGAACGCATAATCGTTAATCGTTTCTTGTCGTTTCTAATCGTCTGAATAAAAAAATAATTGTTTGAACTGTTTGTAATTGTATGACAAAAAAAATCTATGTCGAACGCATAATCGTTAATCGTTTCTTGTCGTTTCTAATCGTCTGAATAAAAAAATAATTGTTTGAACTGTTTGTAATTGTATGACAAATCTATGACACGAGAGATTTATTTGGCGGGAGGATGCTTTTGGGGAACAGAGCATTTCTTCAAATTGATCGACGGTGTGATCGACACGCAAGTGGGATATGCCAACGGCACAGTTGAGAACCCAACCTACGAGCAGGTATGCACCCACAAGACAGGGCACGCCGAGACCGTCAAAGTGGTCTATGACCCCGAGAAGATTGGGCTGGAATTCCTGCTCGATATGTTCTTCACCGCCATCGACCCCACCCTCGAAGACCAGCAAGGCCATGACGTGGGACCGCAATACCGCACAGGCATCTACTATACCGACCCCGCCGACCGCCCCATCATCGACAAACGTGTAGCTGTCGAAGCCGAGCGCTACTACAGTCCCATCGTCACCGAGGTCCTTCCGCTCGCCTGCTTCTACCCCGCCGAGGAATACCACCAGGACTACCTCGACAAGAACCCCAACGGATATTGCCACCTGCCCATCGGTCTCTTCGAGTTGGCGAGAAGAGCAAAACCTTCAAGAACAAAATATTATTAGATTATCTAAAAGAACCAATGACGTGGGAATAGTACTGATGCCCGATGGCACCCATTTCCCTATCGCAATTTTTATTGGGAAGGGAACATATACCATTAGCATTGCAACAATAGCAAGTAGATTGTTGAAATCGTCTAATAATGACGAATAGATTAATAAAAAAGTAAAAAATTGAACTGATAATCCCCTAAAAGGTAATTTAGTGTTCAAAATTTTACTATTCCGAGTCTTTTTTCCAATGATTTCAAAAAAGTAACAACTTTCTTACTAAGAAGTTTGTTACTAACAAAGTTATTTCATATATTTGCAGGCATAAACTTAACCACCTACAATTATGAACGAGATTAATCCTTTTGTTTTTGGAAAAGCCGCGGAGGGAGAGTATTTCACCGACAGGCAAGAAGATGCGAGACGTCTGAATGCCAACCTAACTCACGGCATCAACACCATATTGATTTCTCCACGCCGATGGGGAAAAACCTCGCTTGTCAAGAAAGTCATTTCTGAATTTGACAATCCAGACATAAAACCAATTTTCATTGATATTTTTCAATGCAAGTCGGAACATGAGTTTTACCATGCCTTTGCCTCTACTATCATCAAACAAACTTCTTCAAAACTTGAGGAGTGGACCGAAATGGCAAAGACATTTTTATCGCGAGTGTCTCCAAAATTCTCTTTTGGTCCTGACCCGATGAACGATTTCTCAATCTCATTTGAGCGAAACCCGAAAGATGACTCTGACTTAGACATACTCCAATTACCTGAGAGAATAGCTCAAAAGAAAAAGATAAGACTCGTTGTGTGTCTCGATGAGTTTCAGCAAATTGCCGACTTCCCTAACTCTGTTATTTTTCAAAAGAAACTGCGCTCGGTGTGGCAACATCAGCAACATGTAACTTACTGCATGTTTGGCAGCAAAAAACACCTTATGGAATACTTCTTCAATGACAAAAGTATGCCGTTCTTTAAATTTGGCGACATGATGTTCTTGAAGAAAATCCCCACAAGCGAATGGGTACCTTTCATTTGCGACAAGTTCAAGGAAACAGGAAAGGTAATCACCACGGAACAAGCGACTAAGATTTGTCAGACAACCGACAATCTTTCTTCCTACGTACAACATTTGGCTTGGGTCATTTCCTGACTTCGACAATGGGACACCCAAATCAGTTATGCAGTGGCAGAATTGGTGCCAGCATCTGTTGTTCTGGTGTGGTTAGTATGATTTGAGATGCTGTTTTGCCGTTGGAGAGGCTGAAGGTTACTGTTGAAATGGTCTTGGCTATTTCCAACACCTTATCAACACTTAATTTGATGCCCACTGTTTTTAACAACCGCTCAAGCTCTTTGTAGATTTTGTAGGCCATGAAGCAGATGCAGATGTGAGCCTCAATTCGCTGCTCGTTGAAATGGAATATTGGCCTGGCCTCGAGTTTGCCCTTGACCACTCTAAAGGCCCGCTCCACACCCCATAGCTCACGGTAACGCTCTATCACCTCGCCGGCAGGCAAGCTTGTGTTTGTGACATAGCTTTTCAGTCCATCCCACCGTGCATCATCTATGATTTTCTGCTCGTCAATCTTGACATGGACGTCATTCTCGACAATAAGGAATTTGTTATAACCACGTTGGTTTATATTCTTCTTTCTGACTTTTCCCGATGCATACGAGTCTCTAAGGCGCTTTATCCCCTTCTCCCTGTTGCTCGCATCCTTTTTTGCCCTTGCTGGGGAGTAGCTTACTATAATCCTCTCGTCGCCATTGATGACTGTCTCATGGAAGTGTGTCGGGTCCTTGGGCAGAGAGAGTACCCACTCGCGGACCGGCTCACTCTCCTTCTTTATGCGGCCTGCAAGGATGAACTTATATCCAGCATGCTTGAGCAGTGCGATGTTCTTGCGAGAAAGCAATCCCGCGTCGGCCACCACAACAAAATCGGTCAGCCCAAAGCGGCTCACGAAATCATCTATGACAGGTATCATTGTGCGTCCCTCGTATTGTGAACCATTGAATATGGAATATGCCAGAGGATATCCGTCACTGCTGACAAGCAAGCCGAGCACGACCTGAGACTCGGCTGTCTTGCCGTCTTTTGAAAAACCTGGCGAGCGCAGCGCATCCTCGTGGGAGGTCTCGAAATATAATGTGGTGACATCGTAAAAAACGATACCGATCTTGCCGCCCAGAACCCTGCAAGTGTGCTCGACGCTGACTTGCTGCACACGCTGACGGAATGTCTCGTCTATGCTGTCCATCAGGCGATAGATGGTGTGAACCCCCACATTTGAGCCGCAATGCCGACGAAGGTAATCCACTGTGGCGAGCTTGCTCCTAGGGCAACACACGCGAGAGACCACGATGTCACGCAGCAGATTATCACCAAGAGACCCAAAACCGACATTGTCATAAACCCGGTCCAGAATCAAGTGCTGCCCATTCTGCACTATGGAAGTGATTGATGAAACGTGGAATTGCATCTCCCGCTGCATAGAGCTGGTGTCAAAGTCCAGCACCTGTTGCCCACCGTATGTGTCGATGAACAAGCGCGCCTCAGTCTCGAGGCGTGATAATACTGGCTCGTCGGAAGATGAGCCAAATGAGCGGACAACCACATAGCGACCACGGTCTTTCATGACAACCTGCACACTATAGCTGCCGCTGGCGTTAGGTTTTCGGCGTACAAACATGCCACAAAGTTAACAAAACATAACGCAGGACACCCATTTTTTAAAATAAAAATTTCTTTGCCTCTGATTATCAATTAAATACAAAATCAGCTTTCAAGCACTGTCGAAGTCAGGAGATAAGACTCGTTGTGTGTCTCGATGAGTTTCAGCAAATTGCCGACTTCCCTAACTCTGTTATTTTTCAAAAGAAACTGCGCTCGGTGTGGCAACATCAGCAACATGTAACTTACTGCATGTTTGGCAGCAAAAAACACCTTATGGAATACTTCTTCAATGACAAAAGTATGCCGTTCTTTAAATTTGGCGACATGATGTTCTTGAAGAAAATCCCCACAAGCGAATGGGTACCTTTCATTTGCGACAAGTTCAAGGAAACAGGAAAGGTAATCACCACGGAACAAGCGACTAAGATTTGTCAGACAACCGACAATCTTTCTTCCTACGTACAACATTTGGCTTGGGTCATTTGGTACAAATCAGGGAAAGTTGTCACCAATGAAGACATTGATTCGGCAGTAAATGACTTGCTCGAACAGAATAGGATTTTCTTTCAACGAGAAGTAGAACAGCTCTCAGAATTTCAAATGAATTTTCTCAGGGCTGTTGCCAGCGGTATTACTACTGGCCACAGCAGCAAGGAAGTCATCAAGAAATACAGGCTCGAATCATCGGCAAACGTGAATGCAATAAAGAAAGCCCTGCTAAAGAAAGACATCATCGACATTGAAGGGCAAACCGTAACAATCAACGACTCCCTCTTCAAACTCTGGATAAACCGCCAGCAGTTCTTTGACTAGAGATAAAAATGATACAGGGGAGATAACCAGACGCTATTGTTGAGTCCACTTTAAAAAATAAAAGCACACGAATTAAACGAATTATAACGAATCCTATTTTATTCAGTTAATTGGTTTTGTCTTCTTTTGCCGTGTTGCTTGATTTTTTAAAAAAATAGTGACTTATTAAAGATTCAAAACATGGTAACATCTATCGGAATCGAATTTGGAAATTAAGGGTTATGAAAAACTCTTTGTCTTTCTCAAAAGCATATCCAAAATCACCTTTTTTGCTGTTTTTCTTGCCACTAATTCCATTTGCAAAGATTACTGCATTTTCTTCAGCTTTGGTTAAATTGCGGTTTTCAGAGAGATACATTTTGGCTCGTTCCAATGCGAGAGCCTTACAAACGCCTCTGTCAGGCATATCTATTTTGGTGTTTTGGAAAAGATAATTTGCGAAAATGTCATCAGAGATAGCACGATAATATAGTAATTCTCCAGATTGACCTACATCTATGTAGCCTCCTGTTAGTTTCTTTCGCCCACTCCATGGAGTAGAAGCGGTAAGTCCAGCGAATGAAGCGAATAGGAAGTCTTTGATTTTTGCCGAATAGAATTCGTTAGGATTAGCTCTCTTTATTGGATTCAAGGTTGTTAATGTATCACAAACTGTTGGCAAATCCGTTGAAATATCATGGTTGTAGTAGCCATTAACCGCAAGAATGGCAACATTCAAAATCTCATCCATTCTGGAATCCACGATACCAATGTTTTGTTCAAACACCGCATTCCGGCAACCTACATATTCAAGTGAATAATCTTTTTTTATAGCTGCAATCATCGCTTTTAAAGAATTTAGCGCATTTATTCTATGCATTCCTTCAAGATTGCAGCCGATTATACGATAAACAAAACCTGAAGTTTGTGAGCAATTAAACAGCGTAGGATTACTGCCTAAATGTGATTTTACTGAGAATCCTTCAGTCGAAGTGGAATTGTCAAGCGAATTTTGGGCGGTTATTATTATATCAGCTTTCGCGCCATAGGCTTGTTTAGCCTCGTCTGAAAGATTAGCTTTCGGGTTACTAAATCTAAGTTCCTCCAAGTATTCTTGAATAGCAGGAACTTTCAGTTTTCGCTTGCCACCTGAAGAAGCCATTATCTGATTATAGAGAAATGATGCTTTTTCATTAAGTTCTGGAGCAGTAATAACTTTGAAAATGACATCATCTTTATCGAATGCTTTAACCTTGGCGATTTCATTATCAATGAAACGCTCAAATCGTGCATAAGCATTGGGTTCTGCTCGTATAACGTTTACGATGTCGATGTACGTCTTTTCATCTCTAACCAATTCTGCTGAAGCTCCGTAGATACGCCCTTCACCGAGTAGGCGAAGAAAAACATATGCTTCAGTCCATTCTCCTCTATTAAATTCCCAAACAGCCATAATTATCTTCTCTTTCTTAATGTTTTCAGTATTTGTTCAGCTGTTGCTTGAATAGCAGGGACAGCAACTGAGTTCCCGAATTGTTTGTATGCTGAAGCATCGGCAACAGGTATAACAAAAATAGGGTCACCATTGCCTGTGTCATAGACGGGATAACCTTGCAATGCTCCCCATTCTCTTGGTGTCATCCTGCGCCAGCCGTCGCGGTTATACTCGCCCTTTATTCTTGTTGTTGGTGTCAAGTCGGATTGTCGAGTGTCAATAATTATATTTCTTTCTCGACCCATGCCACCAACAACAATAGCATTTGCCACACCATCATCGGGTATGATTGCATAGCCAAAGCCGTTGCCTTTAGCCTCGTGACGTTTCTTGTGATTAATCAATGTGTTAACGTAAGTAGTGGAAAGGTAATACTTTGAAGCAACTGGCTTGGCTTCCCTTACGTCAATCCAATGCTTTGTCACTTCTTTTTGTTCAGGGTAAGTGAAATCATCGGCAGTTATTCCTAAGTCTTTCCTAAATCCCACAATGTAAATTCTTTCACGGTGTTGTGGTACACCGAAATACATTGCATTTATTATTTGTGGTGTGGGAACAACATAACCGACCTCATCAAGCGTATTGAGGATAGTTTTTAGCGTTTTCCCTTTATCATGAATAGCAAGACCTTTCACGTTTTCGAGAAAAAGGGCTTTCGGTTGTTTTCTTCTCAATATTTCGGCCACATCAAAGAATAATGTTCCGCGAGTTTCAGCAAAACCTAAACGCTTACCCGCGAGTGAAAACGCTTGGCAAGGAAAACCAGCACACAAAATATCAAATCCATCTGGTATATATTTTTTTGTGCTTTCTTTGGTAATGTCGCCAAAGGGAACTTCGCCATAATTAGCAAAATAGGTTTTTTGCGCTTGAGCGTCCCATTCTGAAGAAAAAACACACTGCCCACCGAGGTTTTGTAATGCCATTCTAAAGCCGCCAATTCCCGCAAACAAGTCAATAAACGTAAATTTTGGTTTTTCGGGTCCTGGGAAAGGTGCTTTGAAAAGTTCGGCAAAAAGATAAGTTTGAAAACCTTGGGGTTCTTCCACAATATTGCCGTGTTCACCCAGTTGCTTAGCCGTTATGTTTTGAGTCCAAGATTCAACAAAGTCCCGTGCTTTTTTCTCAAAGACTTTACCGAACTTGCGATTTTGAAGCATCGCATAATGAGTTACGATGGCTAACTGGTCGGTAAAAGGAATTATCGCCCCATCATCATCAAGAGAATTTTGATCATAAATCCTTACTGCCCCAGCTTTTCTATAGCCAAGGTCTAAAAGGGTTAAAGGCAATGTGGAATTAACTTGCGCCATTATTCTTTATGTCATTAATTAGTGATAATATCGTTTCTTCAATAGATCTCTTTAATTGACACTGTCATAAAACTATAACTCGCCAGCCTTGATATTCTAAATCGGAATTCACTCTTTTATCACGTTTTTTTATTGCTTAATTTTTTGTTCCCAAAGATATCTATTAGTGGACGTCAATTTATCATACTTATATTTATGACCATGCCAAAAGCAGAGGTGACGTTGCTCTTTGGTCTGTCGCTGTGCCATATTTAGTCAATCAAAAGTGGTACTAAATGCAAAGGTAAGCAAAAATCCTCAACTGAAGCACATTCAAGCGGTGTTTTTTCGCAGGTTGTGGAAAAGTTTTGTGCCGACCGTTGCATTCACGCTGCAAAGTTAGTGCCAGTGTGTGCTAAAATTAGGCACATTTATATTGAAAATTGTTAACGCACATATAAAAAAGACCCTGTAAATGCAGAGGTAGTAACCAATCCTATCAGCTAAAAAAAGCCATCGAGGTAAGGTAAGCTCGATGGCATTTTCAATATAGAACGGTTAAACAGTTTTTTATGCTTTGTTGAACTTTTCTTTGGGTTGCTTGCAGCGTGGGCAGCGCCAGTCGTCGGGGAGGTCTTCGAATGGCACGCCGTCGTGCTCGGCGGGGTCATAGACATAGCCACACACTGAGCACACATACTTGCCCGAGGCTTCCTTCTTGGAGAAGTTCACCTCATCGAAGATGGTCTCTACAGGGTTGTCGAGGTCCATCACTCGCTTTGCCTCAAGGTTTTCATAACCCTGTGGAGTGTGGGTAGAGACATATACTGTGGGGTGATTGCGAACGAACTCTCGCACTCGGTCGAGGGTCACGCGAGCCGCTTCACGGTCGTCAAATACTACCGAGAGCTTGTTCTCATAGAGAGCCTCGTCAACGTAGGTGATATCGCCGTGAATCATGTAGAAAAGACCGTCCATTTCAACGATAACAATACTGTTGCCGCGGGTATGACCCTTTGCCTTGATCATGTATATGCCGTCGCCAATCTTTTGTGCTTCTGGGAAGTTGTAGTAAGCCCCATCGGTGAAGTTCACGGGAACGATGTTTTTGAGTCCTTGCAACTCGTCGGCTCCCAGTTCTTCCTGATTGACATAAATCTTGGCATTAGGGAACGAGCGCAACTCGCCCGAGTGGTCGCTGTGGCGATGAGTGAGCAATATCTTTATCACCTGTTCAGGCTTGTAGCCCAAAGCCTCGAATGCTTCCATATAGGTGCAGATGTCTTTACCTGTGTAGGCAGGAGAGTTTTCATCGGGCACTTCCTCGGGAGTGCCGGCCGGGATGCCGGTATCTACGAGTATCACTTCGCTGCCAGTGTCGATGAGGTAGTTTTGCAAGCTACCACGGTAGCGTATGTTTTTGTCAAATTTTTCCAGCCCCTCTTCGCCTCCAAAGGCAAAAGGCTGTCCATAGAATCCGTTTTTGCGGAATTTTACTGCTTTTATTTCCATAGTTTTATTTTTAATTATTGGTTTTTTAAAATTTTCTCGGCCATGCGGCGGCCTGCATTGTAAGCTCGCTGCAGGTCGTTCTCCCAGTTCTCGTCGCGATACTGGCGCTTTGCCTCCTCGCTGAAACCAGCAAGCTCGTAGCGGTCGTAGTTCTTCACCTGATAGGTATTGTGGGCATCCACATGCTCCACATCGCCGATTTACTACTGAACATCTACCGAAGTGCAGCATTAGATTCACTCGCATGTCACACAGTGCCGCCCATGGCTCCGCCATGAACGGCACAATGTGTTTCGCACATGGTCAAGTCTTCGACTTGTCTCACCCCCCCCTTATTTGTGACTGAACCCTCGTCAGCTCGTTCGCTCGTCAGCTAAAAAACGATAAACGGTACTGTTGAAAAGTTTTTCTTAATTTAAAGATGTGTAACTGCACCGTATTTCGATGATAATTTGTATATTTGCAAATTATTTTAGAGCATTTATACATAAGTTATGGACTATCAGCTAATTACCCATATTTCTCTTGTTGTGGCGAGCTTTTTGGCGCTCACTATGATGCTGAGGCACGACATGGTAATGCTGGAGCAACAGGACTACAGTAACAAGAAGTTCATGCGGTGGATCTAGGACAGCGACGAGAGCTACAGCGGCAAGCGCATAGCACCCATGGCGGCACTCGTGGCATGCGCCTCGTCCTATGCTCGACAGTCGTGGATGGTGGTGGCACTCATCGCAATAGCCGTGCTTGCACTTGCCATCACGATGCTGCTCTCCAAGAAAAATAAGCCTGCGAGGCTAAACGGACGAGCGATACTTAGCATTATCTTAGTGCTTGTGGTGGCAGCGGCATGCGCCACCTCGCTCATCACCGCAGGCTTCTCGCTCGAAGCTGGCATGCTGGTGCTCCTGCTCACGTCCTTCTCCTATGTACTCATGCTTGGAGCCAACTGGATAGTGAACCTTTTTTCAAAGAAAACAAATAACGAAACACAATCTATAAATCAAGATGAAGAAATTTAACGAATACAACAAGTTCAATCTTTCGGACATCAACAAGGAAGTCCTGAAGAAATGGGACGAAGAGAACGTGTTCGGCAAGAGCATAGAGGAACGCGAGGGCGCTCCAGCTTTTGTCTTTTATGAAGGACCTCCCAGCGCCAATGGCATGCCGGGCATCCACCACGTGATGGCGCGCACCATCAAGGACGTGGTGTGCCGCTTCAAGACCATGCAGGGCCACCAAGTGCTGCGCAAGGCAGGATGGGACACTCACGGACTGCCTGTAGAGCTCGCCGTTGAGAAAGCTCTGGGCATCACCAAGGAGGACATTGGCAAGAAGGTCAGCGTTGACGAATATAACGCCACCTGCCGCAAGGAGGTGATGAAATATACCCGCGAATGGGAAGACCTTACCCACAAGATGGGATACTGGGTTGACATGAAAAACCCGTATATCACTTACAAAAACAGCTACATCGAGTCGCTGTGGTATCTCTTGAAGCAGCTCTACAACAAGGGCTTGCT
>CALDIG010000270.1 GCA_937904375.1 uncultured Prevotellaceae bacterium
GCGAGTCAAAGCTGAGCTTGCTCAATGCCTTGCGAGCGTGAGCATTTTATCCAAATCATTCTTTGGATGGAGTGTCATCAGTCGCAAAGTGGGCGATTTCTTCCGCTTCTTGCTTTTTGAGATTCACTTTCACATGGTCGAACCCCTCGCCATACACGCCTTTTACCTTAGCTTGCGAGACGAAGGCATCGGGGTCGATGGCCTTAATGATGCGGAATATATGCATACTCTCGTAGTTGCGTGCCATCACCAGCAGCACTGTGGTCTCGCTTTGGGTGTACCACCCGGTGCCCTTAAGCACTGTGCAGCCACGGTGAGTCTCGCGTGTGATGGCGTTGGCAATCTCTTTCCACTTCTTGGAGAAAATCATGAACTGCACGCTCTGGCGACTGCTGTCGATCACCATGTCGGCGGCGATGGAGCAGATGAACATGAAAATCAGTCCATACACAATTTTATCGATAGTATGGAAGATAAACCAGCTGGAACTGATGATAAGCAGGTCTATATATATTAATGTGCGGCCAAAGGAGATGTTGCTGTGCTTGTTGACCATTGCCGCTATGATGTCGGTACCTGCCGAACTGCCGTTGTGAGTGAACACGATGCCCAGCCCCACGCCGCACAGCACAGCACCGATGATAACGTTCATAAAAGTCTGCTGCTCGACGATAGGCTTGGTGAAGATGGGAGTCATAATGCCCAGCAAAATTGTAGCGATGGTGGCACCAATGATGGTGCGTATCACAAATTTCTTACCTACCGCCCTGAAGGCTATCGCCAGCAGGATAGCGTTGATGGCATAGTAGGTGATGGCGACGTTCCATCTCAGTCCGAAGTAGAAAAGTGATGCGAGACCTGTGACACCGCCAGTAACAACCTCCTCTGGCAGCACAAATGCCGAGTAACCAAAGCAGTAACAACACAAGCCAATGAATATCATCACATAATCCTTGACTTCGTTGAGTATTTTCTTGTTCGATGCTTTCATAACTCGTTAATTATTAAATTTAGTTCATATATTATAGATTTATTTTCGGGCTGCAAAATTAGTGCAAGCCGAGAGAAATACAAAATGAAAATCGAAGTTTTTCATTTTTATTTCCGAGGCGCCGCCTGATTTATCTAAAATTAGTGCAAGCCGAGAGAAACACAAAATGAAAATCGAAGTTTTTCATTTTTTGAATAAAAAGCTCACGTTCGCAAGCCGATTCCTCGTCAGCTTGTTCCTCGTCAGCTTGTCTGCTTCAAAGTCTGCGCAACTATTCAGCGATGTCTCCATTGCCATACAAAGATAACAAAACCAAAGTCACAATGTTATCGAAAACATACTTTTTGTTAAGTTTGTTCCTCTTTGTTGAGTTTGTTTGATAATAATGCGAGGAAAAATAAAATCGCTGAATAGACACATGTCTGCTTCATTGCTATAAAAAAGATTAAAATCGCTATTATATTTTGCTATTTCGGGAAAATGTAGTAATTTAGTCCAAAATTTTAAAAAATGCCCTAGAGAGGGTATAAATATTGCAAAATAAAGAATACACATAACATAAACAACAATTTTTCGAATAATGAAAAGTAAACATTTGCTACTTGGCGATGAGGCCTTGGCACTTGGCGCACTGCATGCCGGATTGAGCGGCGTGTGGGCTTATCCTGGTACCCCATCGACCGAGATTACCGAGTTTATTCAAAAGAGTGAGCAGGGCCGCGCTGGCAGCGTGCATTGCCGTTGGAGTGCTAACGAGAAGACCGCCATGGAGGAGGCTCTGGGCATGAGCTATGCCGGCAAGCGCGCTATGGTGTGCATGAAGCATGTGGGCATGAACGTGTGTGCCGACGCCTTCGTCAATAGTGCCGTGACCGGTGCCAATGGCGGCCTTGTGATTGTGGCGTGTGACGACCCCTCGATGCACTCGTCGCAAAACGAGCAGGACTCTCGCTTCTATGCCGACTTCGCTATGATGCCGTGCTTCGAGCCGAGTTCACAGCAAGAGGCCTACGAGATGGTGCGTCGCGCTTTCGACTACAGCGAGAAGAACCGCATCCCCGTGCTCATGCGCATGACCACCCGCATGGCTCACTCCCGTGCCATCGTTGAGACCAGCGAGCAGCTTGAGCAGAACGAGATTCACTTCCCCGAGAATCCTCGTCAGTGGGTGACACTGCCTGTGAACGCCCGCGTGCGCAACGACCAGCTTGTGAAGGACATCCTCGCCTTTGAGGAAGACGCCTGCATTATGGGTCAGAACCAGTACATTGATGGTCCCGACAAGTCGATGGGCATTATCACTTGTGGTATCGCTTTCAACTACCTGATGGAGAACTATCCTGACGGATGTCCGTTCCCAGTACTTAAACTCACTCAATATCCGTTGCCCAAGAAGATGGTGCGCAAGCTTGGCACCGAGTGCAAGAGCATCATGGTGGTAGAGGAAGGTCAGCCGCTTGTGGAGAAAGTGCTTCGTGGCGTGCTTGAACAGCCCATTGACATTAAGGGTCGCCTTGACGGCACTCTGCCTCGCACCGGCGAACTCAACCCCGATGTGCTGCGCGTTGCCTTAGGCATGGAAGCCCTTGAGGCTCACGCACCGGCACAGAACACCGTGCCACGTCCACCGGCATTGTGCCAGGGTTGCGGACACCGCGACTTCTATACAGCACTCAACAATGTGCTCAAGAACTATGAGAGCGCACGTGTCTTCGCCGACATAGGTTGCTACACTCTTGGTTGGCTGGCTCCGTTCCATGCTTTCCAGACTTGCGTTGAGATGGGCGCTTCGCTCACCATGTCGATTGGCGCCGCCAACGCCGGCGTGCATCCCTCGGTGGCAGTGATTGGTGACTCTACCTTTACCCACAGCGGCATGACTGGTTTACTTGACGCTGTTAACGAGAAGGCCAATATCACCCTGTGCATCAGCGATAACCTTACTACCGGCATGACTGGCGGACAAGATTCAGCAGGCACTGGCCGCCTTGAGCAGATTTGCTATGGTGTGGGCGTTGACCCAGCTCACGTGCGTGTGATCGTTCCTCTTCCCAAGAACTATCCCGATATGGAGAAGGTGATTGACGAGGAAATCAACTACAAAGGCGTGTCGGTGATCATCGCTCGCCGCGAGTGCATCCAGACCGCCAAGCGTCATGCGAAGGCAAAAAAATAATAATAATATTTAAAGCTAACAAGAAAACAAGAAAACAAGAAGACAAGAGGACAGGCGAAGCTACTTAACACTTTGTGACACTTGCTCGTCAGCTCGTTCGTTTGTTTGCTAAAAACCAATTAATCATGAAACAAGATATAATTCTTTGCGGTGTGGGCGGACAAGGTATCCTCTCCATTGCTACTATCATAGGTTGGGCTGCCCTGAAAGAGGGTATCTACTTGAAACAAGCCGAGGTTCATGGCATGAGCCAGCGCGGAGGTGACGTGCAGAGCAATCTGCGATTGAGCGACACTCCCATCAGCAGCGACCTTATTGCTCACGGTGCTTGCGACCTTATCATATCGCTAGAGCCAATGGAGGCTCTGCGCTATGTGCAGTATCTGAATCCTAACGGCTGGGTAATCACTAACACCACCCCGTTTGTCAACATCCCCAACTATCCTGAGATGGAAGCTGTAAACGCTGAGCTCAAGAAGCAGGGCAATGTCATAATGATTGACGTTGACGCTATAGCTAAAGAAGTGAAGTCGCCTCGAAGTGCCAACATGGTGCTGCTGGGTGCCGCCGCTTCGGTGCTTGAGATGCTCAAACCCGAGCAGTTGCTGGAGGGTATCACTAACGTGTTTGCCAGCAAGGGCGAAGCGATAGTTGAGACAAATATCGCAGCTTTCAAGGCTGGCTATGAGTTTGCACAGAAGAATAAATAACAAGCTAACAAGCTGACAAGGAACAAGCTGACAAGGCAATGCTAGTTGTCTCAGCATTACACTTGTCTCGTCAGCTTGTTAGCTTGTCAGTTCGTCAGCTAAAAAACTAATAACTATAAACTAACTATGAGTTTTCCTATAAAACAACAAGTACTAAACGATATTTTGGCTGAGCGTGACTTGACCGATGTTTCAAAGACCACGATTCGCCAGTGTGCGGCAATAGCTGCCGAAATGGAGAAGGCCGCTGGAGAGAAGTTCTTGAGACTAGAGGTGGGCGTGCCAGGATTGGCACCAGGGCAAGTGGGCGTTGAGGCGCAGAAAGCCGCCCTCGACAATGGCATCGCCAGCATCTATCCCGCCATTAGCGGTCTGCCCGAGCTCAAAGAGAATGCCTCGCGGTTTATCAAAGCGTTTGTTGACGTAGATATTGCCCCCGAGTGCATTATCCCCACAGTGGGTTCTATGCAGGCAGGAATGAACCTGATGCTTGAATGTTCACAGATTGATTCTGCTAAAGACACTATCCTCTATGTACAGCCAGGTTTCGCTCCCCATGTGATGCAGGCTTCGGTTCAGGGCATCAAGCATGAGCAGTTTGACATATATGAGTTCCGTGGCGCCAAGCTCCGTGAAAAACTTGAGTCATATTGTTCCAAGGGCAACATTGTGGCTATCGTCTATTCTAACCCCAACAACCCATCATGGGTGTGCTTGACAGAGGAGGAGTTGCAGATTATTGGCGAGACCGCCAACAAATACGACATGATAGTGCTTGAAGACCATGCTTATATGTGCATGGATTTCCGCACCGACAAGTCAGTGCCTTTTGAGCCTCCCTTCCAGCCCACAGTA
>CALDIG010000271.1 GCA_937904375.1 uncultured Prevotellaceae bacterium
TCGTTGCGGTCGGCTTGAGCAGGGTCAAGCGTTGTAGTCCCGTCATAGTCATCCATGGGAGTGATGTAATTAAACTTAGGATTGCCGGTGAGGTCGAGTGCGCCGAGTTTCTCTTTCTCCACGTCGTTGTGTATGTAGGCTTTACCTCCAATGCCGTAGGCGAAATAAGGACCTAGATTCACTTGGAGTTGATAGTTTTTGTTGATGTTGTAGCGATAAGAAGCCTGTACCGGGATGCGCACGTTGTGCATGGTCACGTTGGCGGTGTAGTCGTCAAGGTAAATGCCTTCCACCACCTTGCTGTTGTCCTGCCTGAAGGTGAACTTCGCGCCGGTGGCGGTGTAATAGACACCAGTGTTGATCCACAGACTCTTGAGTACAGGTATTTCAACGCTCACGCCAAAATTGAGGCCTGCTTTTTTGTGAACGTCGAGAGTGTAGGGTTGGTCGGCGAAAATTTTGGAGATGTCGTTGTCATGGATGTTGTTTCTCATGCCATTGATGTTGAGACCCACGCGGAATCCAATGGTGACTTTCTCGTTAGACTTTTCTGTTGAGAAAAAGTTCTCAAACTCTTGTGCCGAGATACTTAACGCAGTAATGGCTGCGATAGCCAGAAACATAAATTTTTTCATTTCGATACGTTATTTTTTAGTTATTATTTATCAAATCTGTACAAGATGCAAAGGTACAACATTTTTTGGAATTAAACGGTAAAACTCATCATAAAAATCGCCCAGCAATGTTGCTGAGCGATTTTAGTATGATGATTTTGCTCTAGAAGGAAGATTATTCCTCGTCGAGCAGGATTTCCATCACCTTGATGGCACTCTTCATCACTGAGGTGCCGGGACCGAAGATGGCAGCTACGCCAGCCTTGTAAAGGAAGTCGTAGTCCTGCATGGGAATAACGCCGCCGGCGGTGACGATAATGTCCTCACGGCCAAGCTTCTTGAGTTCCTCGATAACGGCTGGGATAAGGGTCTTGTGACCAGCGGCAAGTGAAGAAACGCCCATCACGTTCACGTCGTTCTCCACTGCTTGACGAGCACTCTCCTCGGGAGTCTGGAACAATGGTCCCATATCTACGTCGAAGCCGCAGTCTGCATAACCGGTGGCGACCACCTTGGCACCACGGTCGTGACCGTCCTGTCCCATCTTGGCAATCATGATGCGGGGTTGGCGACCTTCTTTCTTGGCGAACTGAGCGGTTAGCTCACGTGCGCGCTTGAGGTCGGGGTCGGAAATTGCTTCTGCTGAATACACGCCTGAAATGGTTTTAACAACTGCTTTATAACGGCCTACGACTTCCTCGCAGGCATCACTAATCTCACCGAGTGAAGCACGGTCTTTGGCTGCCTCTACTGCCAGTGCCAGCAGGTTGCCCTCGCCGGTGCGCACGCACTCGGTGATGGCTTTGAGGTCGGCCTGTACCTTTGCCTCGTCGCGGTTCTTGCGCAACTCCTCGAGGCGTGCTACCTGCTCGTTGCGAACCTCGGTGTTGTCAATCTCAAGGATGTCGATAGGTGCCTCTTTCTCGAGGGCATACTTGTTGATGCCCACGATGGTCTGTGCGCCACTGTCGATACGAGCCTGAGTGCGTGCTGCCGCCTCTTCGATGCGCATCTTGGGCACGCCGGTCTCAATCGCCTTTGCCATACCGCCAAGCTTCTCAATTTCCTGGATGTGATCCCATGCTTTGTGAACTAGCTCGTGGGTGAGACGCTCTACATAGTAAGAACCTGCCCAGGGGTCGATAGCCTTAGTGATATAGGTCTCTTGCTGGATGTAGATTTGGGTGTTACGGGCGATACGTGCCGAGAAATCGGTAGGCAACGCGATAGCCTCGTCGAGGGCGTTGGTGTGCAGCGACTGGGTGTGTCCCTGTGCTGCCGCCATCGCCTCGATGCAGGTGCGGCCCACGTTATTGAATGGGTCTTGTGCGGTAAGTGACCAACCCGAAGTCTGGCTGTGTGTACGCAGCGACATTGACTTGGGATTCTCAGCGCCAAAGCTCTTCACAATCTTTGCCCACAACAGACGTCCTGCGCGCATCTTGGCGATTTCGGTGAAGAAGTTCATCGAAATGCCCCAGAAGAACGACAGACGTGGTGCAAAGGCGTCAACGCTAAGACCTGCATTCACACCGGTGCGGATGTAGTCCATACCGTCGGCGAGGGTGTAAGCCAGCTCGATGTCGGCGGTAGCGCCGGCTTCCTGCATGTGATAGCCCGAAATGGAGATAGAGTTGAACTTGGGCATATACTTAGAGGTGTACTCAAAGATGCTGGCGATAATCTGCATCGAGAACTTGGGAGGATAGATATAGGTGTTACGCACCATGAACTCCTTGAGGATGTCGTTCTGGATGGTACCTGCCATCTCTTCGA
>CALDIG010000272.1 GCA_937904375.1 uncultured Prevotellaceae bacterium
TCTACACTCTTTCCCTACACGACGCTCTTCCGATCTCTTGTGTTGCTGTATGCCGTTGGGAGTTCTGGGTATAGTTTTCGCCACTCTCACCAAGAAGCACTACAAACAGGGCGACTATCTCAAGGCAGAGAAATACAGCGAATATGGAGCATGGGCTATCATCGCGGCTATCATAATTGGCCTTATCACAACTCCATTGTCCTGCTCCTACTCAATGATGCTTCAAAACCTCGCTTGATGGGCAAGAGTCGAGCCGCCAAGATAGGGGGAATCGTGGTGTTGCTAATAGTGGTAGCTGGGTTTTACTTTAGCGTGAACCCCTCCACGAGTAAATATATGCCACGTTGCGTGTTTCTCACCTTCACAGGCTATAAATGTGCCGGCTGTGGCTGCCAGCGCGCCATCCATTCATTGTTGCATGGCAATTTCATTGATGCGCTGCGCTTTAACGCATTTTTTGTTGCTGTGCTTCCGGTGATTGCTCTTTATCTTTTGAATGACTACACCAAGCTCATTCCCGCCAAGGTGGGAGAGACAATAACTCATCATTACACTATTGCTGCCATAGGTGTTGTTGTGGTGCTGTGGTGGGTGATGAGAAATGTGCTTGATTGGTAGAGGCTGATAGTTCATAGTTCATAGTTCACAGTTCATAGTTCACAGTTTATAGTGTTAGCTACTATTGGCTCGTTAGCTTGTTTACCCGTTAACTTGTTTACTTGTTAGCTCAAAAATATGCTTTTTTCTATCATTACAGTTACTTACAATGCCAGCAAGGTGCTGAGCGCCACGCTCGAGAGTGTGAAGCAGCAGTCGTTTTGCGACTTCGAGTACCTTGTCATTGATGGTGCATCGACCGACGACACTATAGCGCTTGTGGAGCAGGCAGGAATCCCCACTACTAAAGTGTGGAGCGAACCCGACAAGGGACTGTATGATGCCATGAACAAGGCCATCGACAAGGCGACAGGTGAATACTTGATTTTCCTCAATGCCGGCGACGCTTTTGCCACGTCCGACACATTATCGCAAATCGCCTTGAAAGCCCAAGAGCGTCCTGATGTGATTTATGGGCAGACACAGCTCGTTGACGCCACGAGGAAAGTGGTGGGGATGAGACATCTGTCAGCCCCCGAGAAGCTTGACTGGCAAAGCTTCAAGGATGGCATGCTCGTGTGCCACCAGGCTTTCGTCGCCCGTCGCAAACTGTGCCCGCACTACGACCTTAACTACCGTTTCAGCGCCGACTATGATTGGTGCATCAAGGTGCTCAAGCATAGCAGGCAAAACACTTACGTTGGCAAAGAACCCATAATCTCTTTCCTCACCGATGGTCTCACCACTAAGAACCATAAGAAGTCGCTGCGTGAGCGTTACCGCATCATGTGTAACTACTACGGCACAGTACCAACAATGCTCCGTCACTTAAAATTTGCCTGTCGCCACCTGCTGCGTGAATTTTGATAAAAACAATAAGCATTCTCCTATCTAACGTCATATTTTTGTTGAAGTATTTGTCTAACTTGTTGAAAAAATGCTTTAAGTGATAAGATTTTGACTAAATTTGTCGTTCAATATTTAGGTGTAAAATGTCTCTTTTTATTTCCTACAATATTTGAGATTTAGTATGGACACGATTATAAACAAATTCTCCCCCATCACTCTTGACGAAATGAGCAGCGTCAAGCTGATGAATCGTGTTGATACAAAATTCGTCACCACCATGCCACGACTCGTCAAACTCTTGCAGATGGCCCATAGCGAGTATTTCATGCAGAATATTGATGGCTGTCGCAACAGTGCTTACACCACTCTATATTACGACACACCCAACTTCGACATGTACGTCACCCACCATAACGGGTGCTTGGGCAGGCAGAAGGTAAGGGTGAGGCAATATGTTGACTCGGGGCAGATTTTCCTTGAGGTGAAGAACAAGAACAACCACCGTCGCACCCGCAAAAAACGCATCGCCATCAACGAGTTTGACATCGTGGGAGAAGAAAAGCGACAGTTTTTAAGCGATTTGTGCTGGTATGACGTGGACTCCCTGAAACCCGCCCTGCGCAACTGGTTCAACCGCATCACACTAGTCAACAAGGGCAAAACCGAGCGAGTGACGATTGACACTGGTCTTCGTTTCCACAACTATGCCTCGGGGATTGAGAAGACACTTGACCAGGCGGTGATAGTAGAGCTCAAGCGCGACGGCAATGTGCCTTCACCACTGCTTGCCATGCTTCGCGACCTGCACATCTTTCCTCATGGATTCAGTAAATATTGCATGGGCACTGCATTTACCAACCCCTCGATTAAACAGAACCGATTGAAGCCCAAATTGCATTATGTCGAGAAGATGATAGCGCAAGACTTATCATTATTATGAATTATAAAGAGAAATAACAAAAAACATTACAGATATGCCAAATGAACAACTCGTGTGGGGCATGATGACCCCTCAATACGCTCAGATGCTGATAAGATTTCTCATCTGTGTTGTGGTTAACTGGATAATCATCGACCAGCTCTACTACCGCAAGAGCAAGCGTCGTGACTTCTACTTCACATTCATGCTGATAAGTGTGTCTATCTTCTTCCTGGTGTTCTTCATGATATTTGTGCTAGAAGACATGAAGGGCAAGGCTGGAATAGGTCTAGGCATAGGCTTGTTTGGTATCTTCAGCATTATGCGATATCGAACCGACACGATGCCTGTGCGAGAGATGACCTACCTCTTCATTATCATCTCGCTCGCTGTGGTCAATGCGCTGGCATCGTCGATGAGGATTGAGGAATTGCTGATTACTAATTTGCTAGTGATTATCGCTATTATCGTGTGCGAGTGGCGCCTCAAGACCGAGAGCGTGAAACTGATTCAGTATGATAAGATAGAGCTTATTTCCCCCAATAAGCGCGAGGAACTGATTGCCGACCTCAAGAAACGCACAGGTCTCGACATCGTGAAGGTGGAGGTGGGAGCCATCGACATGCTCCGCGACATGACGGTACTTAGAGTGCACTATCGCAGCACCGATAAGGGAAGCAACAGCGTTGACAGGATGACAAAAATACCAAAAGACGAGATGCGATGAAAAAGAATTTAAACATCTTTACGGCCATTGCTATGACAGTAGCATTGGCAATGCCAGCCAGAGCAGAGTGGGAACCCACGGGCGAGGAGTTTTCCGGGAAGCAGGGCAACGACTTCGGGCTGTGGATGAGTGCAGGCATCGAGAAAAAAATCAACAAGAAGTGGAGTGTTGATTTCGATTTTGAATACCGCCTTAAAGACAACATCGATGACAGCGGATGGGGTGAGCCAGCACGATGGACTCTTGGCGTGGGTGCCGAGTACAAAGTATTGAAATGGCTTAAGTTTGACGCCGGCTATAAATTCATGCGCGACCACTCGTGTGCCACATGGAACACGGAGAAATACAGGGAGAGCCGAGGATTTTGGGGCACTAAGCACCGTTTTTATGTCTCGGCGACAGCAAGCTACAAATACCAGAATGTCAAGTTCTCGCTTCGTGAGCGCTGGCAATATACCTACCGCCCGGAAGTCGCCGATGTGACCTACGACTGGGAAGACGATGAGTTTCTTCCCAAGAAGGGCAAGGGCAAGAACGTGTCGAGGACGCGCTTGATGGTGTCCTACGACAAGAAAAGAACTTGGTATGAACCTTATATCTCTGCCGAGATGTATCTGGGCAACGGTCTTGAGAAGATGCGTTACACCGCTGGATGTGAATTTAAGCTAAATAAGCACAACCACATTGATGTGTTCTACCGCTTTCAGGACATAAATCACGACGACAACTTCAACGACAGAGATTCTCACATACTGGGAGTTGGATATAAGCTAAAATTTTAATTTCCTTTGCTCCGCATTATGCTCTCGGAGAGCAATTTATAGATTTTACGCTTGTCGCCGGTTAACGACGACAAGTGTTTTTCTATTATCTTGATGTCACCACGTGCAGCGGGACCCGTCTGTGACTGTTGTGGAGTCATGTGGTCGAGTTTCTCGACGGTGGTCTTGATGAGTGGCAGCATAGCGTCGAATGGCAATCCGGCTTCTTCCAGCAATTCACTGGAGAGGGTAAACAGATGATTGGCGAAGTTGCAGACGAAGACCGAGGCTATGTGCAGCAATAGTCGGTCATGACTTGATGATTGATGGACATTGTGTGACATGGTTGTGGAAAATTTCTCAAGTTCATGCGTTGCCTCGTCGGTATTTCCTTCTATAAAGAGATGCACATTGTGCATTTTTACTATATTGCTCTTGCTTAACGACTGCACCGGCCAGCACACTCCGTAGTGGGAGCGTTTGCCCTCAAACACATCAATGGGTGTTGACCCCGAGGTGTGCAGCCACAAAGCATTGTTGCAAGGCGTGTTTTCAATAATGCTGGCGATGGCATCATCGTTGACAGCGATGATATAAACGTGAGCATCATTGACCACCATTTTCAGGTCATTTATCGCTTCGCAGCCCACTTTCTCGGCAAGCTCGCGGGCATTATCAATGTTACGGCTGTAAATCTGCACCAGCTGATACTTATTCTTGAGTGCCAAGGCAAAATTAGTCGCCACATTGCCTGAGCCAAGCATTACTACTCGTTTCTTTTTCATCGTTTTGTTCATAAATGAAAATGTGTTCAGTATGTTGCGATGTCATCGCAACTAAAAACTAACAACTGTTCCCTCAATGCCGCGAGTGCCCTTGCCACCCTCGTAATTGAAATAATAGACCACAAGCGCATGATGGTCGTCTAGGAGAACCGGCCATGAGTAGCCCAGGTCGGTGCTTCCACCATCGTCGCGCAGAACTATCTCGTCGCTCCATGTGTGGCACTCTGAGTCCATGATGCGTGCTCTGATGCCGTAAGGCTCGTGGCGGTAACCATAGGTGAGCAGCCATCGTCCATCGGGCAGTTGAAGGGCATTGAGCGGATGTCCCTGAAAACCCATGTCGCTCCAAGTAAACGACTTGCCGCCATCGGTGGAGCGTGCTATGCAGGCGTGGTCATCAAGGTCAAAGCTGCGCATGAATGCCACGAGGTCGCCTTTTGGTGTTTGGATTATCGAGGTCTCGTTGAAGCTGATTTTTGGGTCATCGGCAATGGTGGAGCGGTATTGCCAAGTGTTGCCATTGTCTTTTGACTCAACAAGATATACCGAGAATCCTCCCTGTGGATTGTCGCACGCCACAGCCCAGTAAATGGTGCCGTCCTGCACCTGGCACAGTGCGCCACGGTTGTAAAGCGGCATTTTGCCGAGCATTGTGCTGCGATGCTCGATGGGTAGTGGCGAGCCAGGGTCGATGGGACCTTGCCATATCTTTCCATCATCGTTAGAGCGGATAAGATAGCCACCGGCAAAGGTGTAGTTCCCTTCGCCAACAATGCGTCCCTTGTATTCTTCGAGCAAACCCTCGCCAAGCTGTACCCATAAGTAGCTGGTACACAAAATGTCACCGTTGAACAATTTTATCATGCATGGGTCTTGCGAGCCGCCAAAGGGGTGGGCAAACATCAACTGTGGCTCGCTGCTCCAAGTGTTGCCGCCGTCGCTTGATGTCACCGACACCAATTGGCTGCACAGGTCGATGTGGCTGTAGCGTTCAAAACCCATCATCTGATGATTGGGGGCACGGCGAAACGCCAGCAGCAGCCGTCCATCATCAAGCTTAACCACCGAAGGGAACGCCGAGTAATACATCGAGTCGCGGTATATTACCACATCGTTCACCTTCTTTATGCCACTTGTCGAAGGTTTTGCGGTGGCCGCTAAGGTAATAGCAAGAAATACCGCTGTTAGAGCTATTATCCGTCTCATTGTGCTAATGATTGGTTGATTTCCTCAATATAGTTAAGAATTTCCTCACGTCCTCTGCCGTCCTCGCTCGAGGTGGCGAAAACTGGCGGCAGTTCCTCCCAGGAGTGAAGCAGGTGACGTTTATAGGCTGCCACAGCCTGCGCTCCAGCCACTTTTCCAAGTTTGTCGAGTTTGGTGAACACGATGCTGAATGGCACTCCATTCTCTCCTAGCCACTCCATAAACTCCAGGTCAATCTTTTGGGGCTTAAGGCGGCTGTCGATGAGCACAAAGAGGTTGGTCATCTGCTCACGTTCGAGCACATAGTCCTCGATAATCTTCTTGAGTTGCTCGCGGCTGTCCTTGCTGCGCCTGGCGTAGCCATAGCCGGGAAGGTCAACGATATACCACTCGTCGTTAATCAGGAAGTGGTTGATGAGCAGCGTCTTGCCAGGAGTGGAAGATGTCTTTGCCAACCCCTTGTGGTTGGTAAGCATGTTGATAAGCGACGACTTGCCCACATTAGAGCGTCCAATAAAGGCATACTCAGGCTTGTCGCCCGCCGGGCACTTGGTGTAGTCGGTATTGCTAATCTCAAATTTTGCGGTCTTGATATTCATAGTTACTGAACCTAATTCATTAAATTCATTTTGCTTATGACAAAAATTTATTCAACTTTCCACTCTTTGATCGTGCGGGTCTCAGGGTCAACGGTCACACCCACCTTCACCTTGCGGCGAGGGTCGTTCCAGTAGGGAATGAGGTAGTTCTTCTCATCTATTTGTGCCAAGGCATCATCAACCGTTGCTGACGATGAAATCTTCAACTCAAGCACGTAGATGGTGTTGCGGTTCTTGAGCACTACGTCGCAGCGGCCTCGGGCATTCTTGACCTCGGTCTGGGTCTCTATTCCCACGCAGTCGAAGACGACTTTCAATATGGCCTCAAAGTCAAGCTCGTTTTTCACTCCCAGGTCGTAGGGCAGTGCCGAGAGATAGTTCTGCACCGCTGTTAATGCCGTGTTTATATCGTCTTTGAAGATAGCGCGTTGCACTATTCTAATCAGGTTGCGGTTGGCGTCGTGCGATTTGCTCAGGTAGCGAGGCATCAGGGTGCTGTACAGCCCCGAAAACACCTCACCATTGGGAATTCCCAGAGTGTAAAGGTCGAAGTCGAACTCATAATTTTTAATCGTCAGGTAACCGCTTTGATAGAGAATATGAATTGCACTCTCCAGATTGTCAAAAGGTTGATCGAAATCCCGGTTATATATCTCACAGCCTTCAATGTCGGAGAGTTTGAAATTATATAAATCGAGGATTTTTATCAAAGCGCTCGGTGTGGCACTGGCAAACCAGTAGTCTTTTAAAACCTCATTGGCGAAGGTGTTGACGATGCTGAAAGGGTTGTAAACGTCAATCATCTTTGGTCCAAAATGATAGCCGTCGTAGCGGTCACGAAGTTTTTGCATTACTTGCTCTTGGGTGTAATTAAGTTCCGTCGCCAGTCTATCGATATCTTCTTTGAAATCACGTTCTAATTCTTGCGCTGTGATGCCGCACAATCCCTCCCATTCTTTGAGCATCGAGATGTTGCTCAGGTTGTTGATGGTAGAGAATATCGACATCTGCGAGAACTTGGTGATGCCGGTGATGAACACAAAACGCAGATGGTCGCCCATATTCTTCACCGGACCATAGAACGAGTTGTAGATGCTTCTTATGACATCCATCTTCTCGGGCTCGTCGATGACGTTTAGCACGGGTGAGTCGTACTCGTCGAAGATAAGCACCGCCCGGCTGCCGGTACGCTCGTGGGCGGTGATAATGAGCATTTTAAGTCGGTCTCCAAATGACAACTGGGCATTGCTCAAGTCATATTTCTTTTCAAAATTGCTTAAAATCAAGTTAAGTGACTGAGCCACATAATCGGGATTGTCGTGCTTGCACTGCGACATATCGAAATTGAAGACAGGATACTCTGTCCAGTTCTTCTCAAGTTTCTCGATGGCGAGACCTTTGAACAACTCTTTATGCCCCTGGAAGTAGTGCCGCAATGTGGAGCACAGCAACGACTTGCCAAACCGCCTGGGGCGGTTCAGGAACATCGCATTTCCATAGTTGTTGGCTAAGTCATAGATATACTCGGTCTTATCCACATAGACAAAACCATCTTTAATAATGCTCTCAAAGTCCTGCACTCCCACAGGAAAACGACGTCGTGACATAATTCAGTAAACAAGTTGACAAATAAACAAGTTAATAAGCAATTTGTAGGGACAAGGGCGGGTCTTGTTCGCAAGTTGACAGGCTGAAGAACAGAAAGGCAATGGGCTTTTACTCTCCACCCTGCACTCCTCCTCATTATCGAGGACAAACTTTCTCGGTTACAAAGGTAATAAAAACATTGCATTGCATCAAGCAATCATTTTGTTTTTTTAAAAAAAGATAGTAACTTTGCCAAATAATAAGGCAACAAAGATACGTAAAACGGAAACTGTCAACCAACTTGATACCATAATGTCAAAAATTGGTTTTGTTTACATACTTCTAGCAATGATAATGTCATTGTGCTGCAGCTGCAAGCACGATAGGCAAGCTATCGACAACCCCAAGCCGGCGGTCTATTACTGGCGCACGTCGTTCAGCCTTGACGATGTGGAACGCCAGTTCCTGCGCGACTATAATGTGGGGAAGATGTATGTGCGGTATTTTGATGTGGTGGTCGATAGCAAGACTCAACAGCTAAGACCTAACGCCACTATCCAATTTAAAGACCCGATGCCTGACGGCATTGAAGTGATTCCCACCATTTTTATCGTGAACGAGTGTGTGAATCACGGCATCGACACAATAGCCACGCTGCTAGTTGACAGAGTGTTGCAGATGTGCGAGACTCACGACATCAAAGGCGTGAGAGAGCTGCAAATCGACTGCGACTGGACAGCAAAAACCCAAGACGCTTATTTCAAGTTCCTCGAACAGGTGCGACAGCTGCTCGCCGACAAAGGCATGAAACTAAGCGCAACCATTAGGCTGCACCAGCTTGCGATGACGCCCCCACCTGTTGACTACGGAGTGCTGATGATGTACAACACCGGCGACCTCAAGAACAGCAAGCAGCGCAACCCCATTCTCGACAAGCGCGACGTGGAGCCTTACCTCAAATACTTGGCCGGATACAACCTGCCGCTGTGCGCCGCCTATCCCAACTTCGGGTGGCAGCTGCTGTTCACTGGCGACAAGTTCCGCGACATTCTCTACAGTGAGGACCTGAGCGACACCACGCTCTACCAGCCTGTGGGCGACGGGAAATATGTGGTCATCAGCAGCATTGACCTGCCCAACTACCTAAGCAGCAACAGTACCTACACCTATCTAAATGCCGGCGACACAGTGATGGTGGTTAAACCCGACGCTCAAACCTTAGTCCAAGTGCATGATGCCTTGAGTCACGAGCGTCCTGGCATCAACGACCAAGTGATAATTTACCATTTAAACAATAGCAGTATAAACAATTATTCACCAAGCGATTATGAGAAAATATTTAATCCTTAGCCTTCTTGCGGTGGCTACACTGCAATCGTGGGCATGTGGCGGCTGGATAAGACCCAACTACTACATGTTCAGCGTGTTTAACCGCAACTTGATGGAGAACCCCTTCTCACAAGAGACAAAGCAGTATTGGATAGACTACACTGGCGACGAATCGGCGGGGTGGGCGTGCGAACTTCTCGACAATGTAAAGCCCGAGGAGTTTGACAAGAGTGACAATAAGATAATTGCCACTGCCCGCAAGAAAGGCGACACCGAGACACTCAACTACCTGCGATTGCTCGTGAAGTATCTCAACAACGACGGCAGCGACGACAACAGTTGGAACTATCCCACCAAAGAGCAGTTGGCGCAGCGCAAAGTGGCTGTTCAGCAGGTACTCAAGCAGGCGCAGGCCTATAAGGGCACTAAATACAAGAGCCAGTATGCCCTGCTGGTGATGCGCTGCAACATGACCGCCGAGAACCATCAGGCTAACATCAACTACTGGGAGAAGACCGCCAGCCGCCTCAAGGACAACGTGTATAAGCGCTGGATGAAGGACATCTATGCCGGCGCGCTCTACAACACGGGCAAGAAGGACAAGGCGTGCGAGATTTATGCCGAACTTGGTGACATGACAAGCATCAAATACTGCGTGCGCAAGAAGCGTAACCTCAAGGGCATCAAAGAGGAATATGCCGCCAATCCCAACTCCCCCACCCTCGTTTTCCTCGTTCAGGACTTCGTGAACAACACCCAGGAGACACTCGACAACGGCAGCGACCCCGAGTTTATGCGTTATGTGGAGGCAACTGGCATCTATGAGAACGAGATGAACGACTTCATCGTTTTTGCAGGCAAAGTGCTCGACGAGAAAAAGACCAAGTCGCCCGCCATGTGGGAGGCCGCGCGTGGATTTGTCAACTACATGGCAGGCAATCAAAATGACGCCATCAGGCAGCTCACCAATGCTCAGACCCTCGATGGCACACAGCGCATGAAGGACAACGCCCGCGCCTGCCTGATGCTCGCCAGCATCAAGAGCGCGAAACCCACTGATGAGTACTTCAACTATATGCTTGGAGAGTATAAATGGCTGGAGCAGAAAGCTGGATATGACAAGGACCACTATGCCACCGACCCTCATTACAACGATGTGTTTGAGCGTGTGACTTACGATGCCCTTGTGCCTCAATACTACAAGTGGGGCATGCCCAACCAGGCAACAGCTCTGCTTGGCATGGCGGCACACAACAGCGAATACTCCTCGGAGTACAGCTGCCAGCTCGACACGCTCAGCTCAAGCGAATTTGAGGGTTTCAAATACTACCTCGACAACGGCACCAGCAATGCCTTCGAGAAATGGGTGGCATCGTATTGCAGCATCGACAACGTCAAGTTCAACGATATGATGGGCACCAAACTCGTGCGCGAAGGCGAGTTCCAAGCCGCCATCAACTACCTTGAGAAAGTGCCGCTGAGCTATATCTCGGAGCAAGGCATCAGCTACTACATGGCACGCAAAAACTATAATAATGTAATTTGGATGAAACGCCAGTTCCTGAGTTTTTTGAACGAAGAGAACACTCCAGTGAAATCTAACGCCAAATTGCAGTACTGCCGCGATATGGTGGAGCTTGACAACCAGATTGCCAACAGCAGGGATGAGGAACGCAACAAACTGCTCTATAAGAAAGCCAATATGCTCTACCAAGCAAGCCACAAGGGAGACTGCTGGTATCTCGCTCATTACCAGAACGGCGAGTGTTCCGAGAAACTGCGCAGTGAGTACGATTTCATCGGCACGGCACGCCGCCTCCTCATGGCTGCCGAGCACGATTCCGAGAGCATGGACTTCAAGCAGAAGTGCATCTTCGCCCAGACGTTCATCACCGCCGAGAACTACGGATATTGCGTAGTTAGCAACTATGATTGGACCACTAAAAAATATACCTACTCAATCGACGAGGAGCAATATCCGCACATCCGCTCTATTGAAAGACTGCTCGACTTCGCCAACACCAGCGGCAACCCCGATGCCGACTACATGAGCAAATGCGACATCATCAAAGTGTTCAAGCAGTATAATTAATGTGACATGAAAATACAATATGCCAGTGACTTGCATCTGGAATTTAAGGAAAACACCCGTTACCTCAACGAGCATCCTCTTGAGGTGGCGGGTGATATCCTTGTGCTGGCAGGCGACATACTGCTATTCGGGGAGAAACAGCTAAGCGAGCACCCATTCTGGGACTGGTGCAGCGACCATTACGCACACACATTCATAGTGCCAGGCAACCACGAGTACTACAACCGTGTGGATGTGCTTGCCACACTCGCCAACTTCACCTACCCTATTCGCAAAAACGTCACCTACGTCAATAACCGAAGCATCACATTGGGTGATACCGAGCTGTTTTTCACCACTCTGTGGAGCCGCATCAGCGACGATGCGCTTGCAGCTGTGCAGATGGGCATGAACGACTGCCGCCGCATCGCCTTTGGCGACCACATCCTCCTCGCCACCGACTATGCCCGCGCCCATGACAAGTGCCTCACCTGGCTCAAAGACGCGCTAAGCAAGTCCACGGCACAGCACAAAGTGGTGGTCACCCACCACTGCCCTATCATTGCTGAAGACCCGAGATATGAAGACAACGGACTGTCTTCGGCGTTTGTCGTTGACCTTGAGGATTTCATCAAGCAAAGCGACATCGACTACTGGATCTTCGGTCACACCCACTGGAACGCCAAGCGAGGGACAAAAATAGGCAACACCACCCTCCTGACTAACCAGATGGGCTACCTCACCCATGGCGGAGAAGATGGCTTCTCGCTAAACGAGATGATAAACATCGACTAAAGCACAAATTCGGTTATATCAAACAATTACAAACAATTACGAACAATTATTTTTATTGCTCACAATTATTTATTGTTGCCTTTAGATCAAATGCTCACACTCGCTAAATCAAACAAAGACAACAAAGAAAAACAAAGACAACAAAAATGCGATTAAGCGAGACAAAGTGACACGGCGTGCCGTGTCCGTGTTGCGGCGCGTCGGCGGTGAGGCTGCTCAAAGCCTTGCGAGCGTGAGCATTTTATCCAATTTTTGTTATTCTTGTCCGTTTTTTGTTGTTTTTGTTTGAAAAGAGAGACACAGCCGTAAGTTGCATTCGGCACCAATTAAGCAAAGATTTCGAAAAAAAATTTGCTGGTAACAAAAAAAGTTGTACCTTTGCACCCGGGTAAGTCCTACACGGCCAGCTCCCTGCCAATCCCCCAGGTCTTGACCGAAGCAAGGGTAACAGGTTGTAGCGGCGCGATGTAGTCTTCTTACCCTTTTTTTGTGCCCATACGTCAAGGAATGCGGAATTAGCCACGAGATATAATAATCCCAACTCTAAGTTTTGAATTTTTAGAAATGTTCATTATCTTTGTGGCAGAAAACAGCATGATTACCAAACATAACCCTTATGGATACACAGTATAAACTATTTTTTGGAGGTGCTTTTGGCTTCGACTATCGTGACGACGATTTTGACATTGCTGCCGCCGAGGACTATAGGGCACAGATCCTTGGCAGCATAGAGACTTTGCTGAAACCCAAGGACATGAATGGTGTACTAATCAATGACAACGTACTCTACGTAGGTCCTTTCTATTTCGAGGCCGAGAGCATGAATGCCGAGGACATCATTATGTGTGAGAAACAGATGATAGAGAATTGCACCGATGCCATTTTTGTGCTCGACGAAGCAGCATGCCCTGGCACAATAGCCGAAATCATGTATGCCAACTCTCTAAAGAAATTCATTCACCTGTTTTATGTGAGGCACAACGACGATGAAGAGACCGAGAGCCACCTGCACACGCCATGCTGGTATCCTCTGATATTCTGCCAGCAGACAAATCCCGAGGTCAGACTTCATGAATGTGAGAGCAAAAACGACGCAGCAAGAAAAATCATCGACCTTATAACTTTCCATTATAGTGAAATTTAGATGAGTTTGCCGCTTCGCTAGTTTGCCGCTTCGCTAGTTTGCCGCTCGCAATGCTCGCTAGTCTGCCGCTTCGCTAGTTTGCCGCTCGCGATGCTCGCTAGTTGGCTGCTTCGCTAGTTTTCCGTGCTTCGCACTAATTTTCTGCTTCACCCGTTTGTTGTTTTGCTATCCTTTCGGGATGTTTTTTGATGAAGTCTTTCCAGGATTTGGCGTTGGTTGAGGGGAACGGTTTTTTGCTCTCGTAGTAGTGGCATAGGGCTGCTGCGAGAGCGTCGGTGGCATCGAGCAGGTCGGGCATGGTGGCGGGGTCTATGTTAAGCTGTCGCTGTAGCATCATCGCCACTTGTTCTTTGCTGGCGGCACCGTTGCCGGTGATCGCCATTTTTATTTTACGTGGCTCATATTCGGCTATGGGCACCTGCCGACCGAGCGCGGCAGCCATCGCCACGCCTTGCGCACGTCCCAGTTTGAGCATCGACTGCACATTCTTGCCGTAGAATGGCGCTTCTATCGCCATTTCGTCGGGCAGGAACTCCTCAACGAGGCTCTGCACCCGCTCATAGATGCGCCGCAGCCGCATGTAATGGTCATCCATTTTGCTGAGCTGCAGCACTCCCATGGCGATGAGCGATGGCTTGCCACCCTTCACCCCCAGTAGCCCATATCCCATGACATTGGTGCCCGGGTCGATGCCTATTATTATCTTGTCAAAAACGTCTTTAGCCATTTTTTAGTTAATCGTTTATGGTTTATCGTTTATGGAAGATAGTGACAAGATAAAATGCACTACAATCTCTAACCATCAACGAACTCACTTAACACTTAAAACTTCACACTTAACACTTAAGAGGAATTTCTTCCATAAAGGTGGTGAACCCGGCCACTTTATCGCCAAATCGATCGATTATCGCCTGATGCAGTGCTTTGCCCACCTCCTGGTTCCACTGCTGCAAGTTTTTGAGCGAGGTGGCCTCAAGCTGCACGGCAAAGCACGCCCCTCCCTCGTTATGCCCCATCAGTCGCATCAATCTAGGGTGGCTCACGAGCCCGTTGCTCGTGGCTTGAGGCAGGTAGCACTCATTCATCCAGTCGATAAACTCGCCGCTCACAGTGCAATCGACATGATATGTAGTGTTGCAGATAATCATCAGTGCAAAATTACACAGAATTCTGCAATAATGCAAATGACGAGCAAACAAGCTGACAAGCTGACGAGCAAACAAGCGACAAGCTGACGAGCAAACAAGCGACAAGCTGACGAGCAAACAATGTAATGGTAGTTGCAAAAAACAGGCGCCACTTCAAGGTTGCTTGAAGCGACGCCTGTTTTTTTGAGCTTACATTCTCCCTTTCATTGCGTTAAGTGCTAGTTCCCTAGCAGCAAGTTATAGAGAACGGTGATGTCGGCGGCAGTGATGTTGCCGTCGCCGTCGGTGTCGCTGGTGGTGATAAAGGTTTCATCACCGTTGAGCAGGTAGTTATAGAGGCAGGTGATGTCGGTAGCGGTGATAGTGCGGTCGCCATCTACATCAACTACTCTAAGTTCGAGTACGGCGGGAGTGGCCTTGCCATCGGCAGTGGTGACTGTGATAGTAGCGGTGCCATTCTGCACACCCACAATCATTATTGCCTTCTCGCTTGCAAAAGCGGGAGTCTTGCTTTCATTTGGAGCAGATAATGCCTCAAGATAATCAAGCGCCATACCTTTCATGGGGAAAGTCATCAAACCAACCTCGGGAGCATTAGTGCGGTTTATTACACGAGCCATTGCCACGCTCGGATCACTTGATGTGACAACCAGTTCCACTGGTATATCAGGAGTACAGGTGGGATATACTGTAATCAACTGGTTTGCGCCTAAAATAGCATTATCTATATTCAGACTGAGAATCAAATCATCGTTAACAACTACATGGCATGTGGCAGTCTTGTCGAGCACTGTCGCTGTAATGTCACATTCACCCTCGCCAACAGCTGTTACAACACCATCTTCCACTGTGGCGACACTTTCATCGCTTGATTCCCAAGTGGGGGTGAGACCTGCATTATCTGGATCAATGCTTGCAACCAAAGTGGTGTCTTCTCCATACTTCATCTCAAGCTCTGTATAATTAAGTGAAATTGTAACTACATCAACTACAACATGGCAAGTCGCAGTTTGGTCAAGCACTGTAGCTGTGATGTCACATTCACCTTCGCCAACGGCTGTTACAACACCATTTTCTACTTTGGCAACACTTTCATTGCTTGATGCCCAGGTTGGGGTGAGACCTGTATTATCGGGGTTAATTGTTGCAATTAAAGTAGTGTCTTGACCATATTTCATCTCAAGCTCTGTGTAATTTAGCGAGATGCTAACTTCGGGATACGAAACATTCACATGGCATGAAGCATAAACTGCGGGATTTGCCTCAAGTGTAGCAAAAATGTCACATTCACCTTGACTAACCCCTGTTACTATACCATTATCACTCACTGTGGCAATATTTGAATTGGTAGTGCTCCACACCAAATTGCTGCCTTCGGGATTAGTGGTGGCACTCAATGCCAAAGTGCACCATTGTGGTATGTTTGCCTCCGTTTGGCTTATAATTACTTTATCGGTTAAATTATTAATGAGGTTGTTGAAGTTTCGCCAATAGTCAGCAGTGAAATAAGCCACCGTCGAAGCCGATGGCACATGAAGCTCTCCATCGTAGCTTGTGAAAGTACCCGATTGGCAAACGGGTGGCACAGCGGCATAGCTGTTAACCACATCGGGAACGAAACCGAAACCTCCTAATGATGTGATTTCACTACCAACATTTAAAGTCTTGATTTGATTAATTATAGCTTGGAGGCCCTTAAGTTGTGAATGATCATAGTTCCATGAGCCTTTACCTGATAAAGTAATTGATGTCAAAGATGTGCAACCATTGAATGTGCCAGAACCTATAGATGTCACTGAGTTGGGTATAGTCACAGAGGTCAACCCGCTGCAACCGTTAAAAACATTATCACCAATCGAAGTGACCGAACTGCCTATTGTCACAGATGTTAATTCAGTGCAGTTTTGGAAGGCAGTGTTGAGAATTGAAGTTACTGTATAAGTGTTTCCATTATATGTAACACTTTCAGGTATTACTATATCTCCACTCAGATTATTATATCTAGGGTTAGAAAAAACCTCATAAGTGACGCTCACACTATTTTGATCATTATTAATTTTGTAGCAAATACCATCGACCATGAAGTCATAATACTGTTCAGGTGCAACGCCTTCTCCAACTAGATAAACACCCATGCCATTATAGCACTTATACTCAAATACCAATACACCTTCATTAGTATACTCGACTGTAATAGGATGGATGCGAAGACCACTATCACTGGTCTGACCTTGACCGTCGGCGGGGAAGGTCCAGTAGCGCTGCATGCCGCTGAATGACATACCCTCGCCAAGCTCACAAATGTTAACCTGGCAGGAGTTGGGAGCGTCGTACTGACCAATAGAATAAACAATGAAATTACGATCGCCGAGTTTGAACTCGCCAATGCCGTTGGTGCCAACCTTTGGCATCAACAGACTGTCGGCTGCCATTTCCTCTTGAGTGAGACTGCCAAAGCAGTCAACGATGGTGCCATCGCTGGCATAGAGGGTGGGCACGGTGGTGAAGCCGTCAATGTAGAAGTTCTCACCGCTGTAGCGGGTATCTTCATCCTCACCAAGCACGAAGCGGCAAGTGGGACAATAGCCCCATTGTGTCTGGTTCACTGGATAAATATCCACGAAGTCCATATAGGGGTCACCGCTGAAGAAGCCTTCCCACGTGTCAAGGTCGCCTCCCTGCTCGTTGTGCCAAGCATAAACGGTGGGAACCTGTGAGCCAGGAGTCATTACGTTGCACTCGGCCTGTTCAAGGGTGATGTCGCCCACAAGGTCGAGATGGTCGGTACGGGCAATCACATCGCCCTTATCGAGATTTGCAACGAGTGTCAGCTCGCCAGTCTCAATGTTAACCTGATACAGAGGCACCTCAGCGGTCTTCTCACTGGTATAAGGAGCAACCCACACGTGACCGAAGTTGTCCTTACCAATGGATTCCACTCCCAAGAAAACGCCGTAAGGCATGCCATTGAGAGTCACATCGAGTGGGGCCATCTCCTCGCCTGTCATAGCATTGAAGCGGTAAATAACGGCTGCCTTGATAGTGTCGTTTTCGCCATTGGCATTTGGAATAACAATCTCCTTTGCTTCACTTCGGGCAATATATACAATACCATTCTGAATCACAGCCGTGCGAGCCTTAGTGTTACACCAAGCAAAGTCGGTTTGCAGTTCAGTAACCCCGTAGTGGAAACGGTCAAGCAGCCACAAGTTACGCATGCTGATGCCATTCACAGTCTCATAGTTGTTAGGGTCTTTCCTCAGTTTCAAGCCAGCTGCAGAGGCACTCGAGCATGCTATTGCAACTAAAGTAATAATGAGTAAAAATTTCTTCATGATAATCGCTGTACCCTCTTTAGTCTCCCGAATCAAGGTAGTTTTATGGTTAGTTTAAAAGATAGCGCAGAGACTTAGTGCTCGAAGCAAGCAACGCTTTATAATTTATTCAAGCAAAAGTACTGCTCTCAATAATCTGCTCGAATTGTTGCAAAGATAAAAATTATTTTTCAATTTTTAGCAATCATAAGTCTAAAATGTGGCGTGGATGTAATCGAGTAGGTCGGGAAACGAAAGTTTTCTGACCTACTTTCGTTTCCTTTCCTC
>CALDIG010000273.1 GCA_937904375.1 uncultured Prevotellaceae bacterium
CCAATAAAGCCACTATATGCACTTCTTATCCTGCAAAATGACCATTACGCCAAAAATATTTTGAAAAATCTCCATGTACCCCGATAATTATAATCTAAAGAGTCAAAAATGGGTTCAGTCGCAAAAAGGTGGGGACAATCAAGTATAAATTTTGAGTTGGTAAACAAATGTGCCAAGAGAGAGGCTGTTGCAAAACTAAAAAAACAACTGAATTATCTGAACATTCTGATTTTTGCGACTGAGCCTATTTTAAGCTATATCTCTGATTATCAGATGTTATTTATCTCAAAAACTAACCTATGCAGAAAACAGGAAAAAGTGCCTCGGGGCTGTCGTGAAGCTCCGAGGCACAATTGTTTAAAAGTTTGCTTTATTTTCTATTTCTTAGTTAGCAATGGATTAAGTGAAACTTGTAGTGCCAGTAGCCGAACTGGCCAAGTCTATTCCGTGCCGTGCTGTCGTGGCATTACCAGCCGCTACCACCAGAATAGCTGGAAAGCGATACTGACGAACCTCCGCTGGCATTGCTATAGCCTTTACCGCTCCAGAACGAGGTGCCGCTACCGGTCACGCCGCTATAGAGTTTGCACGATGGCGAGGTTACCACCATGGTAGAGCCGCTGCTGCTGCCACCGCCAGGTCCGCCAGGTCCCATACCACCGCCACCGCCACTGCTCAGAGTGGGTGTCTGGAATGCGGCAACTACGGTATTGCCATTATATAAGGCATACCAAGTCTGTGAACTAGCAGTTGTTGAGTAGCAAGACTGGCTCATTGATGCGCCACTCTCAATGGCACCCATGCTTGCGCCGATTGCGGCAATATTGGCACCACTTTGGATATACACCTTGTAGCCACCCTCGCTGTTGGCGTCAAGACCTTCTTCGCTTCCGTAGCAGAACACCATGCCGCCGCTCAGGTACATGTTGCCATTGCTGTCGAGCGCATCGTTGTTGGTAGCCACTGCGTAGATGTAGCCTCCCTTGATATACATGTGTGAGGCACTGTTGAGAGCATCGTCATAGGTGTTGCCCTCAATGTAACCGCCGTTGATGGTCATGATTTGCTTGCTCTCGATGCCCTCACTGCCTTCACCGCCTGTGGCGCTCACTTTAAGTGTGCCACTGTTGATGGTGATATTGCCCATCACCTTGATTGCCTTGGCCGAGCCACTTACGGAACTACCGCCACCAGGACCCCAACCGCCACCTGACGATGCGGCAGCAGTGCCAGTGGTCGAAACAGTAAGCGTGGGTCCAGTGCTGCCACTTGCGCCCTGCACATATTCTCCGTTTACCTTTATGCCCTTGCCGCCCTTGCCGGTCATACTAATGTTGATGGTGCCGCCCAGCAGGTTGATGTTACCGTCGGTCTTGAAGCCCTTGGCGGTGTAGTAGTCGCCAGTTGAGCCGGCAGCCTGTGGTGCACCGGTGTTGGTAATGGTGATTGAACCGCCATTGGTGGTCATATTGGTTGTGGAGACACCCTTACCGGCCACACCGCTCGAGTTAATCTTGAGCACGCCGTCGTTCATCACAAAGTTAACAGCCTTGACACCGCTGCTGTAGCTGGCGTCGTTGTTAAACACGAGCATAGCTCCACTTGGAGTGAGGGTGATGTCGCCGCCATTGATGGTAACAGTAGCCTTGCTCTTGATGCTCTTGCTCATAGAGCCGCTGTTGGCCACTGTGATGGTGCCGGCATCGATGGTGATGTTGCCGTCGGCCTTGATGCCGGCAGCGTTGTAGGTAGTGCCAGTGTCCTCGCCCTGGTCGCTGCTGCCGCCATAGGTTGCAGTGACATTGGTGAGGGCGTAGGTGCGAGTAGTTCCACTGGTTGAGTAGGTACCCAACTGATAGTAGATGTCCTCGCCTGCAGTGGGACCATTGAAGGTGGCACTCTGGATGGTGTAGCTTGTGCCACCTCCCCAGCCGCCACCGCTGGTGTAGTTGTCGCTCTTGAAATAGTAGGAGCCGCTGTCGGCAGCGCCGAAGTCGTAGTAGTAGAATGTGAGGCTGCTGTAGCCCGATGTCTTAGTCACAGTGTTGCTGGTAATGTTTGCCACCAGTGTGCCGTCGCTCTTGTAGAGGTACATGTTGGTCCAGGCATTTCCACCACCATAGCCACTCGTTGTGGGTTTAGCGACATAAATCTTGTAAGACTTGGGAGTCTCGCCACCACCAGTTGATGCACCTGGGTCGGCGGTACCACCAGCGCCGTTGGCTTTGATACCGATAGTGGTAGTGGTGTTAGCCTCATCGATGGTGATGGTGCCATCGGCATTCAGACCCTTGCCGCCTTGTGCGGTGTTGGTCAGGTCAACAGTTCCGCCATGAATGAGGATGTCGCCGCCAGCCTTCACGCAGGTACTATAGTCGATGTCGCCGTCGCCAGCCACGAGGTTTCCGCTCTGAACCATCTTGAGGGTGCCCTTGAGCATGATAAAGCTTGCGGCAGCCTTGATTCCCTTGCCGCCCTCGCTTGTCATAGTCATGTCGATAGTGCCATCCTTGAGAGTCACCTCACCGGTGTTCTCCTCGTCTTCTACGATATTGTCGTCATCGTCGGTCTCATAGCTTACCTGGATGCCGTCGTCACCCACATTCTTGATGGTGACCTTGCCGCCATTTTGCAGGTAGTACTGGTTGATGTTGAAACCATCGGCAACAGCACCCAAGATGTTGATTTCGCCCACGGTCTTCTTAACCTCTACATACTCCTTGCCCCAGAAGGCGTTCTTCGAGTTACCGGTGATGTTGAGGATGCCAGCGCCTTTGAACTCGGTGTGTCCCTTCACGGCGAAGCAGCCCTTCTGAGAGCCGTTAGCACCGTCGGTGAGGGTGTTGGTAGTTCCCTCCACGAGCTCCACCGCGATGCGCTTGCCGTCGCGAATGTTGATGGCAGCGCTGTCGGGATTGTGAAGGGTAAGACCGTTGAGTCTTACCGAAATCTTCAATTCGCCGTCCTGGTAGAACGAGCCGTTGGTGGAGCTACCTGCTAGTGTGTAGGTAATCTCGTTGGCTACGTCAGCATCCTGAAGTGCCACCACATGAGCACCGTTAACGGTGGCGGTCATGTTCTTGGCAATGTTACCTGCCACAATCATCGTGGCGCTGTTGCCGTCGTATGCCACATCCACGGTGTTGTCGGCAACTTGCTCGTTGTTAACATAGATTTGATCTACGTCGGCAATGCTGAAGGTCTTGCCTTGTGCGGTGAACGAGGTGCCGTCGTTGTAGTAGATGGTGTCGAGCTGCTCGGTGGTGAATGCCCACTTCACGTCGCCGGTTACCACCCACATGGTCTGGTAGCCATCGGTAATCTCTCCCAACGAGCGACCTTTAGCACCCAAGAGGATGTTGTAAACCACAGTCACATCGCCAGCGGTAATTTCGCCGTCGCTGTTCTGGTCGCCATTGACAATAGCACTGTCGTCATTGTTGAGCAGCCAGTTGTAGAGAGCCGTAATATCGGCGCTGGTCACTTCACCGTCGCCGTTAACATCGCCGGCAACCACAGGATTTTCCTCGACTCCCAGCCCAAACATCATGTAGAGCACATTGCTCAGGTCGTTAGTACCCAGCTGCGTGCCGTCATTGGCAGCCACAAGCTGTCCATTCTCAAAAGTCAATGTCAGGCCCTCGGTGGCAGGATAAGAAGTCTCCGTGCCACTCTTCAAGCCCACATTCAGATAGGGGTATATAGCAGCCGATGCCACCATTACTCCAGCAAGAATTAGGATAAATAGAATTGTTTTCTTCATAAGAATAATATTTATATATTGTAATTATTGGGTTCTAGTATGAAACGGTTTTGGGTTACAATTGACAAAAATACTCACCACGAACGAATTAACCAATTTTTTTCAATTAAAAAGACTATTTTATAAATTAATGGTTACTTATTTATAATAAGGTGCAACAAAAAAGAGGCAAGTTGTGACTTGCCTTTAAATGATTATGCTAATTAGAGTCTAAGCTATCATAGCATTTATAAGTATGGTACTGATAAACATATATATTAACATGCCTACGATGTCGTTGGTCACCGTCACGAAGGGACCGGTGGCTATCGCCGGATCAATCTTGAGTTTCTCAAGAACGATGGGCACTATAGTACCGAAGACCGAGGCAAAGAGCACCACGGCAAACAGCGAGATAGTCACTGCCAACGAGGTGGCGATGGCCTTTTGTGAGTCACCGTCGGCAGGGAAAATCAAATTGTAGATAAACACCAGTCCGGCAATGAGCACAGCATTGAGCATTGCCACAAAGAACTCCTTTACCAGATGCTTGCCAGCTTGCTTGAGCTCCAGTGTGCCGTTGGCGAGACCCTGAACCACGATAGCGCTCGACTGAGTGCCCACATTACCGCCAGTGCCACCAATCAACGGGATAAACATCGCCAGACCCGGGAGCACCGTCTGCCAGCTGCCATTATCGCCACCTTCAAGAATAAGGGCATTGGCGATACCGCCCACAATGCCTATCAGCAGCCACGGGAAGCGTGCGAGGAACTGTTTCCACACACTGTCGCCAGTCTCCACATCGGCGACAAGACCGGTAGCCAACTGGTAGTCGCGCTCGCTTTGCTCACGCACCTCGTCCATGATGTCATCTACGGTGATGCGTCCCACCAGTCGCCCTATAGAATCTACCACCGGCATCGCCACTAGGTCATATTTCTCGAAGTCGAGTGCCACATCCTCGATGGGAGTGTCGGTGCGCACCGAGATGGGATTAGGCTCCATCACATATTTTATCTTGTTGGCCGAGGGGTTGGTAATAGTGGTCTTCAACGGGAACACGCCCTTGAGGCGGTGGTCGTCGTCAACGACGTAGATGTTGTAGATCTCGTCCATATCCTCGGCCTGCTCGCGCATCGTCTTGATGCAGTCGGGCATCGAGAGGTTCTCGTTGACGACAATCATCTCGGTGGACATGTGACCGCCGGCGGTGTCTTCGTCATATTGCAGCAGGTCAACGATGTCGCCCGCCTGCTCCACGTCGTCGATGTGCTTGATCACATCCTCTTGGTCGTCCTCGTCGAGCTCCTGGATAAGGTCAACGGCATCGTCGGCGTCCATCTGTTCCACTGTCCTGGCGATGGTCTCGTTGGGCATTATCTCGAGCAGGTCGGCACGCTCGTCCTCGTCGAGCTCGGCAAGCACGTCGGCTGCCGTCTCCTCGTCGAGCAGCAGCATGACAAAGAGCGCCTCATCAACGTCATCAAGGTCCTTGATAAGCTCAGCGATGTCGGCAGGATGCAAGTCTTTTATCTCGGCTTTGAGCTGCTCGCCGTTCTTTGCCTCTATCAGTTTTTTCAACTGGTCGATATTGTCGATGTTAAATTCTTTCATAGTCTTTATTCTAGCAAACAAGCTGACAAGCTAACGAGCAAACAAGGCAATAGTATTCGCGTTTTCTCTCACTTGAGAACTTGTAAATGTAATTATTGTCGTTTCGAGTTTTGAAGGTTTTTTATAATGTTGGTCAGCTCCACAAATTGACTGACGCTAAGCTGCTCGGGCCGTCGCTGGAACATTTCGGCATATCGCTCGTCGAGCTTGGGCATAGCGTCGGGAGGTATCATGCCGCGGAGCGAGTTGCGCAATGTCTTGCGGCGCTGGCCGAAGGAGGTCTTCACCACGCTCTTGAACAGGCGTTCGTCGCAGCCCAGGTCGGTGACACCGTTTCGCATCAGGCGGATGACACCGCTCTTGACTTTGGGCGGAGGGTCAAAGACGTTCTCATCGACAGTGAACAGATACTCAATGTCGTACCACGCCTGCAACAGCACCGAGACTATGCCGTAGGTCTTGCTGCCGGGACCGGCGGCGATGCGCTGCGCAACCTCGCGCTGGAACATACCGCTACAGCACACCACCTGGTCTTTGTAGTCAAGCACATGAAACAGGATTTGCGACGAAATGTTGTAGGGATAGTTGCCTATCACCACCATCTCTCCCTCGCCACACGCCTCACGCAGGTCGAGCTTGAGGAAGTCTTTCTCGATGATGCGGCCGTCGAGGGCGGGGAAATGCGCCTTGAGGTATTCCACGCTCTCGCTGTCAAGTTCCACCACCTTAAGGACGTGGCCGTTCTCCAGCAGGTATTGTGTGAGCACGCCCATGCCCGGCCCCACCTCAAGAGCGGGCAGGTGCTTATAAGCGTCGATAGTGCCCGCAATGCGCTGCGCCACATCAAGGTCGATGAGGAAATGCTGTCCTAGAGATTTCTTTGCCTTTACCTGCTGCATAACGGTCGATTTTTAAACGGTGTTTAATAAATCTTATTTGCAATAATCGTTTTCAACACGCAAAATTACAGAAAAATGCGTGAAAAACAAAATTTGGAGGGCTTTTTAAAAAATTTCTTTATTTTGAGACTATTTTGACGCAAAATGTTTATCTTTGCAGGTTACAAAGCAATTTAGCAAAATCATTAAGACGAAAACTGCTGTGAAAAAGATTATTTCGGCATTATTGAAATATGGCATACCCATCGCAATTAGCGTGGGACTGGCGTGGTTCCTCTCAAAGAATGTGGACTGGGGAGCAATCAAGGTCAGTCTGCGCAACGACGTGAACTACTGGTGGTTCCTGCCAGTGATAGTGGTGAGCGTGTTCAGCCACATCTTCAGGGCTCTGCGCTGGCGGCTGCAGCTGCGGACGATAGATGTTCACCCCTCGACGAGTGCGCTTGTCAACTCAATCTTCGGCACCTATTTTGTCAACCTGCTGTTCCCCCGCCTTGGCGAGGTGTGGCGCTCAGGATATATCGCCAACCGCGAGAAGGCGTCGTTCACACAGGTGCTTGGCTCGATGGTGGGCGACCGGTTAAGCGACACCGTGACGGTGGCACTGCTCACGCTGGTCACCTTCTTCATCGCGCAAGACAAGTTCGTCAAGTTCTTTGACCAACGTGGCGACGGCAGCGGCTCGCTGTTTACCTCATGGCTGTTCTGGCTGCTAGTGGCGATGGGAGTGCTGGGCGTGCTAGCGATAGTGTGGATATTCCACAGCAAGAGCGAAAACAAGGTGATATCTAAGCTGCGCCTTATAATCCGCAACTTTTGGGACGGCTTCGCCGCCATCGGCAAGATGGACGGCAAGTGGATGTTCCTGCTCTACACGGTGCTGATTTGGGGCTGCTACTTCATGCAGCTCTACCTCGCCTCGTTTGCTTTCTCCTGCACCAAAGACCTGGGCGTGGTGGCGATTCTCGTCCTCTTCGTGCTCAGCAGCATAGGCATGGCGGTACCCAGCAATGGCGGACTCGGTCCCTGGCAGTTTGCCATTATCTTCGGACTCTCGCTTTATGGCGTGGGTTCCTCCACTCCACCCTACGACCCACAGGCCTCGGCTTTTGCCTGGCTGGTGTGGGGCGTGCAGACGTGCCTGCTAATCGTGCTCGGCATCTATGCCTTCATCAGCATGGCAATCGACCGCAAGCGCATAGCCCATGGCAAGACAGTAATAAAAACTCAAAGCAAAGGCGAGGGCATGAGTATTTAAATAATGCACAATGCATAATGCACAATGCAAAATGCACAATGCACAATGCACAATGCATAATGCACAATGCATAATGCACAATGCATAATGCACAATGACTAGAAAATCTAGACAATCTAGAACTTCTAGAATTTCTAAAATCTCTGGAAAACTATAAACTCTGAACTCAAAACTATATGAAACTCATCAACGACAATTTTGACGATTATTTTGAGGGCAATGCACCTTCTAAGAAGAGTAACGAGCCCTACGTAGAGACCGAAGAAGAGCGCGAGGAACGCGAACTCAACGAGACCACCATTGAGCGACGCTCCAAGAGGAAACGCATAGCGCTGATAGTTGGCACGCTAATCTTACTCCTCTTGCTCATTTTCGTTATGCGTGGCTGCTTTTTCAACCATCAAGATTCTAGCGTGAAGGGCATAATAACTGACATCGCGCTGAAAGGCACTGTGTTCAAGACCTACGAAGGAACGCTTAACCAAATTACCGTACCCGCTGAGGGGGTTATTGAGAAGAAAGATTTCAAATTCTCAGTCACCAACGACTCTATCGCCAAGACCCTCAACGAGCTGAAGCAGACGCCTGTGGCTGTACAACTCAGTTACAAAGAGTATAAGAGCGCAGTTCCTTGGCGTGGCGACTCAAAATTTGTAGTCTATGCCATTGATACTGTTAGGGTGCGCGAATATGTCAACACAATCGACAAACTCAACAGCAACTCAACCGTGAAATAATTTCTAATCACAAATAAAACCTTAAAACAATGATAAGGAAAACGTTTTTACTTATAATAATCTTAGCCGTCGCATTGAGTTCGGCTCATGCAAAGCAAATCAATGAAAATCAGGCAAGAGCAATTGCCGGACAGTTCTTCAAAGTGGATATGCCACAGCAACCCGCCGCATTGAGAGGCAAGGGAGCCACAGCCGCCTACTACGTGTTTAACAACCCGCAGCAGCCCGGTTGGGTGATTGTCGCCGGCGATGACCGAGCACGCAGCATCCTTGCCTATGGCGACGAGGACTACTTCGACACCGAGGAAGTGCCCGAGTGCGTCCAGGACTGGCTCAACGACTATGCCGAGCAAATCGCCAACATGAGCAACAACGCCTCGCCAAGCACCGCCTCGGCACCCATCCAGAGTCCTGCCGCAACCATGAAGTCGCGCGTCGCCCCCATTCTCGCCAGCAAGTGGGCACAAGGTAAGCCCTTCAACCAGCAGTGTCCCAGCTACACCACCACGTCGGGTACCCAATATAGCCCAGCAGGATGTGTGGCTATAGCCATGGCACAAATCTTGTACTATTACCAGTCGGGATATGGCAGCATCGCCATTCCTGCCTATACCTCGAAGTCGGGGACTTTCACCAACGAACGCCCGGCACTTCCTGCCACCACGTTCAACTATAGCATCATGAATCCCTGGTATGATAATGCCGACAACACCAGCGCCAGCGCTGTCGAGACAGCAAGGCTGATTAAATACTGTGGCCAGTCAGTGAAGATGGACTATGGCAAGAACACGTCGAGCGCCACTAGCCAGCGCAACGCCTTTGTATATTATTTCGGCTTCGACAACAACGCACGCCAGCTGGCACGCACCGACTATAACGCCACCGAGTGGGAGAACATGATTTATACCGAACTGGCGCAAGGGCGACCAGTGTACATGAGCGCGCGCAAGACGAGCGGCGGTCACGCCTTCATTTGCGACGGATATGACAGCGGACTCTTCCACATCAACTGGGGATGGAGAGGACACCAAAACGGATATTTCGCCCTTAACGCTCTCAACGACGACAACTCGGGAGGCACTGGAGCGGCAGCCGGCGACGAAGGATACACTATCAATGTGCAGATTATGACCGGACTCCAACCAAGCCTGGGCAACAGCACCAGCAACACCAACGGCAACATAGTGGGACTCTATAGCTCCTGCCAAGTGGGGTCCACCAGCTACTCGCGCAGCAGCAGCTCAGTGGCGTTCACTAATGTGTCGCTCACCGCCTACTACTGGAACTATAGCGACCAGAGCTACACCTACGACTTTGGGTGGGGGCTCTACGACAGCAACGGCAACCTCATCAGCACTCACACCGTGGCCACAAACAAGACGCTTGAGGCACATTACTACACCTACCCCCAGGGGTTGATAAGTGTGGGCAAGAACATCACCTCGGGCACTTACTATCTCAAGCCCGTGTGCCGACTTGCGGGAAGCAGCACCTATTATCCCTGCCGTGGCGCAGGAGTTAACTATGTAAAGGCCACCATCACTTCCACAACGCTCACACTGCAACTTTTTGACGAGTTATCGATACATGACCTCAAAATCAACTCGGTGACTACGGGGTCGGTAAAGAAAGTGGGAAGCCCCATGCAACTCAACCTGGGCGTGAGCAATCAGGGTATTACCGACTACAACAGCATCTACATGTGGGTCAACGACAACAGGGTGAGCGGCACCTACACCGACATAGCTCCTGGAGCCAGCGGCACAGTGGTGATGAACTACACCCCCTCGGCAGCAGGATCTATAGCGTTTAAGTTCACCGCCGACACCACAGGAACCAAGCTCCTCAAGACCTTCAACACAACCATCAACTCGGCAACAGCCGCTACAATCACAGGTAGCAACATATCGGCGTCGGTGAGCGGCACCACCTACAACGCCACCATTCTTGTCAAGAACACCAATACCAACACCTACAACGACTACATCGTCGCCAAGCTCTACAAGAAAGATCCAAATTCTGGCACGACAGGCTACTACACTGGAGCACAGTCGCAAACTGTTTATCTGGGGTACAACAACACCACTACACTCAATTTCGCTTTCTCCAATCTTGACTACAACGAGACCTATTTCGCGATCTTATACTACTACAGCAATGGCGAGCTGGTGAGAATAAGCAGCACCACATCTCGCAAGATTGCATCACCCTACAACGTGTTCGACGTGAATCAAGACGGCTCAGTAACCGCAGCCGATGTCACAGCTGTATATTCCACGCTCTTGGGCAGCAGCAACCGCTACCGCCAATATAGCGACGTGAACGGCGACGGCGAGGTAACAGCAGCCGATATCACCAAACTCTATGAACACCTTTTAACACAATAATTGAAAAACACAAACGAATTAAATATGACAAAAAGAATTGCGACTTTCTTAATTTTAGCCGTAGCGGTTTTTAGTGCTATCAACGCTACCACAATTACCGAATCTCAGGCGAGGGCTATCGCCGGCAGATTCTTCAACGTGACCATGCCACAGCAGCCTGCCACCATGAAAAGCCGAGGCGCCACAGCCGCCTACTACGTGTTTAACAACCCCGAGCAGCCAGGATGGGTAATCGTCGCCGGCGATGACCGAGCACGCACCATCCTCGCCTATGGCGACGAGGACTATTTCGACCCCGTCGAGGTGCCAGAGTGCGTCCAAGACTGGCTCAACGACTATGCCGAACAACTGGCGCACCTCGATGCCGCCACTGCGCCGACGAGCAACGCCGCTCCCGTCCATAACCTTGCCTCCGACAACAAGGTGCGCATCGCCCCCTTGCTCTCGTGCAACTGGGCGCAGGGGCTGCCCTTCAACCAGCAGTGCGCCACCTACACATCATCGGGCACCACAAGCTATTGCCCTGCGGGCTGCGTGGCAATCGCCATGGCGCAGATTCTCTACTATTATAAGTCGGCGACCGAATGTCAGTCCATTCCAGCCTACACTTCTAGTTCGCTGAGCCAATATATGTCGGAGCTGCCAGCCACCACGTTCGACTACTCGATTATGAACGACTGGTACGACAAAGAGGAGAACACCAGCGCCGGTGCTCAGGAAACAGCACGGCTGGTGCGCTACTGCGCCCAGTCGGTGAAGATGGACTTCGGAAAGTCGTCATCGAGTGCCACAAGCCAGCGCAACGCCTTTGTCTATTACTTTGGCTTCGATAAGGACGCACAGCAGTTGGCGCGCACCGACTTCACCGCCACCGAGTGGGAAGACATGGTATATAACGAACTCGCCAACGGCCGACCGGTGTTTATCAGCGCCCGCAAGACTGGCGGCGGTCACGCCTTTGTGTGCGACGGATACACCGACGGACTATACCACATCAACTGGGGATGGCGAGGACATCAGAACGGATATTTCGCCCTTAATGCCCTCAACGACGACAACGCGGGCGGCACAGGCGCCGCAGTGGGCGACGAGGGCTACACCATCAACGTGCAGATTATGGTGGGACTGCAGCCCGATTTAGGCACGGCAAGCAATACCAACGGCAACATCGTGGGACTATACCGTGACTGCGAAGCTTCCACCACCACCTACTCACGCAGCAACAGTTCGGAATCGTTTACTGGCGTATCACTCACCGCTTACTACTGGAACTACTCGTCGCAAACCTACACCTACGACCTGGGGTGGGGGCTCTATGATAGCGACGGCAATCTATTGACTACCCACACTGTGACTTCGGGAAGGTCGTTGTATGCAGGCAACTACGCCACAATCACCGGGACGATAAATGTGGGCAAGGACCGCACCGGCACTTATTATCTCAAGCCCATCTGCCGCCTCTCGGGCAGCAGCCAGTACTATCCATGCCGCGGCTCGGGCATCAAATTTATAAAAGCCACCATCACCGCCACACGGCTCACCCTTAAAGTTTATAGCGAGCTCGACGTGATGAACCTCAAGGTGAACTCGGTGACAGCAAGTTCGATAAGGAAAGTGGGCAGCCCGCTGCAGCTCACCCTCAATGTCACCAACCAGGGAATGACCGACTACAACAGCATCTATATGTGGGTCAATGGCTCTAAGATTAGCGGCACATATACCGACATCGGCATTGGCGAGACGGGCAACGTGGTGATGAACTACACGCCCTCGGCAACGGGCTCCACCACATTTGAGTTTACCGCCGACGCCGACGGCACCAAGACCCTCAAGACCACGAGTGTTACCATCAACTCGGCAACCTCGGCAAGCATCACCGGCTCCACTCTCTCGTCGGTGGTAGGCACCACCTTTAATGCCTCAATCGCCGCCAAGAACACCAATACGAGCACCTACAACGACTACATCGTCGCTAAGCTCTACAAGAAAGAGAACAATGCGGGCACCACCGGCTACTACTGCTCGGCACAGTCCCAACTCGTGAATCTCGAAGCCGGCAGCACCCAAAATGTGGAGTTTGCCTTCACCAACCTCGACTACAACGAGACCTATTTCGTCAATTTCTATTACTACAACAACGGCGAGCAGGTGCGCATCAACGGCACAGCGACGCGCAAGGTGGAGTCGCCCTACAATGCGCTCGACGTGAACCAGGACGGCGCAATAAACGCCGCCGATGTCACCGCAATCTACGACACGCTGCTTGGCAACAGCAACCGCTACCGACCATATAGCGACATCAACGGTGATGGGTCAGTAACTGCAAACGACATCACTACTATCTATAATTACCTGTTAGGTAATTAATTTAAGTTTCGCAAGTTGTTAACTTGCTCAAAGTTTAATGTTTAGTGTTTAGAG
>CALDIG010000274.1 GCA_937904375.1 uncultured Prevotellaceae bacterium
TGAGTTATCAGTTGTGAGTTATCAGTTGTGAGTTATCAGTTGTGAGTTATCAGTTCTAAAATTATGCATTGTGCATTATGCATTGTGCATTAATGAATTACATTCTCAAGAAATTATTTTTCTTAATAGTGGGAGTCTTGGCTATTAGCACATCAATCACGTCGTCGATGAAGCTGTCGTCGTAGGTGCAAATCTTGCCGGCAAAGACTTCTCCAATGGAGAACGGTATCACCTTGAAATCGTTGATGCCGGCATCCTTGCATGCCTCATGCAGGTTGTGGTAGAACGCAGCGAGATTGTTCTGAACATATTGCTCAGCGGTGTCAACAATCATCTCGTCGGGACACTGCATCTTGTCGCACTTGGTGACGAGGATATACACTCCCGAGGAGTTTTTCAATATTTTGTTGTCCTTGATGTAGAGTGAGCAGGCTTGCAGATAGTCGCGCATGTAGAGATCTTCCCAGCGGGCATCCTCGGCACCATATTCCACTACAAAGAAGTGTATCTTGGGGTTGCTGTTGTCGCCAACGAACTTCATCACATGAGTGAGGGTCTCCTTGTGCTCCTGGTCGAGGAACATGCCGGTCATGTTGGAATAGATGGCGCGGAAAATCTCACCGGCGATGTCGATGAAGGTGGTGCGGTGCAGTTTCTGCTTAGAGTCTCTGATGGTAAACACCATTTCCTGTATCACATTCACGTTGGTGCTTGGTGGCAGGCTGCATTGCTTGCCAGGAGATTTAAACACGTTGCGCAGCTGGGTCATGTAGTGGTAGCCCTGGCACTGCTGTGGCTCCAGGAAGTAGTTGTTCATGGCGCCACACAAAATGGAGCCGAGGGCACAGGTCTTTCCCGAAGATGGCGTACCCCAGAAATATACCTCGGTGGAGTCCTTAGTGAGAGCCACGGGGATTTCGGTGTTGGGCTTGATGTCGATTTCTTTGAAGTTCTCGATAGCCTGCGTGCGCTCGGGGCCGTAGGCTTTGATTACATCGTTCCAGGTGATGATGTTGCTTGCCACGGCATATTGTATCTCGTCGGCTTTCTTGAGGTCGTTATTCATGTCGGCGATGAAGGCATCGTGCCCGGCGGCGGCTTCGATGTGCTCTTGCGCTGGTGCCACATGTTTACCTTGCGGGTGCGCCGCCAGATAGCTCTTGAATGCCGTGGTGTCGCCGGCAAGCTGGGCGTTCTGCCAGTCGATGTCATCGTTGATTTTTTCTTTCATCTCGGCAATCTCGATGTTGTGCTTGCCGGGATAGGCATGCTCATAGGCCTCGATACTGGCGATGGTGGGCTGTTTCTTGACCTGCACCCAGTCGGGGTCTTCGATCATCTCCTGACACTCATAGACGTGAGCGCCTCCCAGCGGTTCGTAATACTCAAGATACTGCTTGAGCATGGGCACCGAGCCGCTGTCGAGCACGTTTCTCCAAAAATACTCTTCGCCCGAGATGAGCGACTGCCGGCAAGCGTTGGCAAAGATGCCGTTGGGATACACTTTCAGATAATTGAAGAAGTCGGCAACCTCGCCGCTGGTGCAGGCTTTGGTCCACAGCAGGTTTTCCTCGGCTTTCAGTTTTTGTTCTATAACTTCGAGCTTCTCGGGTGCGAGTCTTATCATCTTCAACTCGTCGAGAGTGATGATGCCTCGCTTTATTGACGTGATGAGGTTGGGAACCGGCACGCCATGGGCTATACTTAATACTTGTTCTTTGGTGGGCATAATGTTTTTTTAGTGGAATAGTAGAATAGTAAAATAGTGGAATAGGGAAATTCTATTGTCTTGTTTGCTTGTCAGCTTGTTCGCGCTCACGAAGGCGGCTGCGGCGCTCGCTGCCGTTGGGGCGCATGGATGACGATGGTGTGGCGAGTGTGGCGTGCTTGCCACTGCCGCTAGTGCCTCCTGCCAAGTCGCGCTCCACCAGGTAGTAGGGCAGCAGCATGAACCCGAAGCACACTAGTGCTGCGATGACAGAGATTACCGAGGGCATCGACATGTGGGTGAGCATTTCCTTGAGTTGCGCATTTTGGTCGGTGTATTGCTTATAGGTGAATGCCGGGTAGCTGTTGTCGCCCTTGTAGCCGTGTGCGTTCTTGCTGAGCTTGCTGAAGGTCTCGACGTTGGTCTTCACCATCTCGTCGATGCTGTTGATATATTGTGGCATAGCAATGTTCCACACGCTCATCTTGGCACCTTTCTCAAGGTTTTTCAGCGCCTCGTCGTTGGCGTGTGTCACCGAGTCGGGAAGCAGAATGGTGTGGAGGCTGTTGATCATGCGGTCGATTTTCACGGTGTTGCTGTCGTTGCCTGGAAGACCGAAGATTTCGTTGTATTCTGAGGGGTTTCTCTCGCCGTGCCCGGCATCAACGGTGATGAGGAAGTTGCGGGTATCTACTTCACGCTTTTTCACATAGTCGTTGTAGGCTATCACGCTTTGAGAGCCATACTGGTGTGCTTTCTCGAAGGCTTCGGAGATTTCCTTTTGCTTCATCACGAGGTTTATGAAATGCGCAAACGGCATGGTGCTCAGTGCCAGTGCGGCAAGTATCACAATGCCGCAGAGTATTTGCACTATGTTTCCGGTGGTTTTCCATCGTGTGGCTTTAGCCCGGCACATGATGATGATGCACGCAAGGGTAATGACAATGAGTGCCGCCGAGTAGATGATACCTTGCAAGATGTCACCGTCTTTCCAATACACTATTCCCATAAACACTATGTAGGAATAAATCAGGATGATGATGATAGAGATGACAAAGGCAAAGTTAAATTTTTTGTTGCTCATGATTTTCTATGATTGTTTGATTTTATTCAATGCTTTGTCGGCCTGAATTGCCGGGCCACTCTGATTGCCGTTGCGTATGTTCACTCCGGTAGATGTCAATGCCGTGAGGGCCTGATTGATGTTGACGTTCTTGTTCACCGATTTCATGAGTGCTACCACGCCAGTGACGATGGGCGCCGCCATACTGGTACCGTCAAGTGCCTGATACCTGTTGCCAGGAACGGAGCTGTAGATGCCCTCGCCTGGGGCACTGACATACACGGTGTTGCCAAAGTTGGACCACTTGGTGCGAGTGTTGTTCTTGCCAAGAGCCCCCACATTGATGGTGCTTCTCGACCGCAACTGCGGCTGCATGGCAGCCAGCAGGTTGCTGTTGCCGGCGGCAAAGACGAGAATGGTGTTTTTCTTGCCTGCCTGCTCAAAGACCCATTTCCACACGTCCTCGGCAGGCTTGAAATAGCTGCGTGCCACCTCTTTCTGCTCCTCGATGGGCACTATGTCGCCCAGTTCCACGGGATAGGCAGTGCCTATGGAGATGTTCACCACATCGGCATTGTTGCGTATGGCATACATGATGCCGCGTATCACCCCCGAGATGGTGCACTGGCCGTTGTCAAAGACCTGCACGGGCATGATTTTGCAGTTGGGGGCAACTCCTGCGGCTCCCTCGTTGACATGGGCGGTGTTGCCGGCAGCGAGGCCTGCCACATGGGTGCCGTGCCCCACCCCGGAGCTCAGGTGGTCGTCGCAGCGAAACACATTGTAGGGCTTGACGATGCGTCCAGCGAACATCTCGTGGTTGAGGTCGATGCCGTCGTCAACGACCGCCACCGTCACGCCGGCGTTGCCTTTGGAGATTTGCCACGCCTGTTTGATGTTGGCTGCGGTGAGATGCCATCCTTTAGGTAGGTTGGATTGTGAACGAGGCATCTGCCCCCCCGCCATGATTACTTCATCAACTACTTTAAATTTCATTGATGGTATCTTCGACGGTAGCTCGTCGCGAATCTTGGGGCGTTCCTCGGGAGGGACCTGCACCAGCAGCCAGCGCGTGTTCTTGTCCTTGCCAATAATCTTGTATTGCTCGCCGGGGTAGTTGCGCTTGAACTCGGTGGCAAACTTCTGGAAGTCGGGGTTGTCGTTGTCAAAGAAGATGTTGAGCCTGTCGCTCATCACCTCAGGGCTGTTGGGGTCGTCGGGGTTGAGGCGGCCGCGGTCGGAGATAGGGTCGCCTTTATCATCGACCAGTGGCGGTGTCACAGGGTCATCTGAGTTCCAGTCATCGTCGGAGATGTCTCTCACTCCACGGCGGTTGCCGTTGTCGTCGATGGTGCGTCCGTCACCAATGTCGATTTTGCCCACCACTCGCTCGTCATGGATGATGACGTGATTGTGCCTTATGGTGTCGGCGGCGGTGCTGTCGGCGGCAACTATCTTGTCGTGAGCATCGCGCACGCAACCGCCGTAGTTGCCCGAAGCATCGGTGCAGCGGGTGAGCCAAATGGAGAAGAGCAAGAACAGCAGCAGGGCGAGCAGTGCCAGCAGAAGCCAGCGCAGGCAGCCGTTGTCGAGCCAGCGTCGCCACCATGGAATCTTGGAATACTGCGCCACGAAGGTGGTGTCGCTAGTGATGGGCTTCTCGAGGGGCTTGTCCCACCCCAGGAAGGAATAGTTGGTGATGGGGGTGACAAGCGGCACCATCGATGGGGTGAGCACGGTGCCTGCCGGCACGCTGAACGATGGCGAGGTGCCGCTCATGGTGCCGTAGCCGCCGTCCTCAAAGGTCACTCGGCACATCGGCGGCAAGGGTTCTTTGGGTTGCGGTGGCTCTTCTTCAGGTTGCGGTGGCATAACAGGCGGCACATAGGGCGGAGGAGTCGCGCTCTCCTTGCACATCGCCACAAAGTGCAGGTCTTCGTTGACCTGGGCATTGTTGGGGTCGAAGGGCATCCAGCTCACGAATTCGAAGCCCTCGTTGGGCACCACTTCGGGGACATCGATGCCTGGGTGCAGCTTGTAGCCGTGCCGCCGCATGAACGATGTCTTGCCCTTGAGGAAGGCATCATTGGTCTCAAACGACACCCTGTGCAAGCGGTTGTCATCGACATCGGTGACGATAGCGGTGTTCATGTTCATGCCCGGCATCGACCTGATGCCCCACACGCCCAGAATCACCTGTGTCTCGGTGACAAATGCCATCTCGTCGATATCGGTAGAGTCGATATACTTGATGAGGCAGTTAAAGTAAGGTTGTTCGGCTTCGCTAACTTGCGCGACGAGGTTGCGGAAGTAGGCGGTGGCTTCGGCAATATATTGCTTTGCGACATTATATTGCTGAGTGCCCGCCATGGAAGATAGTTTCACGGCATAGGCAAACTCTGGGTCAACATGCCACTCCAGCCCATGAAGGGTGGGTTCAAAATAGGGCATGGCGAAGAAATTCTTGTAGCGAGGATTGGTGACATACTTGTCGATCAACCGCTCGAAGTCGTCTCGCCTGTTGTAGAACGGTGTGCCGCCCAAGTTCTCCACGATGAAGTTGCTCATGGGAGAGGTGGTGCACAGTCGAACTTTATTTTTTACGTTTGGCATAATATTTATGTGTTAAGTTTTAAGTGTTAAATTATAAGTTTGCGCCATCGACGCGTGGAAGGAGGAACGAGGAAGGTGGTAGGTGCAAAGGGGGGCATTCTCTTCCTTCGATTCCCGATCTTCAATCCACCATAAATTATTCAGCGTCAATTTCATTTATTATATCCCCGAGGCGCTTGTTGGCGGCGATGTCATAGTCGGGGAGGTCGCACGAGAGGATGTAGCCCACTTTCAGATACTCAATCCATGTCCACTCAAAGCCGTAGCGTGGCAATCGGGTGAGGGCTTGGCGGTCGGCCTTGTTATAGCCTTTCTCGCGCAGCTTGCGGTTCACTTGGTCGAGTTCTTCGAGCAGTTTCACGCCTGTGGAGTCGTTGTGCGACGAGAGCATCTCTTCGCTGATGTTGAGCTTGAGCCTGCTGTTCTTCTCGAGAATGTTGTTGAACTGCTTGCTGTCGATGTAATCGAAGCCAAAGGTAGTGACGAAGTGGTTGAACTCCATAGCCAGATAGTCGGCAATGATACCCACGGCGCTGTCGGTGTCGAAGGTGGTGATGTACTCGTCGATGCGCTTGGTGATGCGGTCGTGCATTCCCAGGAAGCGGTAGAGCCTGATGAGGTTGGTGGTCATGTCGCTCACGGCGGGGATGGTGTCTTTGCACTTGGGCACAGCATATTGTGTGAGGAACTCATCAAACCAGAAACTCTCCACCATCGTTGCCACTTGGCTCGCCTGAGAGTTTACCATGCGGTTGGAGTTGAGCAGCTTGTCGATGTCGATGCCTTCGGCAGCGAGCATCTCGGCGCACTCTTCCTCGGTATCTACGCCAAGCGAGTCGCACAGCGTCTCCAGATTCTTAGCCCGCGAGGCTTCGGTGCTCAGTCCAAAGCGCATGAAGAGGGCCTTCTCGGAGTCGGGCTGCGATGTGGTAGTAACTGTGTTGTTGAGGGCGTTGTGGATTTTCTCATAGAGGTGCGGCTCGTCAATCATCATGATGTCGAGCATTTTGCCGAAGGCGGCAGGGTCGTTGCCCTCAATCTTGCCAAGCTGAAGGTTGGCCTGCGCCGCCTGTCGCTTGGCTTTCTTAATCTCGTCGTCGGCCGAGCCACTGTGGTAGTACTTGGTGAGCAAGCTCTTGAGCGAAGCCACGAGGCGGGTGATTTCGGAGCCGAACATGTTATCGCGGGCCTGCTTCACACGCGGGGCGAGCTGGTTAAGGGCACTAATGATGGGCTTTGTGCCATCATTGTTGAGGGTTGCCGCGCTGTCCCACGCTTGCGCCGCATCAACAAAGTGCTGCTGCACGAAGTCGTAGCTCACGAAGGAGTCCTTGAGGCACTGCATGAAGTTGGGGAACGCCGCCGGGATTATCTCCTCGGTCTCGGGCGACTTGGTGTTAGGGTTGTAGCCAGTGAACGACTTGGTGGAGTACTTGAAGTCGCGCAGCATGAAGATGCTGCGGAAGGGGTGGCCGGTAGTCCACTGGTTGAACCAGTGGGTCTGGTCCTCGTCGGTGTTGGCGCGCAGCACTTCTTTCTCGAGAACAATCTTGAAGCGGTTGTCCCATCGCCGTCGCAGCTCCTCGAGCTTGGTGGGCGAGTCGTTGGTCTGGTATTCTAGGTCGAGGTTGAAGAAGGTGCTGATGATGAACAGCGGCGACATCTGTGTGTCGCGCATGAAGTTGTCGCGCTCGGCGGTATTTTCGCCCACATTATTCTTCACCCACTGCTCAAGGACGATGCCCATCTTGCTCTCGGCACTTTGCATGTTGTTATGGCAGAGCATGAGCGAGCTGATGCGCTTGGTGTCGCTGTAGCGGTTGAAGAGGTAGGTCACCTTGCCGCGGCGCAGCACTACCGAGAGGTTCTTGCCGTTGGCGAGTTTCTCGGAGTTCATGTTCTCGGGGCGTCGCTCGCCAGGGAAATCGAGGATGTCGAGGCAAGAGAGGAAGTTGCGTGTCTCGCTCTCGAGTGCCGGCAATGACATATAAAGCTCGGCAACGAGTGCGCTGAGCTCGCCCTTGCGCATCTCTATCGACATGTTTTGCTGGGTAGTGACGATGGCGGTGGGGCGATAGTCGGGAAGTTCTATCTCGGCTTCGTCATAAATCTCGTCGAGGCGTGCCACGTCGAGCAGCGTGCCATGCTTCTTGAGCACCGCGTCGAAGGGGACATATACCGTGGGGCTGAACCTGATGGAGCGGTAGGCGGTGATGAGGGTGTCGAAGAGACGGTTGATAGCCGCATTGTCGAACCACAGCAGCTTGATAGCTGCGATGAGCTGTTCATCGGTGAGGCGGTTCACGTTGAACAGCAAGAACGAGAATAGCCCCGACTCGGGGTCGGTGAGGTTAGCGACACGCTGCTTCATGGTGGAGTTGCGCAGATAGTCGTAGATGTCCATCACGTCGTCCTGAGTGAGGATGGGTGAGGGATTGGGTACCGACGACACGGCTATAGAGTCGCAGTAACTGTGTATATAGTCGATTTTCTTTATCTCGGCGTTGTCGTAGTCGGTCTGTGTGTGATAGGCCTCACACAAGACGAGGATAATGTCGGCAACCGAGAGCAGGCGTGCTTTGAGGTAGCCTTCGGGAACCGTGGGGTCGGTGTTGGAGGTGAAGCGTGTCACCACGCCGGTGGCCTCTACTCGCGAGTTGGGGTTGCTGGGGTTTATCTCGTCGATGAAGTTGTACTCGCGGCGGCCGTCGGTGACGGTGAAGGGCTTGCCGGGGTCACTCATCAGTGCGCTCACGAGGTAGGATTTACCCATCTGGCTCTCTCCAAAGGCTGCTGTGGAGCAGCGCTCGTCGGCGGCAAACTGGATTTTCTTGAACGCACGTCGTAGGTTCACCAGTTGCTCGAGGTAGTTCTGCCTCTCGCTCTCGGGAACATTAGACTGCCATGAGATGGCTTTCTCTACTATGTGAAGATATTGATTGATATTCATAGTGTCAGTTGTTGGTGTTTAGTTCGGTGGTTGCGATGTTCAAATTAAATTCTCCTGAGTCGAGCCAGTAGGTTTGCGGGTCGTTGATGCTTTGCACTTGCAGGACGAAGTCATCGGCCTTGAGTTCCTCGCCGTCATTGCCGGTGACCGATGCTATGGTGATGCGCTCCTTATCCTCGTCGTAGGCCTCGCGCTCTATCTCAAAGGTGAACGGTCCCTTCTTTAGCAACTCGTTGCGGTAGTCGTTGAGCATGCGCTGCAGCTGCTCGGGGGTGAGCATCTTGCCCTTGCTGATGCGCTCCTTGATGCGGCGGTTGTCGATGTCCATTACATAGAAAGGCCTGATAGGGTAGATGCTTATGTCAAACTGCTTTGCCCCTATGTAGCATGGGAAGGTGTTGATAATCATGCGTCCGTTGTTGACGGTGGGGGTGATGATACATTCTTCTTTGGGGATGCCGCCCACTTTGTAGAAACTCTCGGTGGTGGGGGTGAGCTTGCCGCTGAGGTCGCTCAGGTCGAGCGAGAACTCGTTGAGGCCGCCCGCCATTGATGCCAGGTAGCCTATCATGGCTCCCACAGGCACGATGCTCTTGGTGTCGTGCATGTAGCCGTTCTCGTCGCGGAAAGGATACCACCGCCCTATGCGGTATTTGCCCAGGACGATGAGGCGGTTGGGGCTCACGGGGAAGTACTTGAGGAAGCAGTCCTTGATGGGCTTGAGCATGGTGGGACGTCCCGAGAGCACCACGATGTCGCAGTCGTGGGCATAGAGCAGTGTGGAGATTGACTCTATGAGAGAGTCGAGCGATTTCTCCACGTGCTGCGAGAGAAGGTTGTAGTCGTAGGTCCACACCACATCTTGCAGCTCAAAGCCGAAGCGCTCCTTGAAGGCCTGGCACACGATGCTGCTGGGCTTGGTGTCGCCAAACATCTCGTCGAAGTTCAGCTCCAGGTATCGCTCTCCCTCGCTCAGCAGGCTCAGGAAGCGGTACATGACGGGGACGTTGACCTGCATGTTGAAGTCTCGGCGCATGATGCGGTCTTTGAAGGTCATCATGTTGTTGTCGGGACCGAAGAAGTGGTATAAAATCTTGTATGCCTCCTGGTGGGTCTTGCCCATCTTCTCGGTGAGGTGGCGGTAGAGGATGCCGTTGTCGCTCTCGATAATCACGTTGTGGACTAGCACCTGTAGCATGTCGTCGCCAGCAACATTGAAGCTGTCCCAGTAGATGGGGTTGGGTCTGATTTGCGAGGCGTTGCTCTCGTTATAGCGATATTGGCACACCATCACGTCGGTAGTGCCGGCACCGATATCCACCGAGCCCACCCTTAGGGTGTCGCACTCGGTGCCGTCGATGTCGCGTTTCTTGCCATAGAGCTTGAAGTAGAGGTCGCTGCGGTTCTTGTAACGCTCGCAGAACTGTGCGTAGAGATACACAAACTGTGAGCAAGTGGCTTCGTCGTAGTACCACTGCTTTTGCTCCTCACTGTCGTAGCGTCGTGGTTGCTCGCCGGGTATCACCTGCATGTGCAGTTTCAGGCTGTTGTTGTCGATGATGTGGTGGTAGGAATTGATGATTTTCACTGCGTCGCCAAAGCTGTCGTAGAGGGCTTGACGCTCCACGCGCGACATTGCGGTAGGGCATGTGATGATTACCCGTTCGAGGCGGCGAGGCGTGTTGCGCAGGTCGTGGCGCTCGCGCGACTGGAAGCTGTTGATTTGGGTTATAGCTTGTTCTATTATCTCAATGAAGGCGAGGGTCATGAGCGAGCAGCGCGAGTAGTGCGCCCCTATGCCATAGCCCTCGGCGTTGTAGGTGCCGTCGTCGTTGATGAAGCAGGTGAGACCCTCGATGATGGGAGGCAGCGAGTAGTTCTCGTTTCCTATGTTGACAAAGCGCCACTCGTTCTCGGTGCGCTTGGTGTCCCATAGGTAGCGCTTGGGGCTGGAGTTGGTGGAGATGGTCTCAAGACCCAGGTTGAGGGCTGTTGCCTCGTGGTTGAGATAGTTGGCCTCACGGCCCAGGCGTATGATGCTTGGCCACACAAACTGGTTGCTGCCGGCAATGTTCTTGCCTATCGTGACTTTGCGGAACGCCAGCCGCATGTCGAAGGTCTCCTCCACGCGGTTGAGTTCTCCGTTGTGGAGAATTACTTGGGTGAAATTCTGGAGTCGCAGCGGATCGACCTTGGTGAAGTCCTGTGTGAACTTGTTGTTCTCGAAGAGCAGGGCCGAGGTGCGTGAGTTGCCAATGTCGATGATCATCTCCACATTAACGATGTTCACGTCGCGGTCGCGCATGAGCTTCACCGTGGAGAAGAAGTCGTCGAGACTGCTCAGGTACTTGATGAGCATGAGGTAGGTGGCGAGAAACTCATATTTGTGCCGGCCGTCTTTGAGTTCGAGCACGTCGAAGTTCTTGGCTTCGGGATAGACGATTTCCATCAGGTAGTCGCGCACCCAGTTGTTGTTCCAGGTGCAGTAGTCGATGAGCTGACGCTCGTTGCCGCACAGCCCGAAGTTCTTCTCGGTCTCGCCGTCGCTCATGAACACTGGGTATTCCTTGTAGGCATCAAAGGCATTGTAGCGAGCCTGAGTGTCGAAGGCGAGCACCACGTCGGCGGTGAGGATACCGGCATTGGTCTCGCGCGGCACAATCATGAATTTGCACCAGTTATAGGGGCCCTTCTTATAGTCGCCGGTATCGTCTTTCTCGATAAACGGCATGGGCAGCCACACGTTGAAGTAGTGGCTCAGGAACTTATTGTTGGCGGCAAGCTTCGAGAAGAAGATGCCCGAAGTCTCCTCCTCGTTGTCGCCAACGTTAAACTGCTGCACCTCGGGGTTGGCGAGAATGATTGCTTCGCTAGTGGTGAGCTTGTTGTCATTGTCGAGATACCCTTTCTCGCGCAGCTGCGAGGTGAGCACCACCACTTGGTTGCTCAGGGTGTAGGCAAATTCAAGTTTCCACTGAAAGCGCTCGTCGTCAAATGACTCGGCAAAGCGGCATTTAAACCCTGCATTGAGGTTGATGTCGATGCGTTTCGACAGTAGCTGAATGCCAGAATTGGCGATTAATGAATAGTCCATCTTTTGTTTTATAGTTTGATTTCGTTTTTTATCGTGATTTATCGCAAAATTATTTCTATTACTGACACTTTTTATAGATATTGCAAAATAAATGCCAAAGATACTTATTTTTTATGATAAATGATGCAAATTTCTCTTTTTTTAAGTAATGTGGTGCAAATTAAGATACAAATTAAGATAACATAGGCATACTTCTCCAAACTTATTGCGGCTTTTATTTCATAATGCCGGGAATAAATGACGAACTCCCCACTTTGGATGATTTCTTTGTGAAGGAAAATGCTGAAAAATGAAAAATAAAAACGGTGGTGTAAGATGGCTTGGCACCATTGTCTCGTGTTTGGAAGGCAACGTCAAAATGTTGTTAATGATGCGAAAAGCCCCATTTTTGATAATATAAAATCACCCAAGGCACGCCTCGGGTGATTTTACGTTTTGATTTGGTATAATTTATATATTTCTATATAAATCAAGTTGATAATTATTGCCAATGTGTTGTGAAAAGGCAATATTTTTTACAAAAGTAATTCTTTTTCGTAAATTAAAAAGCTTTTTGCAAAAAAAGTTATTAACAAGGAGAAATTTGGTGCTTTGCTGGTTTTGCATCTTAGGTTGCTCTTGTCACTAAATTTTCCAAAGAGAAGAAATCCCTCAGGCTAATGTAGTGCCCGAGGGATTTCCTACTTATGAAAAAGAAACAGTTTTACTTTATCACGCCGAGCTTCTTGCCCACCTTGATGAAGGCGTTGATGGCTTTGTCGAGGTGCTCATGCTCGTGACCTGCCGAGAGTTGCACGCGGATGCGTGCCTCGCCCTTGGGCACTACGGGATAGTAGAAGCCGGTGACATAGATGCCCTCTTCCTGCATGGCGGCGGCGAAGTCCTGCGAGAGCTTGGCGTCGTAGAGCATCACGGCGCAGATGGCGCTTTGTGTGGGTTTGATGTCGAAGCCGGCGGCCATCATCTTGTCGCGGAAGTAGTTGACGTTGTCGATGAGCTTGTCGTGCAGAGCGTTGCTCTCTTTGAGCATCTTGAACATCTCAAGGCTTGCGCCCACGATGACAGGAGCCACCGAGTTAGAGAACAGATAGGGGCGCGAGCGCTGACGCAGCATGGCGATAATCTCCTTGCGACCAGTGGTGAAGCCACCCATTGCGCCGCCAAATGCCTTGCCAAGGGTGCCGGTGAACACGTCAATCTTCCCATAGAGGTTGAACTGCTCGGCCACGCCGTGCCCGGTGGGACCAACCACACCTGCCGAGTGCGACTCATCAACCATAACCATGGCGTCGTATTTCTCGGCGAGCTCCACGATTTTGTCAACAGGAGCTACATTGCCGTCCATCGAGAACACGCCGTCGGTGGCGATGATGCGGAAGCGCTGCTCCTGAGCCTGCTTGAGGCATTCCTCGAGTTCTTCCATGTTGGCGTTGGCATAACGGTAGCGTTTTGCCTTGCACAGGCGCACGCCGTCGATGATTGAGGCGTGGTTGAGGGCGTCGCTGATGATAGCGTCGTCAGGACCTAGCAGTGCTTCGAAGAGACCGCCGTTGGCGTCGAAGCACGAGCCATAGAGGATGGTGTCCTCGGTGTGGAAATAGTCGCTGATAGCAGCCTCAAGCTCCTTGTGGA
>CALDIG010000275.1 GCA_937904375.1 uncultured Prevotellaceae bacterium
ACCGTATATGCCGCTTTCTCAGGTAAAGTGAGACTTACTAAGTTCGAGCGTAACGGATATGGATTCTTTGTTGTCGTAAGACACGACAACGGTCTCGAGACAGTTTATGGCCACCTCTCTAAATTTTTGGTGAAACCCAACCAGGTTGTGAAAGCCGGTACACCTATCGCTCTGAGCGGCAACACTGGTCGTAGCACAGGTCCACATCTCCATTTCGAGACACGTTTTATGGGCGTTGACATCAACCCCGAGAAGATTTTCGATTTTGTTAACGGCACCACCTACCGCGACAGCTACACGTTCAACAAGAACGAGAACAGCAGCGGCAATAACAAAAGCAGCGCAAGCCGCAAACGCCGCCGTTAGCCAAGCGACAAAAAAAGCTTCACAGCGCAGCAATAATAATAACGCTGCGCTGTTTTTTTATATAACACCAACAGCTTTTCTGAATATGAAAGTAATTTACGAGGATAACCACATAATAATTGTAAACAAAGAATGCGGAGAAATCGTGCAAGGCGACCGCACCGGCGACATGCCTCTGGTGGAGACACTAAAGCAGTGGATAAAAGAAAAATATGATAAGCCTGGCAACGTGTTTTGCGGTGTCACGCACCGCATTGACCGACCCACGTGCGGACTCGTTGTCTTCGCACGCACAAGCAAAGGACTCTCGCGCATGAACGACCTCTTCCGACGTGGCGAGGTGCACAAGACCTACTGGGCGATTGTCAAGAACTGTCCACCAAAAGAGGAGGACACTCTTACCAACTACCTCATCTCTGTTGAGAAAAACAACAAGACTTACGTCACCACCCCCGAAACAAAAGGCGCACAGAAAGCCGTGATGAAATATCGTGTCATCGCTCAGAGCAAAAACTACTACCTGATAGAGATAGACCTTCTCACAGGACGCAAGCACCAAATCCGTGCTCAGCTCGCACACCTCGGTTGCCCCATCAAGGGCGACCTCAAGTATGGCGCGCCTCGCAGCAACCCCGACGGCGGCATCTCGCTACAGTCGCATCGCATCCAGTTTATACACCCGGTATCCAAACAAGAGATTGACATCACCGCGCCACTACCCAACGACACCCTGTGGCAAGAGCTTAATCAAAGCATAATGCACAATTAATATAAAAAGCTCCAAAAGGCGCTTTTAGTTTATGCATTAAGCATTGTGAATTGTGCATTATTTAACCACCAGGTCGGCGAAGCGTTTATTGGACCAAATCACGAAGTCTCCGTCTTTGTTGACGCTTATTGTCATTACTCCAAGTTTGTCGTTACCCTGCATCATGGTTTGAGTCTTATCCTCGCCCATTGCCATACAAGCCGTCGCCCAAGCGTCGGCAGTCATGCAGTCGGGTGCCACTATGCTCACACTCAGCAGGTTTGATGTCTCGCTGCCACCAGTCTTGGGATTGACAATGTGACTCAGTTTCTTGCCGCCGCTCTCCTTGTACTTGCGGTAATTGCCACTTGTCGCCACTGCCTGACCGTCGAGCGTTATCACCAGAGCGCTAGTGTGTTGCGCGCCATCACCGCCGTCGGACTCGGGCATATCTATCGACACATGCCACGGCTGCCCCGCCTGATTCACGCCACACGCAACCACTTCGCCGCCTATCTCCACCATGTAGTTCTCCACACCGTTACGCTCAAACATCGCCGCCACCTCGTCGCATGCCAAGCCCTTGGCGATGGAGCTGAAGTCAAATTGCACACGCGGGTCGTCTTTAACTATCTTGTTACCGGTTAGTGAGGTATGCTCCAATCCCACAAACCTCAAAATGCTGTCGATTTGCTCTTGTGTGGGCATGTCGCCGCTCTTGTAGCCGAAGCCCCATGCGTTGACCAGCGGCATCACCGTTGGGTCATAAAGGCCTTCGCTGGCACGGTTCACCTCAACAGCTTTATTGTAGAGTTTCACGATGAAGGCATCGGACTCGTCAGTCTTGTTGTCGTTGAGAGCACTGATGCGCGATTGTTTGTTGAAGGCCGACGCACTCTCGTCAATAGCTTTGAAGACCTGCTGAATTGAGTCACTTAGGTCGGCTGTGGCCTCATATTTAATGTGATACTCCGTGGTCCACACCACGCCCTGATTCGTGAAATATTGCTTATTTGTTAACTGCATTACAACCACAGCAGACAACAGCATCAAATATTTTCTTAATTTTATCATAACTCCTACTTTATTTTGCTCATACACATTTAAATTTTGCACAAAGATAATCTAAATAACATTAATTTAGCGCACATTATGCATAAAAAATTGCTTTTCTCGTTTTTTTTATTTTACTTTGCCACAAATTGACAATCAATAGTAAATAATTATGAGACGGATAACTCAAATAGCAATTATCGTGGCAATCATCATGGCTGCCACATCAACAGCACATTCGCAAGTGCGATTCGGTATTAAAGGTGGTATCACACTCAATGAACTAAAATGGGACAGAGACATTGTGAGCAAAGATAACAGGGCAGGCTTCACAGCAGGACTTATGATAGAGATTGGCATGCCTATCGTTGGACTAGGCATCGATGCCTCAGTCCTCTATGCACACCGACAGGACGACATGTTCTTACAAGACAATTCTGAACAGATAAAACTCAAACGCGACTATCTCGACATTCCTCTCAATGTCAAGTACAAAATACAAATCCCTGTGCTTTGTAAGATTATCTCTCCCTTCGTAACAACAGGACCTGACTTCGCACTTATGCTCGGTGACACCGACAAAGTCGACTTCAAGACCCGCAAATGGAACACATCCTGGAACGTGGGATTTGGTGCCGAGCTATTCGGAAAAGTTCAAATCCACGCCAACTATGGCATAGGACTTACAAAAGCCTTTGAATACATTGGCCAGCACATCGACTCTACCCCCATCAAAGGCAAAGATAAACTCTGGACCATAACCGCTGCCTATATGTTCTAAATAAAAGTGTACCCTATATATTATTTCATATTTCGCAAGTAAAGCAAAAACTTTGTTTTAAGGGAAAAGCGTCGATGGCATTGCTTGCCCTCATTCGCAGATTTGACTCCGACAGTAAAGATGATAGCGACTTGAGCACCTACATTCAGAAAGCCGTCAATAAGCTATGCTTTACTATGCGATGGCACAGCAACCTTGTCGGGTCGCAATCCAACTATTCCGTATCCTTCATACACGAACTATACACCACCATCGCCCAAGCCTTGCAAAAGCCGTATCACGACCTGCTTTTCACTGTGCATCGCATGGTAATCCCTTTAACGGATGGAATGGACCGATTGCCCATTTATCAGATATCCTCCTTCTGTTAAGGACTTCTTTGATGAAGGCAAACATTTGCTATTATTACTTGTTTGTTTTAACGTCCCAATCCTGCGACTTTGCAAAGTTCACCATGTGCTGAATAGTATCTTTTGTCCATTGTGTAGTAACTGCAAACAAATGACCATCTGCGCTCCGAAGAACTTGACTTGGCTTTGTATGGTAGCGTCCGTCGTTCAACTGCTTAGGCGTAATCTGTGATACCTCGCATATTACACCAGTACCAGGTCGCCAATGATGGGGAAACACTTTTAGCAGTTCCTCCAACGTTTTCTCCGGATGCAATTTTACATATTTTGTTACTACGACTAATGCAAATTTTTTTTTGGACAGGTATTCACTACCATCAAGTGAGTATCGTGTATAGTCGTGTCCACTTCTCTCATAAACTACCTCTTTGTTGATAGAAAGAAGAGGACTAGCCATGTTAATTTCTTGCACCACAGAATCTTTTGCGATCACCTTAAAGCTTAAAGTGGATAGCATTTCGTCTATCTGCTGTTCTGAGAAAGTATTACCCTCCCGCGCAAGCAAATGCCTTTTAAGGCAGCCAGCAATCACGTCTTCACAACTGCCACTTATCAATTCATTCCTCACACGTCTCAGCGTCTTTTGTTCTCGCAATTCCCGCATCCGATTCTCACAGTATGACACAATACTATCCTTGTCAAACTTATCGCGGTTGATAAGTTCAACTAACTTTTCCCCTTTCTCATTATCTAATTCTAAAGGAATGATACCGACCGAAACAGGCTCTATCGTATCATCTTGTGCGTCATAGAAAATCTCAATGTACTTGCCGATGTATATGCCGACACGAAGCATACATAGCCGCATGTATGACAACAACTGCAATCGATCTTCCTTCGTCTGAGTATGGTCGGGCTTTTTCACCTCAATAACCATCTGGTACACCCCATCCTTCTTGATGACAATATCAGGCTCTGCAAAACCATGACCTGAAGGAATTCGTTCTTTATGGCATATTTCCTCTTTATATCGTTTCCAACCTAATAATGACAATTGGCTTTCGATAATTTCATGATAGCGTTCCTCAATAACGTTTTTTTCTTTACAAAAAATTAAATGTGAACAGAACTCATTCCAGATTTCCATATCCTCTTTCTTTTTATTTAATGATACCCGTTGGCGGAATTAATTTGTTAATAAATTGATTGAGAAAAAAGTTGCACAT
>CALDIG010000276.1 GCA_937904375.1 uncultured Prevotellaceae bacterium
CACTTCATCCTTCTTACTTCATCCTTCTTACTTCATCCTTCTTACTTCATCCTTCATCCTTCATCCTTTATTTCAGAAACAGATATGTTGTTACGCTTTGCTTGCCGAGGAAGAATGCTTTGGCTTTTATCAGTTTGCAATTGGCTGGCACTGCGACGGGTGTTGTCCAGATTGGCGAGGTGAATGTTGGCTCGCTGCCGTCGAGGGTGTAGCGCACCTCAGCCATGGGGTACTGGGAGTTGGCGAGCAACATTCCGTTTTCTACTTTGATGCCTGGCTGGGCGAGGTGGAAGTTGTAGCCGCGCCTGTGAAGCATGGGAAGCTCCCACACGGCAATGCTCATATTGTAGTTGGCGCGGGCTGCGGTCATTGCTTCGTTATTCCCCGTCCAATCGGGCGTGGCGTTCCAGCCTCGCTCAGCAACGCCGAAAATCTTTGGTATGAGCAGGCGTTCCACCTCGCCAAAGTTGCGCAGTGTCTCTCCCCAGAGCTGTGCTTGCACGCCAATGATGTTGTCGCGGCGTGTGAGTGGCGTCTTTCCTTCGGTCTTGCCGCCATAAAGGTTCCAGGGTTGGGCTTTCCACGAGTCAAACTCGTTGACCGAGCCTCCCCAGTGCAGCCCTTGCTCATACTGGTGCATGCTGTAGCCCATGTCCATATAGAAGTTATCTACGTTGGAGAGAATGGTGGGGTAGCCGGCGTTTGCGATTTTGTAAGGCACCTCGATTCGGCTGCCAATGGTGCTCCAAGCGTTCACGCCCGCAAAGCGTGGAGCCACACGTTTGTTGAAGCTGTCGCTGTGATTCAGCGCCACTTCCTGCCATCCCTCAATCTTGATGCCGCGCTTGATAAGCATCTCGCTCATGCGGTCGATGTAATGCTCCATCATGGCGTGGGTGTCTTTCATGCCCTTTTTTGTCATAAGAGCCTTCACGGCGGGACTGTTGTCCCAGCATCCGCTAGCCACCTCATCGCCACCCAAATGCACTATGTCGAGCTTTAAGCCAGCCGCGCGATACATTTTCTGAAGTTCGCCAACTATCTTGCCAATAAAGCGATAAGTTCCTTCTTGAGCGGGGTTAAGCACGTTGTTGGCGTAGGCTTGGACCGACTGGTAGCCACCCTTGTCGTCAGGGTCCCAAAGCATGAATTCCTGGGCTTTCTTGAGGTTGGTGGTAGCAAGATTGTTATAGCGGTATTTCATTGCCACGATAGCGGCGCGAGAGTGTCCTGGGGTGTCGATTTCGGGAATAATTTTGATGCCGTGAGTATTGGCGTAACGTAGAAACTCGATGAACTGCTCACGGGAAAGGAAGCCATTTGCGCTCTGGCTCAAGTCGTTGGGGTTGCCATTGCCGTCAAATATCTGCGCCAGGAAGCCGTCTTCCAACTCGTTGAGTGTGCAGCCTCGCCGTGATGCCACGTCGGTGAGTTCGGGCAGTCCAGGAATCTCGAGTCGCCATGCCTCATCATCGGCAAAGTGGAACTGGATGGTGTTGATTTTGTAAAGAGCCAGCAGGTCAACGAGTTTCTTCAGTTCATCGAGACCATAGAAATTGCGGGCGATATCGGCCATGAAGCCGCGATAGGCGAAGTCGGGCTCATCCACTATTTTACCCAGTGGCAGCGTGTTACGCTTAGTGTGGCTGAGTGCCGCGACAAGCGTCTTGGCGCCGTTGAGTAGAGCCACGTCGCTCACTCCGCTGATGACGATGCATGAATCGGTGACCTCCAGCTCGTAGTGCTCAATATTGGCGCTCAAGGAGTTGTCAATTCTTGCCTCTATCACAAAGGGGCAGTCGCTCATAATGTGTATTCCGTAGATTTGCAGATTTTGCGAGAGGAAATTCTTTACCTTGCCTATGTTGTGTTTGCGGCTTTTGAAAAATGGTGGAGCCTTGAACGAGACTAGGTTTGGAATTCTCACTTCGGCGTTGTCGTTGACTGTCACTTGCTTGGGTGTGGGCAGGATGTGGAAGGGGTTATTGTCGATGAAACCGTTTTGCAGTTCCTCATTAATATAATATACGCGTTCGCCGTCAGGATAGTCGGTGGTAGCGCTCCATTGTCCCATTTCCTTAAGCTCGCTGCGCTGAATGGGCGCAGCAATGGGGTGGTGGGTGTCGCCGTTGAGAACCACATGTCCGCCGTTAGGGGCATACCACAGGTTTACAAACTTTCCCTTCATCATCATGTCGATTACCAGCGAGTCGCCGGGTGCAAGTGTGGCGTAGTGCTCGCTAGGCTTAACCTGGTAATAGGTAGTAGAGATTTCCTTGATATCAACTGGGCAAGAAGGGGAGAGCTCCAGTTTGCGAGAGAACTGGTTGAAAAAGAACATCCAGTTGTCCTCAAGCGGTTTTCCGCTGATGTTAGTGATGACGAAACGCGAGCTGTAGTAGCCTGGCTTGGCGTCGTTCTTGCCCATATCCCAGCGCACGGCAATGGGCGACTGTGCTGTAGCAGCAAGTCCTGTGATAGTCATAGTCGCTGCGAGGAGCATAGCTTTGATGCTAAGTGTTTTCATTGATTCTGTAGTTTGTTGTTGATAATGTCGTTAAGAAGATTTTCGCAGGAATCCTCGAGCAGGTCAAGAGCCAGTTCAAAACCCTCTGCACCCTCGTAGTAGGGGTCGGGGACGTAGTCGTAATATGTGCGCAGCTTCACGATGTAGTGGCCCAGCATCACGATTTTTGCCTGCTGTTCAGGCGAAGCGGCAAGCTGCATGAGGTTGCGGCGGTTGCTCTCGTCCATCGCCACGATGATATCGAAGTGCTCGAAATCGTCGCTCGTGATGGGGCGGGCGCGATGTGTGAGATTATAGCCGCGGCGACTGGCGTGGCGGCGCATGCGCGGGTCGGGAAGCTGTCCCTGGTGACCGCTGTAAGTCCCTGCCGAGTCTATCTCGAAACGAGATTCTAGCCCTCGCTGCTCAACTAGCCGCTGCATCACCCCTTGTCCCGCCGGCGACCGGCATATGTTTCCCAAGCACACGAAAAGAATTTTCAGTTTATCGACAGGCATATCACTTAATCAATTTAATCTCATTGTTTTATCGAAGTTGACTTGCAGCACGCCTTTAACTCTCTCGAAATGAGCCTTAGCTTCATGCACGTCGGCTCCCTCGGGAAGTTTGATGGCGATGCCGTTCATCGTGTTATACTCATAGATAATTGTTGCATTGTATTCCTCCACCGCCTTGAGCAGCGGCAATTTTCCAACCTCACCATCATAGAAAATAATGAGAGTAGAAGTGGAATACCGCTCAGCAGGTGCATGAACAGGCACATCGCCAATCATAACAGCTGAGGCAACTGGCATGGCGCATCCCACCTGTGCCGTGCGATGGCTACACGAAGCCATAACTACAAGCCCCACAAAGGATAATATCAAGTACCCACGTTTCATATTGCTGCAAAATTACAAAACTTTTCCTAATCCACCAAAAACGGGAAAATGGAACTTCGAGATTATCATCCCGAGCATTGATGTCGCATAATTCTCTGAAAATGTGCTTGACTTTGAGGAATATTTCTTAATTTTGCAGTGCATAGTTGATGTCTGGTTGTTGTTTCAGAGAATAAAGTCATTGAAAAATAGCGACTTTACTGAATCCAAACTGTTCTTTCTCACTTGTAAACATGAAATTTATATTCTCGACATGAAGAGCTATTTCAAATATTTTGACGTTTTCAAGTTCGCCTCTTGCCTGCTTATCGTTACCTATCATTTGCAGTCAAGCAGTACTGGCGATTTCGTCTATTGGTGGCGACATGTGCGCGACATCAGTCTGCCAATGTTTGTCGTCTTCTCGTCGTTGCTGTTTTGGCGTCGCATACGTTGGGACGAACATTCGTCGAGCCAACTGAAGCATTATGTGAAGCGGCTGCTATCGCTCATGTTGGGATGGTCGGTGGTGTTGCTGCCGTTTTGGTTGCACAACTTTATGACGCGCCACCCCGATAATTGGGCTGTCTATCTTGTGCCCAAACTGCTGCTTTATGGCGGTTGCCGTGGCGGTTATTTCATTATGTCGCTCATTTACGGCACTGCGCTGCTTTATCTTCTTCACCGCTACTTAGGCAAGGTGGTACCCTTTGTGCTCGTGTTTATTGTTGGCACCTATTTCGACCTTGTCCATCAGGATATAATCACCGATTTTGTGGGAGTGAGAGTTAATAGGGGAGTATTAGACACCAACTTCCTGTGTTTCCGCTTACTGTTCTATATGGAAGTGTGCGTGTGGTTTATCCCTTGGCTCGCCGGCAAGTTGAGCAAGTTGAACTCTCTACTTTGGATAGGGGTGTCGCTGGTGGTGTTTGTCGCGCTGTGTGCTGTGAAAAGCGACTTGGTGGCGTATGTCGCGATTTTGTGTTTCGTCATTATCCTCGGCGCGTTGCTCTACAACGTGCGTTGCACTGAGTTGCCCTCGTGGTCGGTGACATTGAGGAATATGAGCATTGTGGTCTATTTGCTTCATTTTGTGGTGTCAGAATATGGAAAGCTCGCATTGCGCCGCTTCGCTGGTATCGACCTTGCCGCCTATGGTCCCTATGTGGAATACTCAGTGATACTCGCCGTCACCTTGCCCATCGCCTATCTTGTGGCGAAACCGCTGGCGCGACGATTTCCTCTTGTGAAACGCTGGCTGCTGTGAGAGATGCGATTAAGCGAGCTGAAAATCAAACAACGAATTAAGCGAAAAAATCAAACAATTACAAACAATTAAAAACAAATCTTCGAGAATAAATGCTCACAAGAAAACTGCGATTAAGCGAGCCAAAGCACGAGCTTGCTCGGTGCCTTGTGAGCGTGAGCATTTTATCTACTGAGTCATTGAGTGGAAATTACGGTCTTTCCTTAAGAAAAATCATTTTCTTTATCTCGACTGGCTTATAATTCGGGATTTTTTATATACCTTTGCACCCGATTTCGAAATCATATTGTAATTACAATGAAAATAATTAGTAAAGTCGATGAGCTGAGAAAGCAGGTCGAGACGTTTCGTAGTGAAGGCAAGACTATAGGTTTGGTGCCCACTATGGGTGCGTTGCACGAGGGCCATCAGTCGTTGGTGGAGCGTGCGCGCCGAGAGAATGACATTGTGGTGGTGAGCGTGTTTCTAAACCCCACCCAATTTAATAACAAAGAGGACTTGCGCACCTATCCGCGCACTGCCGAGGCCGATGCCGCACTGCTCGAGCGCTGTGGCGTGGATATCGCCTTCATGCCCACTGTCGAGGACATCTATCCCGAGCCCGACACCCGTGTGTTCAAGCTCGGACCCGTTGCTGAGGTGATGGAGGGTGCCATGCGCCCCGGGCATTTCAACGGCGTGTGTCAGATCGTTAGCAAGCTATTTATGATGGTAGAGCCCACGCGCGCCTACTTTGGCGAAAAAGACTTCCAGCAGATTGCCGTCATCCGCGCGATGATCAAGCAGTTAGGCTTCAACCTTGAGATTGTCACCTGCCCCTGTATCCGTGAGGCCGACGGTCTTGCCAAGAGCAGCCGCAACGTGCGCCTCACGCCGCTGGTTCGCAAGATAGCACCAAACATCTACCGTGTGCTGTGCGACAGCCTGGCGTTTGCCGAGGACCACACCGTGGAGCAGACCCACGACTGGGTGGTTGCCACTCTCAACGCTTATCCTGAGATGGAGGTGGAATATTTCTCGATTTGCGACGGCATCACGCTACAACCAGTAAGTGCTTGGGACAAAAGCGATTACATAGTGGGTTGCATCACCGTTTACTGTGGCGATGTGCGCGAAATCGACAATATCACCTACAAGAAGCCCGAAAATTTGTAATGTGGCACACTTTTTGCTTACTCGCAAAGAAACACATTATTAATTCTTAAATATTTTGCGCTATGTTCATTCAAGTTGTGAAATCAAAGATTCATCGTGTCACCGTTACCGGTGCCAACCTCGACTACATTGGCAGCATCACCATCGACCAGGACTTGCTCGATGCAGCTGGCATCATGGAGGGGGAGCGTGTGTTCATAGTAGATAACAACAACGGCGAGCGCCTCGACACCTACGTGATTCCTGGCGAGCGCGGCAAGGGCGAGGTGTGCCTCAACGGCGCTGCCGCCCGCAAGGTGCAACTGGGCGATGTGGTGATAATAATGTCCTACGCCCTGATGACCCCCGAGGAGGCAAAGGGCTTCAAGCCAATGGTGGTCTTCCCCGACACCACCACCAATAAGCTGATTTGAAAATTTAATCACTTAACACTTAGCACTTAGCACTTAGCACTTAACACTTAACACTTAACACTTAGCACTTAACACTTAACACTTAATAAAATATATGTTTGAAAATCTAAGCGAGAGATTAGAACGCGCGTTTAAGGTGCTCAAAGGCGAAGGCCGCATCACCGAAATCAATATCGCCGAGACATTAAAAGAGGTGCGCCGCACCCTTATCGAGGCCGACGTAAACTACAAAGTTGCCAAAACCTTTACCGACACGGTGAAGGAGAAAGCCATAGGTCAGAACGTAATCAACGCCCTTAAACCTAAGGAGCTGATGATTAAGATAGTTCATGACGAGCTTACTGAACTGATGGGTGGCGAACAGGCACCGTTTAATGTGGAGGGGCATCCTGCCGTGATTCTCATGTCGGGACTGCAAGGTTCGGGTAAGACCACTTTCTCGGGCAAACTCGCCAACCGCCTCATCAAGCGCCATCCGTTGCTGGTGGCTTGCGACGTATATCGTCCCGCCGCCATTGAGCAGCTCAAGGTGCTGGGCGAGCAGATTGGCGTGCCGGTATATAGCGAGCCCGAGAACCAGAACCCCGTGGAGATTGCCCAGCACGCCATTGCCGACGCCAAGGTCAAAGGCTATGGCGTGGTAATCGTCGATACCGCCGGTCGTCTTGCCGTTGATGAGCAGATGATGCAGGAAATCAAGGCGATAAAAGACGCTATCAACCCCAACGAGACCCTCTTCGTCGTTGACTCGATGACCGGTCAGGACGCGGTGAACACCGCCAAGGCCTTCAACGACCGCCTCGACTTCGACGGCGTGGTACTTACCAAGCTCGACGGTGACACCCGCGGTGGTGCCGCCCTCTCAATCCGCACCGTCGTCAACAAGCCCATCAAGTGGGTGGGTACTGGCGAGAAGATGGAAGCCATCGACCCGTTCCGTCCCGCTGGTATGGCCGACCGCATCCTCAACATGGGTGACATCGTGTCGCTCGTTGACCGCATGCAGCAGCAGTACGACGAGGAGCAGGCGCGCGAGTTGCAGAAGAAAATCGCCAAGAACAAGTTTGACTTCAACGACTTCCTCTCGCAAATCTCCAAAATCAAGAAGATGGGACACCTCAAAGACCTCGCCTCGATGATTCCTGGCGTGGGTAAGGCTATCAAGGACGTGGACATCAGCGACGACGCCTTTAAGAGCATCGAGGCGATAATCCACTCCATGACCCCTTACGAGCGCGAGCATCCCGAGGTCATCAACGGTTCTCGCCGTCAGCGCATAGCACGCGGTAGCGGCACCAACATTCAAGAGGTGAACCGCTTGCTCACACAGTTTGACCAAACCCGCAAGGCGATGCACAAGATGAGCAACATGAGTCCCAAGCAGCTCATGCGTGCCGGCAAGAAGCGCCGATAATTTTTGGTTAGTGTTTTTAGAGGTTAGGGCACATCAACCTTAAGTGATATAATAAAGCCGTTGTTTCTCACGTTATAAAGGAAATGAAAAAAAAAGAAATTATGAAGAAATTACTTTCTATAGCAATCTTAGCTTTGTTGGGCGTTGCTACGGCATGGGCACAGAAGGGCGAGATGGCAGTGGGCGGAAACCTGCTATATGGTACTGAGATCAACTCGGTGGGCCTGGGTGCCAAGTTCCAGTATGGCATTCTCGAGCACCTGCGTGGCGAGGCATCGTTCAACTACTATTTCCAGAACAAAGGCTTCAGGATGTGGGATTTGAACGCCAATGCCCATTATGTGTTTGGCATCACCGAGAAGTTCAGTGCCTATCCCCTTGCCGGTCTCACTGTGGTGAACAAGAGCTATGCCGACATTGACGACTCCATCACCCGCTTTGGCTTGAACCTGGGCGGTGGCTGCGAATATGACATTAATGATAGATGGCGGGTCAATGCCGAGTTCAAATACTCCATAGTGAGCACCATCGACCAGGCGGTGTTCAGTGTGGGGGCAGCCTACAAATTTTAGAGCGGTTTGCAATACTCTGCACTCAATTCTATATGCGCAATTACTTGTTGCGCTCATTGCTTGTCGGTCAACAAGTTTGGTGAATTGGGTTAAAGAAAATATTTAAGAATGAAGAAAATATTATTTATAATGGTTATGCTGGCTGTTGTTGTGTTATTCACATCGGCTAGCAGCAACAATGAGAAGAGTGGCATCGTGGGAACTGCCGCTGCCGATTTCACCATTGGTAATGGCGATGGCGTGGTATCGCTGAGCAACTACCGTGGCAAGTATGTGCTGCTCACGCTATGGTCGTCAACCGATGTCACCTCCAGGCTCGACAACATCAGGCATGACAGGAACGCCACGGCGTCGGCTACTCTGGTGCAGATGTCGGTAAACTTCGACCGCAGTCAGGCACTGTTCAACGAACTGGTGGCTGCCGACAGCCTCGACAGCTCGGCACAGTACTACTGCGAGTATAAAGACCGTGCCCTCTTCAATGAGAAATGGGGTGCGAGCCGGCAGTACAACAGCTATCTCATCAGCCCATCGGGCACAGTGGTTGCCGTCAACCCCACCGACCAAGAAATCACTCGCCTCGTCAAATGATTATTTTTCAGATTTGTCAAAAAAATAAGTTGTTTTTATCAACTTTGTCATCAAACTCA
>CALDIG010000277.1 GCA_937904375.1 uncultured Prevotellaceae bacterium
CAGTGACTTTGCAAAATTTCAACTATGCTTTTTTTACTTTAGAAACTTAAGTATATAAGCAAAATATCAAATCATGAAAACAGAGATAGTAAAGAAATCATTCATTTCAAACCTTATAGGAAGAAATACGTATGATACAATAAAAGAGTATGCTAAAAAGATTTTAGCCATTGGCACTTGTGTGTTGGCAGTTCTTTTTGGACTTTCCTTTATTTGTCATTATAGCTTTGTTAGTAGTTTGTTAAGTTTGGTTACAGGCACATCTCTTCTATTTATTCTTTATATAGCCGCTTTAATTATTTCACTAGATCACGAAGTAGAAGTTGAAGAAACTATATTAGATGAAGGTATAATTAGAGACAGATATGAATCCTATGAATTTAAAGATACAAAAATATTAAAAACTAAAGAATATAAACTTACCATTCTATGGGGTGTTGTTTGTCTATTATTAGGTATTGCAGCTATCTACTTCAGCAATAAATATAGAAAACATTACGCTTTTGAGTGTGACACATTCCTTGTGGATAAACAAGCTGGCATATATCATTTAGATTGGGATAATGATTGTGAAGTGGCGGTAAAATCCAGTAACTTGGAGAAAATGCAAGGATATCAAATAGACAAGAATTTTACTTTATGTGAATGGTGTTATGACTGGGCAGAAGATGCAGAATACAATGGTGATGACTACACTAATAATTGATGATAACCAATGAAATCTACTATAAAAATAGTTATTGCAATTTTATTGCTGCTTTGTTTAGCAGATATGCCATACGGCTATTATCAGCTTGTGCGTTTTGTTGCTATGGCGGGATTTGCTTTTTTGGCTTACGACTCATTGAAGACTGGCCAAAAAGTGAAGGGTGTTATCTTTGTGCTTCTTGCGGCATTGTTCCAGCCTTTCTTCAAGATTGCTCTCGGCCGAACGCTATGGAACGCAGTTGATGTGATAGTAGCTATTGGTTTGTTTTATCTGATTATCACAAGTTTCAACAAGAAGAAAGGATAGACCTCATTCGGCGAAGGTTTTGATAGCACCTCATAACGTTTTGAACTGCATCCTATAAGTTGGTCACAAAACTTTTAGGGTGCAGTTTGGTTTCCTATGGGAATGCATCTGTTGTGTTGTCCCAAAAGCGGCAATTGTGCCGTGGGAAGTCTATTGCCTCGTCGGCTTGTCGGCTCGTTTCTCGTCGGCTAGAATTATCAGGCTTTGGTTGTTGTGGTATTGGATTTCCACTATGCCCATCTCGCAGAGTTTCACTATGGTGCGCTGGGCGGTGTGGAATGAGATGTGTGCTAGGCGCTGGTAGCCGTTCAGAGTTATGCCTCCGTGGTCTTGCAGGTAGTCGAGCAGCAGTTGTTCTTTGTCGGTGAGGTTGATTACCACATCGCTGGGCGAGGGTGCGCTCTTGAGCTGCATCACTTTCACGTGGGTGCCGCTGGCTAGCACGTTCTCGTCGGCTACGCGGTAGTAGGTGCGCCACTGTCCGTTGTCGTCGGGGGCTTTCACGGGTTTGTCTTGAGCCTCGTCGATATCCACCTTGAGCACATTCTTTCCCGCCACGCGGTATATCTTGATATGCACCTGCTGCTCGGGCTGGCAGTACATCAGCGCCGCCTGCTCTATCATGTAGATTTCCTCGTCGCTGCTCACCCCCACGATGTTGCCGTTGTCCTTCACCCCCACGAGCAGGCGCCCACCGCTGTTGTTGGCGAACGCGCTGATGGAGCGTGCTATCTTGCGGGCATCGGTGATTTGGTACTTGAAATCCTGATGCTCGTGCTCGCCCTGCTCTATGAGGCTCTCGATATATCCTTTCCTCTTAATTTCCATAGCAAGCGCAAAGTTACACAATTTTGGGGTGCGGACAAAAAAATAAGCCTATTCCGAGATTTGGAGTGATGGCGATAACAACCAAAAGATGCGGGATGGGCGCTTCGCTTAAAATTTGATTAAAATTATTTTGAAAATTCCATAGTCGCTGAGAAAATTTTTATTTAAATTTTTTTATAATTTTAAGCGCGTAGCGCGTCCCCCGAGCATCCAACGCATCCGAGCAGATGTCGTGAGTATGCACTTAAACACCTAAAAAATTCTCGCAAGATTTATCAGAGAGATAACACTTTGCCGAATGCTACATATCCATCAATCCAAATATCGGATGAACCAAAAATAAGCAGACCTTTCTGGTGCTATAGACGACTGGAGAGCTAAAGTAAAACCAAAATCACGAAGTATCTCCAATCTACGGCAACCAGCTAGGTCGGCTTTATAAACGCAAGAGCGACAACCTTGGGCGGCGTGGATTCAATAACAGCGAAATAACCGCGCCCGTGGCAATAGTCGAAGTGGCTTTTTGTCTTAGCGGGATGGGTATTTTAGGCGCATTGTAACCTAATGAATGCACTACCGGGAATTGCTTGACAAAGACAAGCCCACGCTAAAGATCAGGTTCACGTTGGACAATGTGCCACTCTGGTCCCAGTCCTCGTGATACTCGTCAGACGGTTTGTGATACCATACCGGCATAGGATATTTATTGGGCTTGCTCACATCCACCGGATGACGGCCGTTCTCCAGCACCACCGCAGGCACACCCTTCTTCACGAAATTATAATGGTCGGAACGGTAAAACCAGCCGTCGGAGTTGTCATTGTCGAAATAGACATACCTGCCCTGAGCCGCTGCGGCAGCCAAATAATAACGGTCTAAGTCGCTTTCTCCGCCGCCCAAGATCACGACATCGCGTGTCAACTCGGCAGGACCTATGCTCTCAAAATTAAGGCATGCCACGGTCTTCTCCATCGGCACGACAGGGTGATCGCAGTAATAGGCGGAGCCGAAAAGTCCGCTCTCCTCCGACGAGGGGAAGAAGAACACCAGGTCTCGTCGCGGCGGGGGCATCTCCTTGAACTTCTTGGCGATGAGCAAGGCACCTGCCATGCCCGAGGCATTGTCGGCGGCGCCGTTATATATCGTGTCGCCGCGCTCGTCGGCTTTCCCGATGCCCAGGTGATCCCAGTGTGCGCAGAACACAAGTGCCTCACCGTCCTGACCGCTCCCTCGAAGAATGCCGCCCACATTGCGCGTCTTCTGAATGTCGTAACTGACATTCATCTTCACATCACCTCTCACATTCAGGGAAAAGCTCTTGAAGCCTGGCTTTTTCGCATCTGCCAGTGCCCGGTCCATATCCATGCCGGCAGCAATAAACAGTTTTTTGAGACCATCCTCATGCAGCCATCCTCTGACTGCCAATTCATCGGCATTGCGCGTATCGGGATTATAGATGCCGAGATTGTTGGTAAGGTGGCCATTCACACAGACATGCCACCCGTAACTGGCGGCTTCAGTATTGTGGAGCACCAGGCAACCAGCGGCACCCTGACGCTTCGCCTCTTCAAACTTATATGTCCAACGACCGTAGTAGGTCATGTTGCGCCCTCTAAAGAGGTTACTGTCATAAAAGCCGGGGTCGTTAACCATCACCACCACTATCTTGCCTTTCACATCGATGCCCTCGTAGTCGTTCCAGCCATATTCAGGGGCATAGATGCCAAAACCGCAAAACACATACTCCGCCTTCTTCAGGTCAATTATCTCGGTGGCGCGAGATGTCCAGATTATCAAATCGTCGGGATAGTGAAGCACCGCTTTCTTCTTGCCGCTCACAGAGAGTCTGCCACCCTCAGGCTTGGCAGTAACTGAAATCATTTCAAAGGGCTGGAACCAACTGCCGTTGAAGGCAGGCTCCAATCCCATTACCTCCAACTGCCTGGCAAGATAGTCCACCGTCTTGTCCTCATAGGGTGTCATGGGTTTTCTTCCGCCAAACTCATCGAGGGAAAGCACCTTTGTCCATTCCCTGAGCAACTGTTCGTCACTTCCAGCTTGCATCTGCTCCCACGTAATCTGCGCACTGGCAGTTGTCAGGCCCATTGTGACAAAAGCGATTACTGTCATCAACACTTTAGCGTTCGTTCTCATCGGCATATCATATATATAAGGGGTATTGTAAAAGATTTTTCACCGATAAATCTCTCATCATAGTACATCGAAATCTACTAATTGAAAAATCCGATATTTAAGTTGTTTAAGTTTCTGCAAAGATACAAAATCTTTGTCTTTTGGAGAACAATGCCGGCAAAGTATTTTTGCCGATGATTAAAACATCTGCGAATGTGGGCTTCGCCAATGTTAATGCAGGCATTAAGGCGCTCTCGTCTTGCACCACATTTGTCCGATAGAAACCGAAAACGATTTTTGAGAACTGAGTGACGGTGTTGCAAAACTCGGAATTAAACGCAACTCCTCCTTAGAGGGGGAGCTAAAATGCTTCGCATTTTTAGTTTTGCAACACCCTTCGCAGCTTAGTCCTAGCTGAATCTAATGGGATGTGCCCCGTAGGGGAACTTCTTCGCCAATTTGTTTTTAGCCTTTTATATGTTCTTGTTCAGTTGAAGTTCCTCTTCGAGGCACATTTTCATTAGATAGCGCAAGGACCAAGCTGCGAGGGTCTTCGACCCTCTAGCATGGTCTACCGACAAATAGCTTCTCCGAAGCATTCAGCGTCTTCGACGCTCGTTAGCTCACCAACATTAAACACAGTTTATTATCCTTTCTTTTTATTACTGTTGAAGCTGGCCTATAGAAACATCGTCATTGGCATTGGCAATAAAGTTGTCGCGCCGTCTTTTTTGAAGTCCTTTGTATAAATGAGATAGCGATTGCTGATACGACTCGAGTATTTCTTGCAGAAATTGTCGAGGGAGGCATGAGTGTTATTAGATTAATTTTTTACGACGCAAAATTTAACCAATATTCCAAAATCTCAAAATTTATTTGTAGCAAATATTCCAAAATCTCAAAATTTATTTGCAGTAAATGTTCCAAAATCTCACTTTTTGAGGAGCAACAATGCAAAAATCAAACGATTGGGAACGACTAGAAACGGATCAGTCGCAAAAAGGTGGGGGCAATCAAGTATAAATTTTGAGTTGGGAAACAAGT
>CALDIG010000278.1 GCA_937904375.1 uncultured Prevotellaceae bacterium
ACAAAGGCACCTCGTACAAGCCACTGGCTTGCAATACAGAACAACACCCTCGTTGGTATGACAAAAAATGACATAACAAAGGGGAAAAAGAAAACCGCTACTTTATATCCACTCAAAGTTTTCTGTTCCGGCACCTATCTCGAAGTGGTATTTCACGATGCCGAGGTCAACTTTGGAGTAGGGACCGAAGCCGGCTTTCGCGGTCACTTTGTTGCTGGGTTTCAGCTCAAATTTGAACTTCTGCTGGTTGATGGCTGTTGGGGCGAGCAGGGCGCATGCCACACCTTGTTTATACCATTGCGGAGCGGTTTTCACGTCAGTGTTGCTCACTTTGTTTGGTGACTTCCTCTTGTGGTCCACTCCTTGAGTGGCTCCGTAGCCCAAAGAAATGAGGCACACTAATTTCTCGCCGTCATCGATGTTGAGCACTCTGCCGATTTTCTTGTAGGAGAGTCCCACCCAGCAGGTGTTCAGCCCCATTATCTGCGCCTCAAGCACCAGTTTCTCGCCGTAGTAACCAACAGTCTCATCGAGCGTGCGGCTTCTTTTTCCTATCATCGCAAAATAGCAAGTCACACCGCTGAACTTGCCATATCGTGCCAGCAGACTCTCGCCAAAGGATCGCGGCTCGTTGGTGATGAGCTGAATGTGAAGTCCGCTTTGCGCATTGTATTCATCAACAATTTGTTGCAGACGCTCAATCTTCTCGGTTTCGATTGTTTGGTCGGTGTAATGTCGCACCGAGTGTCTTGCGGCTATCGCTTCAATTAGGTTCATGATTATAATATCGTTTCGAGATAGGTTTTCAGAGGTTTCATTCCACATGTGTCGTAGAACGCCCGCGCGCCGGGGTTGCACTCCCACACGTTGAGAGTGACGTTGTAGAACCCGTTGTTGCGGGCAAAGTCTATCACATAGTCATATAGCCGCTTTGCGATGTGCTGGCGGCGGTATTTCTCATCAACACAGAGGTCGTCGATATATAGTGTCTTGACATCGGTGCGGTTGTTGTCGTTGATGAACTGCTCCACAATGCCGAAACAGTAGCCCAGCACCATGTCGTTGTCATCGGTTAGGACAAATATCGGCGATTTCTCGTGGTCGGCGATTATCGCCACAAGTTGCTCATCGGTATATTTGCGGTTTCCCTTCTTGAAAAGGTCGGGTCTTCCGTCGGCATGCACGTTGTTGACCTGAGTCAGCAATTCGTGGATGCGAGGTATATCCCGATTTTCAGCTCTGCGTATTTCCATAATCCTTATTTTTTTCTACAAAGGTATGCAGAAATCTTATATTATTAAATTATGTGCTAATAAAAAAGTAAAAAAACTGGATAATAGGTGTTGTTATTTAATTTTTCATTAACTTTGTGGGTTAAAATCAAAACTAGACTATTTAATGAAAAACTTTAGGACTATTTTGTTGTTGCTGGTAATGTTGAGTGCATCATTAGTGATGGCTCAATCGAGCTGGGTGAGTCAAGTTGAGGGTATGATGGAACGAGGCGAATTCAAGAAAGCCGAGAAATTCATGCAGTCACTGCCCAAAAAAGTGAGAGTCGCCGAAGAAGTGAGGATAGACTCGCTCAACACCATCATGACTAGAATCAGGAAGGATTTCACCATGACACCTGACTCGGGCATTAATCTCATTAAAGAAAAGATGCCTGAAGTCACCGATCAGCAAATCGCCAAATGGAAACGAGACAAGAAGATAGAATACATGATTATCGACGGCCAGGAGTGGTGGTTCCGCAAGTCGGTTAGGAACCTGTGGCTGCTTGCCGACGAGCTGAAAGAAGACCACGACGCCGATAAGATGGAGACCTACAACACCCGCCGCAAGTATTACCTTGAGGCGATGCAGTCGCCTGCCGATGAGAACGGCCTGCGCGACTGGAGGCATATAAACATCACCTTCTATCTCGATGTCAATGCCGACGCTGTTCCCGCCGGCGAGACGCTGCGGGTGTGGATGCCATTCCCCTACGAGAACTTGAGGCAGAAAAACATAAAGCTTGAGAGCAGCAACCGCGATGTCACGTTCAGCCAGGGCAGCAAGCATCACACGGTGTATATGGAAGGCGTTGCCGAGAAAGGCAAACCCACGCATTTTGAATACACATTCAGCTACGATGTCGCCGAGCGCCACATCTGCCAGCAAGACCTCTTGGCAATGCTGGAGCCTTATAACACAGATAGTCCCGAATATAAGGAGTTTACTGGCGATTATCCTCCACACATTGTGATTACCGACGACACTCGTGCTCTGGCTCGTGAGATAGTGGAAGGAGAGACCAATCCCGTGCTTCAGGCATCCAAGATTTTTGACTGGATTTCGATGACCTATCCCTGGGCTGGCGCCCGCGAGTACAGCACCATCAAGAATATGCCCGAGTATGTAATGGCGAACGGTCATGGCGATTGCGGCCAGGTTGCGTTGATGTATATAACTTTGGTTCGTAGCCTCGGCATCCCCGCACGGTGGGAGAGTGGTTGGATGCTGCACCCCGATGAGGTGAACTGGCACGATTGGGCTGAGACCTATTTCGAGGGTATTGGCTGGGTGCCAACAGACCAGTCCTTTGGTCGAAGCGCTGTGGGCACACCCATGAACAGCTATTATACCACCGGCATCGATGTGTATCGCATGGCATCCAACGAGGCCATTGGCGACAAGTTGAGTCCCGAGAAGAAGTATATCCGCAGTGAGACTGTCGATTTCCAGCCTGGTGAGGTAGAGTGGCGTAAAGGCAACCTCTACTACGACACTTGGAAATCGCATTTGATTGTTAACTCGATAGACAAAATAAAAAGATGAGAAGAATTTTAACAATGATTTTGGTCGCTCTTTTATCACTAACTGCAGTGGCCAATGATTTTGACATTAACGTTAACACTGTTCTTGGACAACTCAAGGCGCGAGTAGCTCCTGATGCAAGGGTAGCGATATGGAACATTACAGTTTCGGATAGCACTGAGATTCCTGTTGTTAAAGGCACTGTAGGTAACTCTTACCAAAAATATTTGATTAATAAAGAACTAAATCTATATAATCTTACTTATATTGATAGCGTTAGGGTCTTGGAAGAAAACATTCCTGCCGAAAAGGAGTGGGCTTTAGTAAAACTATCTATTGCTACTCTGCGATGTGACCCCAAGCATTCGGGCGAAATTGCCACTCAGTGTGTGATGGGTACTCCATTGCGTGTTATAGAGGAAGTGGGGGACTGGCTGCGCGTGCAGTGTCCCGACGATTATATAGCCTACGTTCCTGAGAGTTCTGTGATATTCCTTAACGAAAAGGCTTTTGAAGAGTGGAGGATGTCAGAACGCTATATTGTTACTGTCTATGACGACCGGCTCGTAACGAAGCCCAAGGGAGACGAGACCGTGAGTGACTTGGTGCTTGGTGACATCTTGCAGTTCAAGGGCAAGAAAGGCAAGTGGATTGAGCTCGCCACGCCCGATGGCCGCACTGGATGGGTGGAAACGTCGAGTGTGGAGCAATTTGACAAGTGGGCGCAGCAGCCTCTCGACCTCAATAAGATAGAAAAGACTGCTCGCCGCATGATGGGATCAAGCTACCTGTGGGGCGGAACATCAACAAAGGTCACCGACTGCTCAGGACTTGCCAAGGTTTCTTATTTCTCTAACGGCATTATCTTGCAGCGTGACGCGTCGCAGCAGGCACTTACGGGAAAGAAGATTGCCGACTGGCACGATGCTCAGTTGTGCGACCTGCTGTTCTTTGGCAACAGCAAAACTGGCCGTGTGACGCATGTGGGACTCTATCTGCGCGACGGCAAGTACATTCATTGCTCAGGCCAAGTGAAGATTAATGACCTCAACCCTGACGCTCCCGATTATCTTTATAGTCCGCTTTCCATCAGTCGCATCAATGGCATGGTTGGCACTAAGGGTATAAAATATGTGCGAGACCATGACTGGTATTTCTTTGGGAGCATCAGTTGCCACTAGTCTCGAATGCTCGAGCACTCGAACACTCGAGCAGACGAAATTAGCTAATAAATTAAACTAAAATATAATAACATGAATCGAAGAAATTTTCTTGTGGGCACAGGGCTTGGCTTGATAGCTGCCTCAGCCCCTATTTCAATCTCTGCAAAGGGAAAGGCCACCAAGAAGGTGGCTAAAACAGGAAGGCTTAACCTCTCGTTTGAGCCATACGAGTTAAAACTGCGCCATGCGTTCAACTTGGCACGCTACAGCCGCACCACCACGCCCGACGTTCAGGTAAAACTTGAGTATGACGGCATCGTTGGCTATGGCGAGGCGTCGATGCCACCATATCTTGGCGAGAGCGTTGAGAGCGTAACCAAGTTCTTGAGCAGCCTTGACCTGAGCCAGTTTAACGACCCCTTCAAGATTGAAGACATCTTGACCTACGTTGATAATGTGGCTCCCAACAACCGTGCCGCCAAGGCGAGTGTGGATATCGCCCTTCACGACCTGCTAGGCAAGATTATGGGGCAGCCCTGGTACAAGATTTGGGGATATAACCCCGATAATGCTCCAGTGACCAGTTTCACCATAGGCATCGACACTGAGGAAGTGGTGCGTCAAAAGGTGGAAGAGGCTTCTCCCTATAAGCTCCTGAAGGTTAAGATGGGTCTTGACAATGACCAGGAGACTGTTGAAATCATAAAGAGCATGACCGATGTGCCCATCTGTGTAGATGTCAATCAGGGTTGGACAAATAAAGAGCATGCGCTTGAAATGTGCTATTGGCTCAAAGATCGTGGCTGCATCTTTGTGGAGCAGCCGTTTGACAAGGCTATGATTGAGGAGACTGCTTGGCTGCGTGAGCGCTCGCCACTGCCCATCATCGCCGACGAGGCATTCCAGCGCTTGCCCGACATCGTGAGGTTCAAGGGTGTGTATGACGGCATCAACATCAAGTTGATGAAGAGTACCGGTCTCTACGAGGCTCACAAGATGGTGACTCTGGCGCGTGCGCTCGACATGAAGGTAATGATAGGCTGCATGACCGAGACATCGTGTGCCGTTACTGCCGCCGCCAACCTGTCGCCGGTGGTTGACTTCGCCGACCTTGACGGAAACCTGCTTATCGCCAACGACCGCTTCGAGGGCATGACAGTGGAGAAAGGCAAAATCACGCTCCACGACATCCCCGGCATCGGTGTTAAGCTCATTAAATGAGTTAAGTTTAAAGTTTAAAGCGGCAATTACTATTTGCTCGTTTACTCGTTTACTTGTTAGCTTGTTTACTAAAAAATGAAGAAAGCCTATTTTGCGATTTGTGCCATCCTGCTTGTGGGGTTAGGCGTGTTTTATGCGTTTTCTAATTCGGATTTGGAATTAAAGTTTGGAGAAACTGAGATCAAGAAGGGCACGTTTAATGAAACACTCTTTGCTTCTGATCCTCAGCGTAGTGCAAAGAAGGGCGAGAAGCCGCCTGTTCCTCCTCGCAAGAAGTCGGGAAAGGTAGAGATGGACACGACAAAGAAGACAATTCTCTTTATTGGCGACTCGATGGTGGAGTGCCTGTTCCCCCGCATGTCGGCCTACGCCAAGAAGAATGGTCACACGCTTTATTGCGTTGTGTGGTACAGTTCCACAACCGAGGTCTATGGCTCACGCACCACGCTCAAAGACTATATCAAGAAGTATAAACCCGATTACATCATGATTACCCTTGGCGGCAATGAGCTGTTTATTCGTGACATCAGGCAGAAGAGGCAGAAGTATGTCGATGAGATTATAAAGCAGATGGGGAATATCCCTTACGTCTGGATTGGACCTCCCAACTGGAAGGATGACACTGGCATCAACGACATGATTAATGAGAGTGTGCCTCCTGGTTGTTTCTATCTCTCTTACACTCCCGACCAGCATTACAACCGCAAGAAAGATGGTGCCCATCCTAAAGCCGATTCATCGATATTGTGGGCCGACCGTATCTGCAAATGGATTATGACTCAGTCGGCTCACCCCATCCGCCTAGAAGCACCGTCATCTGGCGAGACTGCCCGTCCCACAAAACTAGAACTCATACAGCCGCTTAGATAGTTTAGAGCGCTTCACGCAGTTTAGAGGTTAGAGTTTAGAGTGCGTTGCCTTTAATCTCATCACTGTCTTCGATAAACGATAAACGAATTACTATTAGCTTGTTTACTCGTTCACTTGTTTACTAAAAAACTATTGGCTTGTCAACTTGTTCACTTGTTTACTAATAATTATGGACGCAACGACATTTGATATATCAACAATGTTCCAAAACATCGGGTACATTTTGAGTTACGACCCTCATAACCCGCTGCTTTTCAATAGCGGGCTGTTTTGGGTGCTCTTCCTCTTTTTCTTGCCGATATATGGACTGTTGAAGTCGCGCCGGACACAGATGATGATTTTTGTCGTTGCGTTCAGTCTTTATTTCTTCTATAAATCGAGTGGGTTGTTTTTCTTGTTGCTCGTTGCCACATCGTTGATTGACTGGTTCTTGGCACGACAAATTCATCAAGAGCCAACCATAAGGATGCGCCGCTTCTGGCTGATGTTGAGCATTGTGCTCTCGGCAGGCGCTCTGTGTTTCTTTAAGTACAGCGATGCGGTAATCACCAGTCTCAACGACTTGCTGCACAACAATTTCCAGCCGCTCGACTTGGTGCTGCCGCTGGGAATCTCCTTCTACACTTTCAAGACCATCAGCTATGTTGTTGATGTGTATAAGGAGAAGATTAAGCCTGCCGAGAATTGGCTGGACTATATCTTCTACCTGTCGTTCTTCCCGGCTTTGGCGATGGGTCCCATTGTGAGGGCTTCGCATTTCCTTCCACAGCTCAAGGAAAACAAGAAACCAACTAAAAATATGGTGTATAGCGGCTTTTGGTTGGCACTTGTGGGCGTAATCAAGAAAGCTGTCTTTGCCGACTATTTCGGGCAATATACCATGATAGCCTTTGGCAATGCCGCTGGCTACAGCGGCTTTGAGCTGGCGATGGCGGTGTTAGGATTCGGATTGCAGATTTATTGCGACTTCTCGGGATATAGCGACATGGCGATAGGCATGGGGCGCATGATGGGCTTTGACCTGGGCATCAACTTCGACTTCCCTTACCGCTCGCAAAACGTGACGGAGTTCTGGCGGCGGTGGCACATATCGCTCTCGAGTTGGCTGAGGGACTATGTCTATATCCCTCTCGGCGGCAACCGCAAGGGCAAGCCGCGTCAGCATTTCAACCTCATGGTGACAATGCTCATTGGTGGCTTGTGGCATGGCGAGACGTTGAACTTCCTGGCGTGGGGTGGGGTGCATGGTGTGGCGCTCTGCTTGCACAAACTCACCAAGAAGCCTCTCGATGCCGTTTTCCCGAGCGACAATGCAGTGGTGAAATTCTTGTGCTGGCTCATCACTTTTGTCTTTGCATGCTACACCATGATGATGCTAGGCGTTGACTCCTTTGAGACAGTGTGGATAGTGGTGAAAAAGTCGTTTACCGACTTCGACCTTGACTATCTCGTTCCATTCTTTACTGCAAGGAAGACATGGTGCTATCTTATTATCGTCATCTTTGCGTTGCACTTTGTGCCAAAGGTTGTTTATGAGTTGCTGAGCCGTCTTTTTGTTAAGTCGCACTGGTCGGTAAAACTGCTGGTATTCATCACAGTAGTACAGCTGGTGATTCAATTCTCCAGTGCCGAAGTACAGCCTTTTATCTATGGTCAGTTCTGAATAAAAATGATGGATTCTATAAATTATCCATTTAATAATTTATAGAACCCAACCAAGTAAAGGCTTTCGCATTGTGGAGTCCTTGTGCAATTACATCGTGAGGACGATGTTGTTCTCTATTGCAAGACGCCTCATGTTGAGAATAGCGTAACGCATGCGTCCTAGAGCGGTGTTGATGCTCACGTTGGTACGGTCGGCAATTTCCTTGAAACTCATGTTCTTGTAGTAGCGCATGAGAAGCACCTCACGCTGGTTGGCGGGTAGTGCTGTCACCAGTCGTCGCACGTCGCTATGTATTTGGTCAACAATGAGATTGTCCTCAATCGTTGCTTCGCTGAGTTCTTTGCGGTTAAGAATATCGACCTCGGTAGAGTCGCTCGACTGCACGTTCTCTGATTTCTCCTGGCGATAGAAGTCGATAATGAGGTTGTGTGCAATGCGTGTTATCCATGCGGGGAAATGGCCGTTCTCCACATAACGTCCTTGCTTGATGGTCATTATTGCCTTGACAAATGTTTCCTGGAAGATATCGTTGGCAAGATCTTCATCCTTCACCGAATGAAAGATATAATTAAAGATGCGGTTTTTGTGTCGCTCTATGAGCGCATCAAAAGCCTCATTCTCACCTTCGACATACCTTGCGATGAGCTTGTCATCGCTAATGTCTGCTAATTTTGTCATTACTTCTTATGTGTTGGTTAATAAAGTAATGGTCTTGTCAATAGGCAATGTTGTGTTTAAATGTTTATAAATTATTGGTTTAAAGCTTTATTCTTCCATCAATGGCATGGAAAACATTGCAAAATTATAAAGTTTATGGTATATTATTGACGCGACTGTGTATTATTATATAGTTAAATAAGTTTTAGTGGGAGGCTG
>CALDIG010000279.1 GCA_937904375.1 uncultured Prevotellaceae bacterium
GCCGCCCACGGCTCCGCCGTGAACGGCACAATGTGTTTCGCACATGGTCAAGTCTCCGACTTGTCTTACCCCCACCTTTTTGCGACTGAACCGATAGAATTGCAGCATAATAAATTGTGCATTAATCAAATCCAACCCAATTTTCATCAAGCAAAGACAACAAAGAAGAACAAATTAAACAAACAACAAAAAGTACATTTCTTGTATTTTTGTCAAGTTTTGTTGTTTTTGTTTGATATTGACAACTATGCTGTGCATTATGAGACCTTCCCCATGGCATTTAAGGTCTTAATGCCTAATGGTATGGCGAGTAGGAAGGAGGCTGTGTCGGCTACCGCTTGGGCAATCTCCACTCCGAAGAAACCGAGCAGCCAGTTGCCGAGGAACAGGGCGGGAATCAGGAAGATGCCTTGCCGTGACATCGCCATGACGGTTGCCGGCACGGTGTGGCGGATGTTCTGCAAATACATGTTCACCATCACCACATAACCCGTCAAGGGAAATGCCAGGCACTGGTAACGCAGCACTTCGGTGCCGATGCGGCTCACCTCGGGGTCGCTCGCCACGAACAGCGACACCAATTGGCGGGCGAAGATAAATCCCGCCACAGCGAGGATGGTGCAATAAATCGTCGATACCTTGCAACTGTGGATGAAGGCTGCTCTCACACGGTCGAATTTCCCTGCACCGTAGTTGAAGCCGCACACCGGCTGGAACCCCTGTCCGTAGCCTATCATCGCCGCGCTGGCGAGCATGGTGATGCGGCTCACCACCGAGAAACTAGCAATCGCCGAGTCGCCATATAGTCCCGCCACATGGTTGAGGATAAGCGCCGCGATGCCCATCATCGACTGACGAGCCAGTGACGGGAGTCCACCAGCGGCTATGTCGCGGTAACGTTGCAGCGACGGCTTGAATTTCGACAGTTGAATGGGCACTCCGCCTTTCTTCCCCGAGAGCATGAGCATGAGAGTGAAGCTCACTACCTGCGAGAGTGCCGTTGCCATGCCTGCGCCTTTCACTCCGAGTCCCAACCCGAAGATGAAAATTGGGTCAAGCGCAACATTTAGCACCGCGCCGGTCATAATGCCCACCATCGAGAGCATGGCGTTGCCCTGGTGGCGCATCAGGTTGTTGAGCGTGAAGCAGCTCATAATGAACGGCGTGCCAAGCAATATGAAGGTGTAATAGTCGCAGGCATAGGGCAAAATAGTCTCGGTGGAACCAAAGAAGCACAGCACTGGCTGCATAAACGTAAAGCCTATCACAGCAATCACGGCACCTGTGAGCCATGTAGAAACAAGTCCCACCGATGCCATCACACCGGCGTTGTGAGTATCTTCATGCCCGAGCATTCGTGAGATGTAGTTTCCAGCACCTTGCCCAAAGAAGAAGGCGATACTCTGCACTATCGACATATAGGAAAACACAATGCCCAGCGCAGCCACGCTCTGTGTGTTGAGCTGCCCTACGAAGAAAGTATCTACAAGATTGTAGAACCCCGTCACAAGCATACTCACCATCGCCGGCACAGCAAGCCCAGTTACCAGCCGCCCCACAGGTTCAGTGGTCAACTTAACAAATTTCTCGTGCTGCGCTTGACTGTTATTGTGCTGTTGCATCGTTTTTAATTATGCATTATGAATTGTGCATTATGCATTGTTTCACCCTTGCCCTTGGCTCTTGGGGAAATTCCACTTGTGACCAAAGACATGGAATGAACGCACATATCGCACCCCTTTGTTGCTCCACAGTGCCACTTCGCCATCTTCAATCTTTATTTGGTTTATTTCGGCAGCATCAACACCATGAGGCAGCATCAAGATACCACGCACCCGACCATTCTGGTCGCATATTTGAATACCGGCATTAGTCACCACCCACAAGTCGCCGGCAGCATCAAACTCCATCGCACTAATCGTCAATTGAGAGTTGTCATAACTGTGAAGCCAATAGAAAGGTTGAGCACATTGCTCACCTGCATCACTAATAACACTCTGCCACAAGCAATTGGTTCCATCGTGAACAAATGCTTTAAGTTTTCCACTTGGGTAGATCGCCTCAGGCAATCCCGGTACGCTCTGAAATGGTTCATGTCGCCACTCGCTGCCATCCACAAGCATGGTGTCGAGAAGGTTGTTCTGGGTCTTGCCGCACTTGGGGGCTTCGGGCCAGCTTTGCCACATCCATTCCATTACTTCGGGAAAAATCTCGCTGGCGCGCTTTACGCCGTGATTACAGTCGCTCCAGTCGTAACGAACATCGTAGCCGGCAAAATCAAGCGCCGAGGCAAGCATGCGGTTGCCCTCGTACCAATGGCCGAAGAGTGGGTTCCACACGTCGTTGGTGCCATCTTGAAGAAAAATGCGAAGCGGACGCGGCTCACTCTTGCGCACTATTGCCTGTAGGTCGTTGCCGCCACGCATCGCCACAAAGGTGCCCACACCGCTGAAAACACGGCTGAACAAGTCAGGGCGATGCCAAGCAGCCGTGAATGCCGCTATGCCGCCACTGCTTAGACCAAATATCATGCCGTCGGCACCTCGCTTCGAGAGCTTAATGGGATAGCCCTTGGCAGTTGTCAACTGCTCTACGCGTGGCAGCAGCTCGTTCTCGATGAAGGATGCAAAAATGCCAGTGGTCATGTCAAACTCATTGCTGCGGTTGTAGCGTAGCACGTTGCTGTCGCTGTCTTTGATGACACCTGGTTGCAAAAATATGCCGATAATCACTGGCATCTTGCCGGCGGCGATAAGGCTGTCCATCACATTGGGTGCGTTGCACAGAATTCCATCAAGCCCCACATAGAGGCACGCAGGTGTCTTGCCGTCATAAGCATCGGGCACATACACCTGAATCTCGCGCTCAGTGCCAGGATAATACCTGTCGCTACTCTTGAGATTAAACTTTATAATTTCATGCGCGCCAGCAGTCATGCCCATCAACAGCATCACTAGCGCAAATGTCAACCCATATCGTTTCATTGCTGTAATAATGCAGATATTTTTCACAAAGATAAGATTTTTTCCCACACTATGAAAAAAAGAATAATTCAGGCTAAATCCTGGGTGGATAAGCCGTCTCATGGTTTTACTGTGAGTGACTATTTTGTGATGTCGCCATTATTAAACAATAATGCCGCAAGAGATGAAAAAGTTTCACCTATTATTCTGCGCTGACGACTTTTTTGTAATCTTCGGTGACTCCTGTGGTAACATACACCACATGCATCTGATTGATTGTCAACGAAATCTCCATGACGAGCTGCTGACCAGCATAATTGAGTGTCAAAGTGCTGCCTTGCAGAGTCCAGTTGAAGGGCACGTCGGAAACCACTTCACCGTTCACGAGGCGTCGGCGTGAGCCGGTTCTCTCTTTCTTGAAGACGAAATGAAAATCATCTGGCTGTGTGTTGTCTGTTATGATGATAGCCCATTCGCCCACTAGGTCTTGTTCCATAGGAGACAGTACATCGTCATCGTCACCGCATGAAATGAGCACAAAGGGCAACATGATTGCCAGTAACAAAAGTATCTTTTTCATTTAATTAATAATGATTTAGTTGTTTTAGAAACAAAAAACGTCCCAACCTTAAGAAGGGGTTGCTGTTGAGAGCACTTGTTCGCGGAAGATTTGGTCTTTCTTGAGCCGCTCGTAGGTTTTCTTGCTTGCGGCTTGGTGCGACTCTTTCTTGCTGTAGCCCTCGCCGTCGGCGGCAAAGACGCCCCCTAACAGCACGGCTGTGCGGAACACCGGGTTGCCTTGTGTGTCGTTAATGGTGTCAATAAGCTGGAACTCGATTTGTACCCTATACTTCTGCGTCCACTCGATGAGTCGCGACTTGTAGTTCTGCTCGGTCTTGACTAGCTCCTTGAGGTCAAGGTTATCGGCAATTATTTTTTTCTCTATGAAGTCCTTGCAGGCTTTGTAGCCACGGTCGAGATAGATGGCACCCACCAGAGCCTCCACGGCGTTACCACTGATGTAGGAGTTGTGGCTCGATGAGTGAGTCGATGCCCTCACATGCGACTCAAGGCGGAACACTTTGCCTATGCGGTTGAGGCTCTCGCGCTGCACAATTTTGGCACGCGTGCTGGTGAGGAAGCCCTCGTGTTTCTTAGGGTAGTGCTCATAGAGATAGGCTCCCACAACCGCGTCGAGTATAGCGTCGCCCAGATATTCCAGGCGCTCATTGTTGGCCCATCGGCCGTCGGCAGTCTTCACTGGCATGGAACGGTGCACGAACGCGAGCTTATAGTACTCGATATGAAGCGGATAGAACCCTGTTATTCCATGAATAAAAACATAAAGTTCCTTTTCCTTAGCGAAAAGGAACTTTATGACTGATATGATTCTGTTAAACAAGGTTGTGTGGAGTCAAGCATTTTCATGGCAGGATCACCACATGCCTCATGCAGGAAGCTATAGTGCTTGCCTTGCCATCTTTAGGTTTAACTAATCAGTACTTTTTCACAATCAGGCTGGCGTTGTGACCGCCGAAGCCGAAGGTGTTGGACAATGCCACTTTCACCTCACGGCGCTGAGCCTTGTTGAAAGTGAAGTTGAGGTTGTAGTCGATGTTCTCGTCGTTGTCACCGTCAATGTGGTTGATGGTGGGAGGAACGATATCTTCCTGACAGGCCTTCACGCAGAACAGAGCCTCCATAGCGCCAGTAGCTCCGAGCATGTGACCGGTCATCGACTTGGTGGAGCTGATGTTCAGGTCATAGGCATGCTTGCCAAACACCTCGATTATAGCCTGTGCCTCGCTGAGGTCGCCAATGGGAGTGGATGTGCCGTGCACGTTGATATAGTCAACCTCGTTGGCAGCGATTCCCGCATCCTTCAGGGCGCGCTCCATCATGAGCTGCTCGATGGTCATGTGCATGCGGTAGCGCCAGTAGTGGCGCGGGTTG
>CALDIG010000280.1 GCA_937904375.1 uncultured Prevotellaceae bacterium
CAGTGTGAATCGGCTCTTCAGGCACTTCTTATCCTGCAAAATGACCAATAGGCCTGTTTTTATCTTTTAGAATTTAGCAATGAATTTCTGAAAGATAACAGCATTACCATTACTCTTATTTTTATCAGTTTGGAAGACAAGGTCTTAAATGTCTCTTCTTCTATAAGGTGCAAATCATGAGCTAACATTAACTCGCATTCTACCTCATTAGCTGACCCAATGGCTATTTGAAGAAAGTGGGCAAAATCTTTATTTGACGATCGCCCTGCCCCTTCAGCAATATTGATGGGTATGGATATCGCTGCTCTGCGAAGTTGTGATGTCAGTCCATATCTCTCATCATCAGGAAATGATTTTGAACATTCGTAGATATATAGAGACAAATCATAACTATATCTCCAAACTTCAATATTCTTATAGTTTGTCATTTGTGAATCGTTTATTATTAATCAACCAGCGCAGCGTCACGACCAGCGAAGCGTCACAACCAGCGAAGCGTCACGACCAGCGAAGCGTCACGACCAGCGCAGCGTCACAACCAGCGCAGCGTCACGGCTTACTTCTCAACCTCTTTCACTCGCAGGTAGTCTCCGCTGCCTTTGACGATGGCGTCGAAGTAGTCTTGTGTGTAGCCACCGAACTTGGGCTGCACTGGGCTGCCGTAGGCGTTGCGCTCAAACTCGCCGTCTTTCTCCTTCTTGATATTGCCGTCGAGGAACTTCACGAAGAGATACTTGGCGAGGTCTTGATATTTGGTAAGATAATCTTGGGCGCTGTTTACGCTGTAGTTGGTCAGGAACTCAATAGACTCCGAGGCGTTGCTCTTGTAGATGGCGGCAGCCTTAGCCTCCACCTGTGGCTGCTGAGCGGCAAACGCATCCTCCAGCCCCTGCTGCACGCGGCGTACGTCGGGGATCATCTGCGAGTAGCGGTGATAGCACTGGTTGGCAATCAAGTTGTTAACCCAGAATGCGGCATCGAAGTCGAAGTTGTAGAGGTCGCCCTTGCCCTCACGGAAGCAGTCGGGCACCTCGTTGATGCAGCAGTACATAGGCACGAAGACGGCGGTGTTGGCATCGTCAACGGCAAACCAGATGATGCCTCCCACCGGGTCGGGGAGCCAAGAGCGCATCTGTGTGCAGAACACGAAGCCTGTCTGCTGTGTGGCGATGGCGCGCTCATGGCAGTAGGTCACACCATCAACCTCAAACTCCATTGGACGGTATCGGTAAGGCACGCCAAAGTAGTTCTTTGCACCTGGATCTTGAGTCATGTCGTAAGGAGTGCCCTCGAAATGGTCGCGCATCATGTTCTGCATATCGCGCACGCTCACCAGCTTGTCGGGCTTGACATATAGAGGCATAATCTCGGCACCCTTCTTGCCTTCGAGATAAGGCAGATAGCGGTCCATGCCCGAGGCAAACCTGTTGAAGAACGACCAAGCGCGGGCATCGCAGCCACGCAATGTGCCATAGTCGGGTGGGCAGTAGGTAACCGAGAAGTCGAAGTCCTCGTCCTTGCCGTTGTACCATCCCATCTTGCGGGCAAACGACACCACATCCTTGCTGTATAGGCAGTTGGCTTTGTCTTTGAAAGGAATCTTATGGATGCGGGCTTGGTTGGCGTGTCCCGAGATACAGTCGTCGGGAATGCGGATGGCTACCCACACGGCGCCTTTCTCGGCGCTGCCCTTGCCAATCATCTCCAGCACCCACACCTCGTTGGGGTCGCCAATCGAGAACGACTCGCCCTCGCTGGCGTAGCCATACTTCTCCACTAGGTCGGTCATCACCGTGATCGCCTCGCGGGCGGTCTTGGCGCGTTGCAGGGCGATGTAGATAAGGCTACCGTAGTCCACGATTGACCGTCCAGTAGTGTCTTCGCACTCATGTCGTCCGCCCCATGTCGATTCGGCAACGGTCACCTGATGCTCGTTGATGTTGCCCACCACTTTGTAGGTGTGAGCGACTTCGGGAATTTCACCCAGATATTTTCCAGAGTCCCAGTCGATAATCTTGCGCATCTCGCCAGCCTTGTGGTCGGCGGCGGGGATATATTCAAGAAAACCGAAGAGGGTGTGCGAGTCGGCGGCGTAGGTGATAAATGTCGAGCCATCAACGGTGGCCTTCTTTCCGGCGATAAGGTTGGTACAGGCGTGCGACTGTGCGCTCCAGCCCATAATCAGTGCCGCAACAGCCATCAGCCCCACGGCACGAAAATTAGAAGATAGATGTTTCATAGTTTATAGTTTATAGTTTTGAGTTTTGAGTTATCAGTTTTGAGTTTTGAGTTATCAGTTTTGAGTTTTGAGTTATCAGTTTCTCTAGAGATCTAGAAGTTCTAGAAATTCTAGATTGTCTAGCAGACTTAACACTTATGACTTAACACTTATGACTTAACACTTATGACTTAACACTTATGACTTATCATTGATGTGTACTTTCACTTTTGCGATGCGATATTTCTTCACTTTCAGCACGGTGAAGTCGCATGGACCGCAGGTTATCTTCTCTTTTTCTTGGAGGAAGTCGCCCTTGATGTTGAGCAGCAAGCCGGCAATGCTCTCGGCTTCGTCGGTATATTTTGCGAAATGCCGCTCGTCAACCTCGGTCACATCGAGGAAGTCGGCAATCGACGTCTTGGCGTCGAAGATGAAGGTATCTTCATTTTCCTTGGTATAGAATTTCTCCTCGGTGTCGTACTCGTCGTCGATGTCGCCCACAATCTCTTCAAGCACATCCTCCATCGTGGCGAGACCCTGGGTGCAGCCAAACTCATCAACCACCACCGCCAGGTGTATCTTCTTCTTGCGGAAATCCTCGAGCAGGTCGTCAATCATGCGCGACTCGGGCACGAAATACACCGGTCGCAACAACTTTTGCCACTTGAAGTCACTGTCCTGCTTATCGATATAGGGCAGGATATCCTTGGCATACAGCACGCCTTTGATGTTGTCGGGGTTGTCCTCATAAACCGGCATACGGGAGTAACCATTGTCAACTATACACTTGATTACCTCGTCGAAACTCTCTTCTATGTCGAGGTCTACGATGTCGATGCGCGGAGTCATAATCTCGCTCACCGTCTTGTCGCCAAACTTGAGGATGCCCTCGAGCCAGTCTTTCTCGTCCTCGCTCTTCACGTCGCTCATCTGCAGGGCGTTAGTGAGATCCTCGGTAGAAATCTCATCGGCGCGCTTGCCCACTGCCTTGCGCACAAAGCCCATGCTCTTAACCATCAAGCGAGAAAGGGGACTGAAAATCACCGACATCACCTGAAGGGGTGCCGCTGCAAGGGTGGCAATCTTCACGTTATTGTTGGTAGCAAAGAGCTTGGGAATGACCTCGCCAAAGAGCAGAATCAGGAACGTCAATATCACCGTTTGAACAAGGAAGTTGGCTACTCCACTCAGGTCAAAAATCTCGTTCATAGCATAGTTCAGTACTATCACTATCATGATATTCACCAGGTTGTTGCCAATGAGAATTGTGGCGAGCAGCTTCTCAGGCTGCTCCAGTAGGTGCTCTACACGATCGCGCTTGGCATCATCCTCTATGCTCTCGATATCTTTCTTCGACAGTGAAAAATAGGCTATCTCGGAGCCCGAAAAGAACGCCGAGAACAAAAGACCTATAAGTGCTGTTATGATTGCCACCCAGTTGCCTAATGTGGGTGGATTGATTGACATGGGTAAGGATAAAGACTGCAACAACTGTGCAGAGAAGCTTAAAATACAAGATAAAGGGTCAGGATCCAAAATCAAAAGTTTTAGTTAAACAATATGTCTCGAAGACACAACGGTCTAATAATCAATGTCGTTACTAGCATCTTCGAGCAAGCGTTCGCCACACGGGCGATATTCTATTGCAAAGGTAGTGATATTTTTTAGCTAAACAAAAAAAAATAAGAAAAACCGTTGCAACTTTCTGCAATGCAAAATTTATTACTATCTTTGTGCAATCAAAATGATGTTATAACCATGAATGCTAAACTAGACATGCTCGCTAGGGTAGTGGCGGCTGTGTCTTTGCTGCTGCCTGCCAGTGTGATGGCACAGGACGTAGATAGCGAGCCGCAGAGCGAGAAACTCAACAATTTCACCATCGACGCCGAGCTGATGACACGCAGCGAGTTGCGTCTTGGCGGCTTGCCCGACAGCGAGGACGACAACGACAACAAGGCTTATTTCATCCTGGAGCGCACCAGGTTGGGACTCGACTACGAGCGCACCTTCCTCAAGGCGCACATCACGGCGCAGCACTCGGCGGTGTGGGGACAGGCGGGCAAAGGGTCGTTCAACCTCTACGAGGCGTGGGCGCAGCTCACAGCGCGTAACGGACTATTCGCCAAGATAGGTCGTCAGGTGCTCAGCTACGATGACGAGCGCATCATTGGCTCCAACGACTGGGCTATGGCGGCGCTCTCGCACGACCTTGTGAAGCTGGGTTACGAGAACCGCCAGCACAAGATTCATCTCATGCTCGCCTATAACCAGAACAGCGAGAGCGTGAACGGCGGCACCGAATACCGCAACGGCGATAAGCCCTATAAGACGATGCAGAACCTGTGGTACCACTACGACCACCCCAAGGTGCCCTTTGGCGCGTCACTGCTGTTTATGAATCAGGGGTTGCAAAGCGTGAATGAAGAGTTTCCTAAGAAGACTTATTACCAACAACTGATAGGAACATATATGAGCTATCGTCCAAAAAGGTGGAGTGCCGAAGGCTCGTTTTACTACCAAATGGGCAAGAATGATTACGGTCTAGATATATCGGCATGGATGGCGAGTGTGAAAGGCACCTACCAGCCCTCAACACAATGGAGCATAGCCGCCGGTTACGACATATTGAGCGGCGACCCCTATTTTGCCGTTCCTCCAGGCGGTGGCTTAGGACTTGTTCAACACAAGACAATCAAGGGCTTCAGCCCTGTGTACGGCTCGCATCACAAGTTTTATGGCGCGATGGATTTCTTCTATATCTCCTCCTATTTCGACGGCTTCACGCCAGGACTGCAGAACTACTATGCCGGCGCCACTTACAAGCCCACAAGCAAGCTGAAGTTCAATGCCACCTATCACTATTTCGCCATCGCCACCAACACCGAAAACCTCGACAAACCTTTGGGACACGAGATAGAACTCACGGCAAGCTACACGCCAGTCAAGGAGGTCACCATCTCGGCGGGATATTCCTTTATGCATGGCACCGAGACGATGGAGCGGTTGAAGCGTGTGGATAGCGAGCGCAATCTGCACTGGGCGTGGCTCAACGTGTTAATCCGTCCACGATTCCTGCAAGTAAAGTGGTAAATAGACTGCGCTTTGCGCAGGTTAGCCGCTCGCGTTGCTCGCTAGTTGTGCCGCTCGCGTTGCTCGCTAGTTGTGCCGC
>CALDIG010000281.1 GCA_937904375.1 uncultured Prevotellaceae bacterium
TGCCTGAGGGCGGCCCCTGCGGGACTCACGCCCGCAAAACGCAGACACCAACCACACCCGCCACAACATCAACGCCCACAATACAACGACTCCGACCACTCTAGCGAAGATACACCTTATTAAATAATAAAAGGGGGAATGTCGTTATCTTTGCGAGTGTTTTTTAGTCTCTCGGGCAATGAACAATATAATACCAATTAGTGCCGCCGTTCACAACCACTGTTATGACTTGTGAGGAGAAATTCATTGTTTTGCTGAACACCTGGATACCAGATGCCCCGCTATACTGGAAAATTATCTTATCCTCATCCAGAGAGTTGCTAGGGCAGTCATACACAATAATCTCGTCGGGAGCTGTATCAGTAAAGTATTCAAAGACAAAAGTACCGCTCTCTTGCCCCATATCGTAGTCATCGACAGTGTGCATTCCCTTGTCACGATTGAGGTTGTCCTGCTTTTGGTCGCTGCACCCGCTAGGAGGCCATAGCTTCACAATCATACTATTGTTATCGTCGAAGACATCATCCACATCCTTTTGATAGATGCGCTCTCCGCCATATCCATCTTTGGTGACATACATATCGTTGATCCTATCCTCATCGTCCTGAAAAGGCATTTCGGCGACACCGTTATCGTCGGTCTTCACTACGATAGAGTCTTCATCATCGTCGATGGTCACTGATGCTGCCACTTTGGCACCTGCGAGAGGCTTGCCGGTTTGTGCGTCACGCACAATAATCTTATAGGGCGAGCCAGGAGTGCAATAGGGCAGGAATAGCAGCAAGAAGAATAGAATTATATCTATTATTCCCACAACGATACACCTTACCAACAGGTTTAGTGTAGATTTAGGCATCTTTTCACCTTGCATTAAGAATACTACAGCATTATTACTCGCCACAATCTTATTTAATAAAACAGGAGGACAGGTCTCAACTATTGCACACCTTACCCTCCTGACATTCAATTATCATAGAAAAAACATCAGTTAAACAGCGACATTTGGTCGTCGTCATCTGTGAAGTTAATGCCGTCATCAAGGTTGTCAAGGATTTCGTCACTGTTGTCGCCACCAGCATTCTTTAGTTGCTCTTTCAACTCCTTGATTTGTGCTTTCAGGTCTTCCACCTCACTATTGTCGCCGTTCCCTGCCTCAAGGAGTTTTTTCTTAAGGCTGGCTATTTCTTCGTCTTTGCGCTGCTTTAATTCCTCAAACTTCTCGATTTCCCCCACTAGCTGCTCGGCTTGCTCGAGTTCCTCATTGGCTTTGTCGAGTTCCTCGCTCGTCTGATCGAGGCGGCGGTGCAGCCAAGCCACTTGAGCCGCAAGGTTGTCGATCTCGGCATTTTTCTCGTCAAGGAGCTTAGAATCCACACCTGCTGCAATGCCATTGCCGCTAGCCTTAAGCTCATCGATTTGCTTCTGCAGTTGAGTGATGCGTTCTTTAGACTTGAGTCCTTCGTTCTTCTCTTTAGTGAGTTCTTCGTTTAGTTTGAGAAGTTCTTCCTTAGCCTCGTCGCCACTCTTGTTCTTCTCCTCATTCATTTGCAGCACCTTCATCTTGTTTTGCAGACTGCGGTTGTCCATCTCCACCTTCTCCTTCTCGGTCATCAAGTTCTGCATTTTCATTTGCAGGTCATTGTATCGAGTTAACGTGCTCTTGCGAGAGTTCTCGGTAGATTTTACTTTCTCTTTTAACTCCTCTATTTCTTCGTAGGCATTTAGCGCTTTATCGTCGGTCTCTTTGAGTTTGTCGATAATCTCGGCGCGCTCTTTGTTCCACTTCTCGGCAGCGCTGTCGAGCACACTTTTGCGCAGATTAGTCTCGTAATCACGGAATTGTGGTCTTAGCGTCTCAACTATCGCCTGTGTCTCGGCCTCCACGTTAAGGTTGTTAAGGATTTGGGTTGGTAGGTTGCCATTGATAATCATCATAATTCTCTTGAGGATATTCTCGGGCACTCCCACGTCTTGGCTTGCAGCAAGTCCCGACATATCGACCTGCTGCCTTGGCAGTTCCACTCTAGTGTAAGCTGGTTTTTCCACCTTTTCTTGAGCAGCCTCCTCGTCATTACCATTATCCCGTTGCTGTACATTTCTCGGTTTCTTCTCGTCTTCGTCCTTGCGCCAGGGGTTGTCGTAGTTTCTCTTCTCGAAGTAATCGAGGTCATCAACACCCTCTCCAAATCCGTCAAGTCCCAAGACTTTCTTCAATGCATTGTTAAAGCTCATAATTTGTGTATTTTAATTTTGTTTTTTCATATTTTATTGCGAGCTGGTAAAGTTACAATTATTTTTCCCAATATCACTATAAATTTTAGGATTATTTGCAAAAATAGACCTAACTTTCCTTCCCCACATGACAAAAGCACTAGTTTTGAGGCTGCAAAGTTAATCAAATTCCTTTAAACAATCGTCAAGCTATGCAATCTAAATGACATAAAAACTGATAAACCTATCAATTTGGGAGCATCAAAAATGGTTGTTTACCATCACTTTCTTGTCGTTGACCACCTACCTCGCCCCGTTTTGGAAAACGGTCTTAAACCATTGCTACTCTTTATAATCTAAGTTACAGAAAGCGATGAGAAAGACACTGCAAAAGACAGCAAAATGTCGTTCACCATTACTTTCGGGGTGTTGACCACCAACTTTTGCGACAACTATTGCACAGAGTGGAAAAGCACCTTAACTTTGCAACAAAGAAAAAATAATAACCGCTGGCAACAGCATAAAAACTCAAGAATTATGAAGAAAATGATTTTAAGCATCGCGATCATCCTGGTGACTGCAGGTCTGGCAGCACCATCGGCAATGGCACGCAGCGGGCGTGGCGGTGCAATGAGCCACAGACCAAGTGTTGAAATGCGTGGTCCAAGTCATGGTCCTCGAGTTGTAAAGCCAATGCCGCCAGTTGGTGGCCGTCCAGCAGCAATGCACTATGACATGCGCCTCGCCAGCCGTCCTTCGGGAATCGTGGTGAACTTTGGAGGCGTCAGCTTCATCTACGACAACGGCGTGTTCTACAGCTCCATAGGCCGCGAGTTTGAGGTAGTTCGTCCAAGTGTTGGAATGATTGTCCCCTCGCTTCCAGTAGGTCACACCGTGATGATGCGCAACGGAGCCAAGCACTATGTTCACAACGGCATCATCTACAGCCCAATGCACAGCAACGGCAGAGTAGTGTTCCGTATCGCTGGCTTCATCTAAAAAATCAAAATAATATCGTGGACCCTGTGCCACAAAATGACGGTCAGGGTCCACATTTTCAAGAACTTTATTTTAAACATTCTAAAAATATTATCATCATGAAAAAAACAGTTTTATTAGCATTGATGGCTGTAGTAGCCACTACAGCAGTTACAGCACAAGATTTAGAGCAGCGCGGCGACCGCCGTGGTCCGGATCCAGAGAAACGTATCGAGCACCAGGTTAAGCGCCTCGACAAGAAACTCAACCTCACCGAGGAGCAGAAACAGCAGCTCACCGAGTTCTATCAGGAGTTTGACAAGACCCAGATGGCCCGCATGGAGCAGATGCGCCAGCTTGAGAAGAAAGACCGCGAAGCCCTCGACGGCAAAATAAACTCCATCCTCACCGAGGATCAGAAAGCAAAGTATGCCGAGATGAAAGAAAAAGAGAAAGAGATGTGGAAAGAAGGCCGCGAAGGTTTTGAGCCAGGCAAAGGCTTTGGACCTGGCAGAGGACACGGACCGGGTCGTGGCCACGGAGGACCTGGCAGCATGGGCGGTTTTGAGCGCGACATGGGCGAGTAACACGCCAGCACACGCAAATTAAAAACAGAAGATAAAAATTTTTCATAAGCATTTGTTTTAGGTTAATAATTAGATTGATTAGTAAGGCTATAAAAGGAATGACAAAATAGCGACGGCGGCGCCTCGATAATGAGGCGCCGCTTTTTTTCGAACTTTTGTCGCCATTTGGCGCAAGTTTGTTGTACCTTTGCAAAAAAATGACAAGACAACAACAAGACAATGAATGATTTTGCGGCGATAGATTTTGAGACTGCCAACGGCGAGCGTTCCTCGGTGTGCTCGGTTGGGGTGGTGATAGTGCGTGACGGAGAGGTGGTTGACACTTTCTACTCGCTTATCCAGCCCGAGCCGAACTATTATAGCTACTGGTGCTCGCGAGTTCACGGACTGTGCTGCGACGACACCGACGACGCGCCCATCTTCCCCGAAGTGTGGGCACAGATTGAGCCGCTTATTGCGGAGCTGCCGCTCGTCGCCCATAACAGCGCCTTTGACGAGGGATGCCTCAAAGCGGTGTTCCGCACCTACCAGATGGACTACCCCGACTATATCTTCCTTGACACCCTGCGCGCCTCACGACGCAAACTCCGCCACCTTGACAATCACCAGCTCCACACCGTGGCGGCAGCCTTGGGCTACGACCTCAAGCGACACCACCACGCCCTCGCCGACGCCGAAGCCTGCGCCTGGATAGCGAAGGAGATACTATAGTAGGCTCAAGTTTCTAAAGTTATAAAATTTAACAATTTATTTGTTTTTCTTGTAAGGTTTTGTTGTTGTTTGATTTATGTGTCAAAATTGTTTGTAATTGTATGATAAATATTATTTTTTGTTTGATAATGGTGAGATCGCTGAATAGTTACTACTAACCACATTTTTGCCAAAAAAATCAAAAAATCGGTCAAAAACGTTGATTATTAGCGATAATGTTCTTATCTTTGCGCCGATTTTAACGAGAAAGTGTTGAGAAAATTGACTGAGATGAAGTTGACATTCTCTAGTTTACCGATTGGCAAACAGGATTTTAACTACCATGTTGATGGCAAGTTTTTCAACGAAATCGAGACCTCCGAAGTTCGCTCCGGAAGTGTTGATGTCGCCTTGTGCGTCACACATAGTCAGGAGGGGATTTATGAGCTTGACTTCGTGTGCAACGGTATTATTATTATTCCATGCGACCGTTGCCTCGATGATATGAAGCATGTGGTAGACACCTCTTATCACTTGACCGTTAAAATGGGCGACGCGCTAGACGAGAGCATTGACAATGTGCTGGTGATACCGTCGTCGTGGCGGACGCTTGACATCTCGCCTATTGTTAGAGACACCGTGCTGCTCACCATTCCCATGATGCATGCTCACTCCCCAGGTGACTGCAACCAGGAAATGCTTGGCCGGCTAAGTGAGCACACACCTCAGTCTTATAGCAGTGACGAAGATTTCTTGCAAGAACCACAAAGGGAGCAGAGTGCTGCCGCCGAGGGCGACATCGACCCCCGTTGGGAGGCTCTGAAACAGTTACTTGATAATAAAGAACAATAAAAAATAAGATTAAAAATGGCACATCCTAAACGTAGACAATCAAAGACCCGCACAGCCAAGAGAAGAACTCACGACGTGGCTGTGGCTCCAACTATCGCCCGCTGCAGCAACTGCGGCGCTTGGCATGTTTATCACACCGTATGCCCCGAGTGCGGCTACTACCGCGGCAAGAAGGTGTTTGACGATGAGGCTGCTGTATAACGTATTTAGTCTCATTATCAATTAGATGACTTCTCAATCCTAAATATTCTTCTTCTGGACTGCTGCCATGCGGCACAGCCAGTAACAATAGAGGTATATTTAGGATTGATTATTCATGCCAATAAACTGAACACAAGAACATAAGATATAACGCATTATGCTTAACGCAAAGATTACAGGCATAGCATCCTTCGTTCCCGACGACGTGCTCGACAACGAGGAACTCTCGCGCATGGTAGATACCAGCGACGAGTGGATAACAACTCGCGTAGGTATCAAAGAGCGCCACATACTGAAAGAAGAAGGAGAAGGCTCGTCGTATATGGGCGAACGTGCTGTGCGTCAACTATTTGAAAAAACAGGCACCTCACCCGACGAAATTGACCTTGTACTCTGTTCAACAGTAACTCCCGACATGCCGTTTCCTGCTACTGCCAGCATTATTGCCGACAAAGTAGGAATCAAAAATGCCATGCACTTCGATATAAATGCAGGCTGCTCAGGCTTCATCTACACTTTGATAACAGCCAAAATGTACGTTGAGTCGGGAATGTTCAAAAAAGTACTACTAATATCGGCTGAAAAAATGTCGGCAATAGTTGAAAAATATGAAAAGGCAAAAGAAAGAGTACTTGGACGT
>CALDIG010000282.1 GCA_937904375.1 uncultured Prevotellaceae bacterium
GGCAAAGAGTGCTGCCTCGTCGCCGCCAGTGCCGCCGCGTATCTCGATGATGGCGTTCTTCGAGTCCTCAGGGTCTTCGGGAATGAGCAGAAGCTTTATTTTTTCCTCCAGTTTGGGAATCTCCTCCTGATTTGTGTCAATTTCCTCACGTGCCATAGCGCGCAGTTCCTCGTCGCTCTCGCTGGCGAGCAGCTCCTTGGCGTCTTCCACGTCCTGGATTTTCTTTTTGTATTCGTGAGTCACAGCCAGCAGGTTCTCAAGGCTTTTGTACTCTTTGCTAAGCTTGACATATCGTTTTTGGTCGGCTATGACCGAAGGGTCGGTGATTAGAGTCTGAATCTCCTCAAACCTCGCGTCAAGACCCTCAAGTCGCTTTAATAATGTGTTATTTGCCATATCAATTTCTTAATTTGGCTGCAAAGGTAGTGTTTTTAAGTGATAAGTGTTAAGTTTTAAGTGTTAAGTTTCGTTTTTGTATTCACATTTTAAGGACATGGCCACATTGGCGGATGGCGATTCGGGGGCGATTTCCTCAGATTTCCTCAAAATTGACTAAAAGAATCAAGTCTATGCTTTGAGTTTAAGAAAAAAGTCGTAATTTTGTGGTTTGATTGAAAGTGACTTGTAAAAAACTATGGCCGATAACAAAAAATATGAGTGGGCTCTACCCATAGGAACTACCATTAACGGAGGTCAGTACCCTTACGAGGTTGTTGATGTGCTTGGGCATGGCGGCTTTGGCATTACCTATAAGGTGAAGGCTAACGTCTTGGTCAGGAACATTCCTTTTGAACTGCATTTTGCCGTCAAGGAGTACTTCCCTAACATTTGCAGCCGCGAGGCCGACAACGCCACGATGAAGATTCCCGAGACCATGCAGGAAGAAGTTGGCGATGGCCTTGTTGACTTCATCAACGAGGGTGAGCGTCTGCAACAGGTGTGCAAGCTCAACCCCAATATCGTGAATGTGAACGAGGTGTTCCAGGCCAACGGCACTGCCTACTATGTCCTGGAATACCTCGAGGGCGGCGACCTGCGCCGCATGGTGCGCGACAACGGCAAGCCACTGACCGAGCAGCAGATGCTCGACGTGATGCTCCCCATTGGTCATGCCGTGCAGTGCCTACACGACAGTAGCATGCTCCACCTCGACATCAAGCCCGACAACATTGTCATGCGACAAAGCAACAGGGGGAAATGGGAGCCGGTGCTCATCGACTTTGGCATCGCGGTGCACTTCCGCCAGGACGGCACGCCCACGAGCAAAACCCCCTCGCAGGGCATCAGCCCGGGCTACTCGCCCATTGAGCAGTATTCACAGGTCAGGCGTTTTGACCCGCGCCTCGACGTGTATGCCTACTGTGCCACATGCCTCTACCTGCTCACTGGCCGTGACCCCATCGAGGCTACCGACGTGCCAAGCGACTTTGTGGAGAGCGCACTTCCCGCCGGCATAAGCTCTGATGTGGCAGCGGCCATAAAGCGTGGCATGGCGATGAACAAGAGCCAGCGCGCGCCATCAATCAACGCGGTGCTCAATGCCATGACCGGCAAGGACGGGATTAGTGAGGCGGCGGTCAAGACCAAGAAAGCCACTCCCGCCCCGGGGGCTACAGTAAATCTTGAGGAGAGGGCTGCAAGCGGCAAGCAGCAGCCGGCAGCGAACCCACCAGTGCCAGGTGGTGGGCAGAAACCCAAGCAGAGCTTGGCAATAAAAGAGGAGTCAGCACGCTCGTCAACGTATAAGCCCCAAGGAGGCTCAAGCTCTGCAGGCGCTTCGAGGGAAAAGCCCAAGAAGAAGTTTCCCTTAATGAGAATAGCTGCTATTGTCCTGGCCTGTGCCGCTATAATAGGAGGCATCGTGGTGGGGGCGAAGCGATGCTCATCATCTGACGGTAGCGGCAGTGGAATTGCTAGCGAGGAGATTTTAGATAGCGATAAAGAAATTGTCAATAAAGAGCTTACGTTTACCGTGAATGGCATCTCGTTCACTATGGTAGAAGTGCAGGGCGGCACGTTCACCATGGGAGCTACAGCCGAGCAGGGTAGCGACGCTTTTGGTGACGAGAAACCCGCCCACAGCGTCACCTTGTCGTCATATTACATTGGCAAGACCGAGGTCACTCAGGAGCTGTGGCAGGCGGTGATGGGCAACAATCCGAGTTACAAGAAGGGTGCGAAGCTACCAGTGGAGCAGGTGAGCTGGGACGACTGCCAGAAGTTCATCGGCAAGCTGAACCAGAAGACAGGCAAGAACTTCCGCCTTCCCACCGAGGCCGAGTGGGAGTATGCCGCCCGCGGTGGCAACCGCAGCCGGGGCTACAAATACAGCGGCAGTAACAACATTGACGATGTGGCGTGGTTCTTTGACAACAGCGGCAGCACTACCCATGAAGTCGCCACCAAGCGTGCCAACGAGCTGGGTCTCTATGACATGAGCGGCAACGTGTGGGAGTGGTGTAGTGACTGGTATGACAGCTACAGCAGCAGTGCGCAGACCAACCCCACTGGCCCCAGCTCTGGCAGA